>CALWPK010000004.1 GCA_944383415.1 uncultured Clostridia bacterium | reverse complement strand
TGCCGAAAGATAGATATCCTAAAAAATAATTTGACAGCAATTGACAGCAAATGTACCAGTTTTAGAGAGTTTACGAAAGAATTAGACCGATAGTTGATTTTTTGACTATCGGTCTATTTTTTGTCCCTATTTTGACAGCAATTAGTCCTAAAATTGACAGTAAACGATTTTTTGATAAAAATTTGTAAATTTTAGTAATAAAGAAAACCCTTGAAAGTGCCTATTTTACTAGGGTTTCAAGGGTTTTATGTTTAACTGCACCAACTTCATTTGTGTTTGCTAATAATAATGGAAGTTACAGAACTTATTATGGTACAAGAGTAATCTTTGATAGGTTCAAACGAAGAAATGGACTAAATAAATATCACATTCACTTTCACGGACTTCGTCATACTTTCTCAAATATGCTTTTTGAAATGAACGAAAATCCGAAAATAATTCAACAACTTTTAGGACATCGTGATGTGAAAACCACAATCACAGTATATAACTCTGTGGATAATGAATATGTAAGACAGACAACCGAAAAGTTTAATGAAAAAGTTAAAGAAGAACAGATGTTAATTGACCAAAACATAAGAGAAGAAGTTATTGAAGAACGAAAAGAAAAACTTGTTAAAGATATGTCTGATGATGAGTTTGATGATATGCTCCAACAACTTATGGAAGAACGTCGAGAAAGAAAGCGTAAAAAACAAAGTGATATGGAAATGTAATAAAAAATGGCAGTGAATGTTGAATTTGTTAAAACCCATATGATATAATGCTAAAAAAGGTTGAAGAAATGTTTTGTTTCTTCAACCTTTTGCATTTTAAAAGGAGAAACTTATGAACCAAAATTATGAAATTAACAAAGAAAACAATGAATATGAAGATGAAAAGCGAAAAAACAAACAAAGGCTAGTTAGAAATGAATTCAAAGGCGTTGGAAAATATGGAATGCCACTTATCAAAAAACAAAAAATTGATTTGGATAAAATTGAACTATGGAATTATACAAAAACAAAATTAAATGATGATGAAAATAGATATAGAACAATTCACTTTTTTACTTACGATTGGCTTTTTGACAATGTTTATGAAAAACCAGAAGTTGCTCTTGAGAAGTTAGACCAATATTATGCTTTACTTACACCTGAATTTAGCACATATAAAGACATGCCACTTGCTAGACAAATAGATAGTGTGTTTAAAAACAGATGGTGTGGTGCATTTTGGCAAAAACAAGGAATGACTGTTATACCAACAATCTCTTGGGGGTCAATTCCTTGCATGGAGTTTTGCTTTGATGGAATTGAAAAAGGCTCGGTTGTAGCTGTGTCAACATATACAAGAGAAGACAATAAAGAAGGATTTATGCTAGGATATAACAAAATGTTAGAAATTATAGAGCCATCGGCTATTATTTGCTATGGTACCCCGTTCCCAGAAATGAAAGGCAATATAAAAGCCATAGCCCCTTACAATAAGGAAGAACTAATTAAAAAAATGGTACTTGCCAAATTTACAGAGAAATATCTTGCCGGCGAGTTATATCCCGAGATTTAGGAGTGACCTATGAAAAATTTTAAACTCACAATTGAGATGCTTCCTAAAGGAGCATGGAATAATGATTTTAGCAAAACTCTGCCTAAAAAAGAATGGGACATTGTTAGAAATGCTTGCTATAAAAAAACAAATCACAGATGTCAAATTTGCGATTATGAAACAGACGATTTAGACGCTCATGAAGTATGGGAATTTGATATAAAAAAGAAAACTCAAACACTTAAAGACATAATCGGAATATGTAGTAAATGTCACGGAGTTAAACATATTAGAAACTCTCAAAGATTAGGTTATGGAGAAGAAGCCAAAAGACATTTTATGAATGTAAATAAGTGTAGCGAATTAGATTATGCTTCTCATTTAACACAAGCACAAATGGACTTTGAAGAAAGAAATAAGATTTATAGATGGAAAATTGTAGCCGACTTATCTAAATTTGGGCTTGAAAATGCAACAATAAAAGAAAAAAATATTCCGTTTGTTAGAAGCGTATATGAATATGTTGATTGGGCAATGATGTCGTTTGAAGATAAGAAAAACCTTTTTCAACTTTATCAATCTTCACCGCCAAAATATTGGATTAATCCACCTAAAGTAATATCAATTGGAATCGATAATTATCAAGGAACAATAGAAGTCTTATCTAATGATACAAATAAAATTGAATGGTATTTAGATAAACAAAAAATAAAAACAAAATATAATGTTGTTGGTAAATTTAAAACAATATTAAAAGTAGAAAACTTAAATGGAAAAGAACTAACTTTCGCTTTATTTGGGGATGGTGGCAAAACTTTTTCAAAAATATTTGAACTTTTACCACAGGAGGTGCTATAATGGGAATGTGTAAGCCAAGTGGCGGAATAGAAGCAAAAATCGGAAGAATTGGATGTTTAAAAGCAATATCAGTCCCAAACACAAGAATAGATTTATTTGATGAAAATGGTAACCTTATACAACAAAGATGGTATGGACCAGATGGTCGAGCTATTTGGAATAGAGATTGGAAACACCCAGATAATAATCCTAAAAAACCCCATAAATTCCCACATGATCACCCTTGGGACTGGAATCAAAAAGTTCCAAGATTAAAATATGATGAAAATCGAGAAATAGATACCAATTATTGTTAAAACTAAAGGAGGGCTAAATTATGTATAAACAACACGAATATAATATTGAATCCAAATGTCCTGTGTGTAGCCATGTTATTTTTGTGGACTCTGTTGGCAATGGAGACACATGTAAAAATTGTGGATGGGATCATAGTAAAATTCATGACGAGTTTCCAGATAGAGTAATGTGTCCAAACTTAATTTCTTTAAATAAAGCGAGAAAATTATACAAAGAAGGAAAACCATTTATTCCAAACTTTGAGGATTTTATTGATGGATATAATTTTTATGGAGAAATGGAATTTACCTATAATGGTATAACTTATGGGTTGATGGGTATAGAAAATGAAGGTGTAGAATTTTGGGGAATGAACACTGATACATATGAAATGTTTAATGATATAGAAGAGTTTGCAGAAAAAGCACAAATCAACGGAAAATTCGTTAAAGATATTTGGTGCGATGTTGAAAATGCTAATTGGTTGCGGTAATAAATTTGACACCTATTGACACCTACGGGAGTAGTTTTTGATAGTTTTAGAAAGAATTAGGCAGGTAGTCCGATTTTGGACTATCTGCCTTTTTTTGTGCGATTTTTTTGACACCTACGACATCCTAAATTGACACCTAATGTTTTTTTAGCAAAAAAATGAGCAAATATTTTTGCAAAAGAAAAACCCTTGAAAGTGCCTATTTATAAGGGTTTTTCAAAGGTTTATGATTGGAGCTAATGACGGGACTTGAACCCGTGACCTCCGCCTTACCAAGGCGGTGCACTACCGACTGTGCTACATTAGCATATTCAGTTTTTGGGTTAAATTTTGTTGTTTTTTAAGTGGTAAAATTTGCTATTTTTTATCTTACCAAGGCGGTGCGCTACCGACTGTGCCACATCAGCATAGCTCCAAAACGGAGCGAATATTTAGTTGTAAGATTGCTTGAAAATGCGTTTTCCTTGTCTTACCAAGGTGGTGCTCTACCGCTGAGCCACAGTAGCATATCTATAAAAATAGGATAATTTATTAAGTTTTTAAATCGGTAATTTTAGGCATTTCAAATCTTACCAAGGTGGTGCTCTACCGCTGAGCCACACCAGCACGAACCAAATATTAGACATTTTTATGTTTTTAGTTTTAAAGAGTTCAAGTTTTATTTTGCCAAGCGTACGGTATCTGAGACGCAACATATAAGTGTATAGAAAATTTTGAATGTTTGATTCGGTTTCGGTTTATAAATTTGCTTCCAGGCATTTTGATAAAATTTGAAAGCAATATTATTCTAACAATTAATTTAAGATTTGTCAATGTTTATAAGTGTAAAATTCGAATATAATATGTATTTTGTTTGATAGTTGGTCTATTTTTTTGTATTAATGATTAAGAGCGGGAGATTATGAAAATTTTATTGGGGGGAGTAAAAATCTGTCAAAATTGAATGCGCGGAAGATGGCACTTGCGCAGTTGAAACTAGCGAATGCAGAGATCTTCACAGTGGATGTAAAGTCGAATGTGCCGAGCAAACCAATTGGGTTTGAAATAGTGCGTTGGTGTGAGAACAGGGACGCTGGGTTGAAAGAATATGCGACAGCTAATGATATAAAATATGATTATATTTGTTCAATAGAGGGCGGATATTTGCCAGATGAGAATGGATTGCCTTATGTCGTAACTTATGCTGTGGTAGAGGACAATTTAGGTAACAAGTCAACGGGCAAGTGTTGGGCTTGAGGATCAATAGAGAGATGTTTAGATATGTTCGCGAAAATGGATTGCTGAATAAAGTGATTGAAACAATCGACTCTATCATAGACAACAAGCAAACTCAATGGAACACCGGATATTTATCTAATGGTATAATCTCGCGTGCAGAAGTGGATAAAGACGCAGTGATTTTTGCATTCGTCCCATTAGTGTTTCAAGACAAGTATAAAATGCTAACAGAAAAATTAAATTAGCGTTATTATTTGAAAATTGAATTTGACTACAAGGAGAAAGGAATATGAATGATAAGTTTAAAAGATTAAAAAATGAAGCGGATTGATTTATTGAAAGTGCGGGTACATTAAAATATGTTGAAGCAATCTAGGCGATTGAAGAAATAATGATATAAATAAAGAAATGAAAAAAATATTAAAATATTGAATGAAATTTATGGTAAAGGACAAGAGAATACAAGGTTTACGCGTTCATTGTATGTCAATTGGAATTTTTACCACTATGCAATACATCCAGAAATATTTGAAACCCAAGATGAAAATTTCGGAGGTTGGAGCGAGGGACAGGTAGATACTTGATTGCACTGGCAAAATTAGGCTATAATGTGACCGCCGTAGAAATTGCTAAAGTCCAATCCTAAAATTTTGAAAAAGAATTCGAAAAAAAATAGAAAATATAGGACCATATAGACGCGTTGGACCTTTCGCTGTTTAAGACGGAAGTTTTGATATGGTGTTGGTGCTCGGCCCACTATATCATCTGTATAATGAAAAAGATCGAAAACAAGCGATAATCGAGGCGATGAGAGTATGCAAAGTAAACGGAATTTTGATGTTCGCATTCATTCTATCCACAATTTTGTCTGTGGTTGCGGAATGGATGGCGGTCAATCGGTCATAGATTCGATCAAAGAAAATTTTACTGAAGATTTCAAGCCGAGACAATTCCCTGAGCAGGGGTTCACGGGTTTTGAGATTGAGGACTTCAAGGGGCTATTCAAAACTTTTCCTTTCAAACCATTGCACTTAGTTGCAACCGACAGTATTTTAGTTTTAAAAGAAGATAGAAAAAACTTTATAATGACAAATATAGATTTTGAATTTTTCAAAAAATATCACCTAGTGACCTGCGAAAATTCAACACTGCAAGGGCTCTCATTTCACCTATTATACATTGGGAAAAATAAGAAGTAAAAAATGGAAGAATTATATTTGAAAGAGATTGAACTAGAAGATGAAAATGCTATCATTGAATATATAAATAAATTTGTTTGAATTTTATATTTTGGAGTAAAGAATGGCTATTATTGAACGAGTGAGAAACGAAATATTAAGGAGAAATAAAGAAAATATTGAAAAGTTTGATAATTGTGGCTTTTGGAATAATCATATCGAATTTGTCTTGTTCAGTGCCATTTGAAGTAAGATGAAAATTCAAATTTGAATTTTGTGAAAAATACTATGTTTAAAAATATTGGATAGACTATTGAAAAATCAAAATATTTGTGATATAATTAGATATAGGGAATAAAAGGAGAATTATGGAACAAAAAAAATTAATTAATCAACTAATAGACACAAAGGTGAGTTGGCTAGATGCAGTATCATTATCTAAACTAGATAAAATACTGACGTCAAGACAATCTTCAGAAATTAGATATTCGTATCCGCATTTGGTCATTTGCCCTAGTGGAGAAAAAATGATTGCCTTTACGAAATTGAGATTGCCTAATGGTGAAATATCTAATTACATTTTAGGAGAGTACGGCGTGTATGACATCAAAGAAGCGAGCAACGTTAACCAATTTATTTCCGATTTGAACATCAATTCGGTCGAAGATTTGTATTTAGATTATGAATTTAATGATGCAAGTAAAAGATGGACTAAATATCTATCTCGTTTGAATAGAGGGAGAATCATTAGGTCAAATTATAAAGACGCTTTCAAAAAGAATGTTATAAAGACTGCCACTAAAGCAGTGAAAAAACTGACAGCAAGCGAGGATTTAAAATCTAGTAAAAATATAAGTAGAATTAGGAAACAGATTGAAGGAATTGATGCATATTTAAAAGATACAAAAGTTCTGGATGTCGAAACTGACAAGGTTGTGAATTCGGCATTGTCAGAGTTGGAACGAAAGGAAGAGTATATAAGTGCGAAATAAGAAAAAGATAGATACTTGGAGCGAATCAAGATAGATCACTTTAAGATCTATCTTTTTTTTGTGAATTAAAACCGCGAGGTTGTCTTTAGATCAGGCTGAAGTTTCTGGTGACAATAAAAATAATAAAAGTGATCAAATAAAAAATTGGAATTGTAATAAAAATCAAACCATATTTACGCAAAAAAATGTAAACATTTTTGTGTTATTTTAAATCAAGGCTGACACATTACATACAAAACCACAAGGTATACTGGTGATTTTTATTATATAAGGTGACGGTTATGTTCTATTAAAAGTTCTTTGATCTTTTCATCTGAATCCACGAGATAACTGATGCTTTGTCCTTCTATTATGTTCGTGATAATGCGTGCCAAGAATTCAAGACAGTCTACTAGGCATATCCACAATTTGCCTTTGTATTCGTTCGGCAAATATGTGAGGTTTGTGGTATAAATTTTCTTGATAATTCCTTTTTTGTACGCTTCCTCAAATTTTTCAATTCCGTCAGTGAAGAAAGAAAAAGTCGCCACAATATACGCGCCCAATGCACCGCGCTTTTTCATCTCGGTAGCCACATCTATGACAGAGCCTCCAGATGCTATCATATCGTCTACAATCAATATATATTTCCCCTTCACGTCACGACCTAGATATTCGTGCTGTACGACAGGATTTTTGCCATTCACGATCTGAGTGTAGTCACGCCTTTTGTAGAACATACCGACATCTAGTCCAAGCATATTAGCGTATTTGATCGCTCTAGGCATAGCACCAGTGTCTGGACTGATGACGATGAGGTTGTCTTTGTCAATCTTGAAATCCTCTTTCTTCAAAAGAGTTTTCATCACTTGATAATTTGGGAAAAATGAATCAAAACTCATCCTAGATACAGCATTTTGGATGTTGATGTCGTGTGCGTCAAACGTCAGCACGCTATCTACTCCCAAGTTTTCTAGATCTTGCAACGCCATCGCACAATCAAGAGATTCGCGCATTAGACGTCTATGCTGTCTAGACTGATAGAGTAGAGGCATAATGACGATTATTTTCTTTGCCTTGCCTGCGATCGCGGAAATAGTGCGTTTGATATCCTGAAAATGCTCGTCTGGGCTCATACGATTGATGTGACCATACATTGTATAAGTTTCGCCATAGTTGGATACGTCACTAATAATAAATACGATTTTGTTTCTCACGCTCTCAGTCAATACGACTTTCCCTTCGCCGTTTGAGAAACGCTCATTTTTCGCATAAATAATGTTTGATTCGTCTGAATTCAAATTTTGTTTGACATATTCGCCAATGATTTTGCCCCTATCTTTAAAATTGCTCATTACAATAATTTTGAATTGATCCATACCTTCTCCTAATTTATATGCACTAATTATAACATTTATTGACAAATTTTTCAATTGAAATGAGCGGTGAAATGTCAAAATCTATCATAATATGTTGACAATTTTTAGTCAAATTTATTGTCAAAAATTTGAATGCCTACATTGCGGGTATAAATTTTGAAGATACGAAAATTTCGCAATCATCATTCGCTTAGCGAAAGTAGATGAATGAGATAAAAGTTTCAAAAATTTGTTGCTACTTTCACGCGGGTATGATTTTAATCTTTTGAGACAATATGGATTGCATACATTTTTTTGTCCGCTAATTTAGCCTACATCGATATAAAATATGAAATTGATTATTTTATAAGTTTAAATGATTGTCAAAATGCTACCTAAAATTAGGTATTGCAATCGCGATATGTTTTGCACGGTCGGAAGAAAAAAATAGATTTTTGGTATTTTACATCAAAAATCTATATTCAATCTTAGATTAATCACAACCCTATCTTATATTTTAATTTTCGATTTGTCAATAGTGGTGTAGGTCAAATTTTTTTGATAAGTAGATTCATAGCACTCTTTCCAGCGGTCAAAATTGGTCTTACGCATATACTCGATATTCTCTTTGACTGTCAAATTTTCTTGAGGATAAATAGGTTTCAAAATATTGACAGTGTAATATTTGCGTTCAATACCGTCCTCAACGATTCCGCCAGGGCGGAAAGTGATGAATAGTGGGAGAATTGGCACTCTATGCTTGACAGCATAATGGAATGCTCCGTCTTTCAATGGTCTTGGTTTTTCATAATCACGCCACATAGCCTGCTCAGGATAAATAAGAATCTTTTTTCCTTTATTTAGATAATATTCCATTGCTTGATTAAATTTTTTCATCACGCTAAATTTGTTTGACAGCGGAAGATATCCAGTATGACGTGCAGTTTCTCCCATTTTGCCTGCCCAATTGTTGTAGTCAGCGGCGACAAAAAATATATTGACGCCGACTGCTTTCCTGACGGCGAAAGAATCAAATTTGCTGATATGATTACACGTGATGATAGCACCGTTTATATCCTTCAAATTTTCTTTACCTTTGACTTCAACTTTCAAAAGTTTACAAATTTTATTTGTATATATACGCATCGCTGTGGAGTAGATGGCGTGCTTGAAAGCATTTTTTACACCTTTTTTGATAAATTCAAAGTCTTCGGTAACAGGAAGGGTACCCTCATACGAATTTTCATTTACATCTGTATTGAAAATTCCTTTTTTTTCAAATTCTGCTTGAATTTCCATATATTTTTTGTATTCAACTGGATCTTCTTTTAAAATATCTACACTTAGCATATTCATCCTTTTAATATCTAATTTATAATGTGTTTTTATTTATATTTATTAATTATACCAAATAATTTGAAATAATACAAAAGTTTTTTATTTTTATAATTAATAGTTTTTTATTTTTTAATAACTTATTTTAATCTAGGAATATTATCCATTTAATAATATTCATATTTTATATAATGTTTTATATTTTTATAATTTACTAAATATTCAATAATTTCAATTATTACATTATTTTATAAATTATTATTTTTTAATTTTATCTATAATTAATTTAATATTTTTTATTATTATTATTTTAATTTTTATCTATAATTTTAATTAATTTAATATTTTTTATTATTTTTTTAGAGTTTTAAAAAAATTATTAATTAAATTATTTATTTTTCAGATTTTTTATCTCAATGTATTTTTCATAAATATCATCATACTGATGCCAGTGATATAGATTATGGACCTTATCTATCTGCCAAGGTTTGACGTTTTGAGTGTGGAAATATGGTAGCCATTTGATTCTTTTGCTGAAATGTTGAACAATAGTATCGTCGTGCAAATCACCTTGTTCGTTAAATTTGCGCGGAAGATACAACTTTTTCTTCGTACATTTATTCAGTGCAGATTGGTCTGGGAAATTCATTTTTTTATTTTGACACATTTCTTTCACGCGCTCGAAAAGGTTTGTCTCTTTGATCTTTCGCATATTCATAACTAACATTCCTGCGTTGAAGTATTTTGGGCGAATGAAAATGTGCCCATATCTATCCAGCACCACGCCTAATTCGTAATCAGAAACATCAATATCAAATAGTTCTTTGATATCACCGTTAATCATTATATCCGTATCTAAATATATTATTTTATCGGGGATTCCTTCAATCTTGTCAGCAAATAGTCGTAGGAAAGTGTATGGAGTATAGATGCTAGATTTGTTTTGTGATATTTTAATCCAATTTTTGAATTCATCACCGAGCAAAATTAGTTGGACTTTGCTATTTTTATTTTTTTCTTTCACAATATTTTCTAGAAATTGACGATTCTCTTCAGTAATTGGGCGGTAATCGGGATTAAGGTCGGTGAGTTCTGCTGAGATTATATAAATATTGAGTGGTTGATTGCAATATTTTGTCATTGACATAAGGCACAAAAGTATACCATCAAATACTTTGTAATTTCCCCCAAATAGTATATTAATCATTATTTCTCCTTTTTAACGTACTTAATGTATTCATAATCGCTAAGCATCGATCGCTTTGTCATCTTTTCATAGACTTGATCACGCAGTTTTTGCATAGCAGTTTTTTTGTCTAAAGATTGGTCAGGATAGAATGGTCCGTCTACATAGATGATAATTTTTGGTTTTTTTGAATGTTTCCTTTTGTGATAAGTGGTGGTGAATGAGAATACGGGTCTATCATAGATAACTGGATATCTAAACGATTTGCTATCAAATGGTCTAATTTTTGTATAATACGGCCAGAGGTGCGCTTCGGGATAGATTAAAATTGGGTTGTTTTTTTGTAAAGTATATTCAATTGCCTTGTTGAAATTTTTAGTGGCATTGATAGTGTCAGGTAGAGGCAATGCGCCCCAGTTGCGCGTAAATCTTCCCCAAAATGGGATTGATACGTTGTCTGGATTGACAATTATGTGAGGTTTTTTTGGAAAGCAGATAATAGTAGGACTGAAGCCGTCTGAAAATTGATTGGTGTGATTGCCGTATATGAAATATCCTTGAGTTTTGTATTGTTTCAAAATTTTCGTATTCTCATATTTGACTCGCTTAAACATCTTGAAATATATGCTCACTATAGGAGTTGCCAAAATTCGATAAGTAAAAAATGACCAAAATCTATGAAATGGATTAGTGTGGATGTACTTATAATGCTCGTCAATCTTGATAGGCTTGATTTTGAAATCTATGATTTCATCGCACAACTCATCTGCATAATAAATGATGTCACCCTGTTTCATCCTTTCTCCTTATCTAGATTATCATAATTTTTTCTATATTTGTCAAGTTTTTTTCAATAAGTTGAGTTCTCAATCTCGAATTTCAATATTAATTGCATATTATTTGAAAAATTGTAGAGAAACCATTGAAAATGTTTGCAAATTTGTAATATTTTAGATATTATATTTATAATATAAAAAAGGAGAGCGTATGAAAGGATTTGTTAAGTGGATGGACGAGGCACCTTTGTGGTTGAAGATTGTCTTTGCACTCCCTGTACTGGATCTAGTTTGGGCGGTGTACCGTATAATAAAAGGTGTGGCGTACGGCAAGATTTCTCGTATCATTGCAGGAATTTTGTGGATAATTTTGGGATGGTTTGCACTTTGGGTCATTGACATTATCTGCATTTGTATTTTCAAAGAACCAAAAGTCCTTGCTTAGAAAAATCGACTAATATAGTCGATTTTTTTGTTTTATTAGTGCGCTCAAACTAACCTTCAAAAAATGATTACTTCTGAATTTATCAATAGATACGTTTCTAAATATCAAACATCTTCTTTGTCATTATTAATATTTTCTAAGTTAGCATTGATATCTAGTGATTTATTTTGTTTTTTTGGATAGGTGTATATGTTATATGTATTTTTGTCATAACCATAAAATTCACACACGGTGTCGTTATAATATTTTTGGCATTTTTCTTTCATTTGTTCGGCATTTTCTCGTACAGTTAAATTTTTGTCTGGATAAATAGGTGCTCCAATTTGAATTGTGATAGTTTTTTTCCGTCTGAAAAATTCAAATTTGCTCTTTTCTCTAAACAAAATTACGATTGGCACAACTGGTACATTGTTTTCGCTGGCGATTTTAAATGCTCCGATTTTGAGGGGACGACTGCGTTCATAACGAAACCAAAGTGCCGATTCAGCATATATATGTACAAAACCACCTTTACTTAATATGCTTTTAATAGTCTTATTTAAGTTTATTGAAGCATCTAAGGAAGAGGATAGGGGTAATACTCCGCAGGCTTTGAAAATGTATCCCACTGGACCACGTTTCATATTGTGATTGGCGGCAACTACGTAAAAATTTTTCTTGTTGATTGCCTGCATATTCATAAGGATATCTAGATAATGTACGTGATTGCTGATAGTGATGGCGGATTTTAGTCCCTTCAAATTTTTCCTGCCTTTGATTTTCAAATGAAATGCAAGACCATTGATGAGTGGTCGAAAAACATATAATATAGTCTTGCATACTGCACGTGTTATTTTGTATAGGACATTCCTTGGAACATAGATGTATTGCCCATTGATTTTTTTTGCATCGCTCGTTTTGAATTTTGTGGTATGGACGTCAAATTCTCCTTTTGAAGCGAGACGATCTAGAATCTCTTTGTATTCTTTCGAATTGGGATTCAGTTTCATCGCGTGTTCGTCGTATTTATATATTGTATCAAGTGTTTTTTTCATTTGATTTCTTGATTTCCTCAATAATAAATTTCGCTACATCTTCAGCACCATTTTGATTTTTATCAATTTTTTTGCAATTGTCAACGTAAGGCTTGAGTAGTGTTGGATTTTGGATAAACTCTTCCACTTTTTTTCTGATTTTTTTAGGTTTGTATATTGCTAATCCACATTTGAATTTATCTACAAACAATTTCATTGTTGCTTTCTCTATAGGGTGAGCATAATAATCTACTATAATAGGTGTGTTCATAAATACACTGTCTAATATAGCGTTTGGACCTGCCTTTGTGATGAATAAGTCGCTCGCGCAATATAATTCATACGCTTCAGGAGTAAATCCTGAGGTCAACAGCGTAATATTGTCGTTCACTTGAGATTCTAAATTCTTAAAATGATTATATATTTCTAAATTTTTGCCAGCAAGCATAATGATTGTGATCGGAAGAGTAGTTTTCAATAGTTCCTCACATACAGATTTTGCTTTCGCACTAGCATAAGCACCATCTGCGATGATGACGCAAAATTTATCCTTTGGAATATTGTATTTTTCTCTATATTTTATCTTGTCTTGATGTGCGGAAATTATTTCATCACGGGCGGTGAAATATACCTGTTTCACATCATCTGGATTGAAGTGCCTACGCTTGATCGCCTCTTGATACGCCTCAGGATTGTTGACTATGAACAAGCCATCGCGATTGTCCCACCATACGTGAATATTGTTGTCGGGATTGTATGTGACCACTATACAATTCTTGTTGTACTTTTTCTTGTACTCAATGGCGCACAGAGTCATAAAATAGTGCGTGCTCACGATGACGTCTGGTTTGTATTTATCTATCGCTTTTAGCGTCTCAAATAGTGCACGCCTAAACAATGTGTGGTGAACCCCTACCATAAATTTTTGTTTTCCCAAAATCTCCAATACTGCAAATACAAATGCTCCATATCCTCTGATTTTGTTCGTTTGTTTGGTTTGGTGGATGATGAAATTGTTGAATTTGATAAGGGTAGGATTTTTGTCCTCCTGCATAATATAACTGTCTATCAATTCCAGACTGCCGTCATTCAATTTCCTCAGTGCATCGGAAATAGATTTGATTGAAGTAATATGTCCCATACCTGATTCCATATAGGTCAATAAAACTCGTTTTTTCATAAGTCTCCTAAAAATTCATTTAATTTTATTATACATAAATTTGAACATAATAACAAACAAAAAATGAAAAATTTTGTCAAAATAACAAAATTCAGCACGTACTATGCTGAATTTTGTTGTTTTTTATGTTTTTTTGTAGATTTTAGACGTTCTTCAATCGGTTTCCAACTGGCGTCAATAATTCTATGATGATTGAAGAAACTAAGATTTGGACAAACTGCTCTATGGATTATCACACCTCGCCCAGAGGATACGAATCCGACTATCGGATCGCCATACATAGGACGGCAACATCCAGCAAATTTTATCAATATATTATTTAGTCCTTTTAGTTGAATTTGCTTGTCAGTTGGAGCGGATAAACTCACTTTGTTTACTTGAGATGAATTGCTTTCATCTTGTTTGATCTGCTTTTGATATGAGTTCGCTAGTTTGTTTGCGATATATTTAGCGGAAATTGCGTTCGTGCCAATATTGGTATAAAGTTCATCAATTTCATTCATATTGTAATAGTCTAGTATTTCGTCTAAATATGTTTTTGCTAGCAATTTGGATACTGAATAACCTTTGTCCTTTATAGCATTTTCGAGTAGAGATTTTCCTAATTTTATCGTATCCTCTTTCATATTCTTTTTGAAAAACGAATTGATTTTACTGCGTGCTTCGCTGGTTTTGCAGATTTTTAGCCAGTCGCGTGATGGACCTTTTGAGTTTGCGTTGGTGATTATCTCTACTATATCTCCGTTGTTTAGCGTGGCAGAGACTGTAGACATTTTTCCATTGATCTTTGCACCCACGCATTTGTTTCCTACCTCACTATGAATCGCATAAGCAAAATCGATAGGAGTAGATCCACTAGGTAGATATATGACTTTTCCTTTTGGCGTCTGAACGAAAATCTCATTGTTGTAGATATCTTGACTTAGCGATTTTGCTAGTTCATCAATGCTCACATTTTCATTTTCCATCATCTGTCTTAGCCACGCAAGACGAACATCGAGCGAATCTTGCTTTGAACGTTTTTCTTTGTATAGCCAGTGGGCAGCTACACCGTATTCGGCGTATTTGTGCATCTCTTCCGTCCTAATTTGAATTTCCACAGGGAAACCTTCAAATATCACTGTGGTGTGCAGAGATTGATATCCGTTTGGCTTGGGAATTGCAATATAGTCTTTGAATCGATTTTGCATAGGTTCCACGACCGAATGAAGACGTCCAAGTAGAGCATAGCAGTCAGGAATCGTCTTGACAATTGCACGCACGGCAATCAAGTCGTAAATATTATCCAGCGGGTGATCTAATAGTTTTTTGTATATGCTATATATGTGTTTTTTCCTACCATAAACTTTCCCTGAAATTCCTAGATCACTCATACAACTGATGACCAAAGTCTTGAGCCTTTCCACAATAGGTTGACGTTTGTGAAAACGAGAGTCTACCTCAGACTGAATTCCATCATATTTTTCTGGATCTAGGATTTTGAATGCACCGTTTTCCAGTTCTGTTTTGAATGCTGATAATCCAAGTCTTGCAGATAGTGGGGCAAATAGGGCAAATATAGAGTGTGCGAGTGTGATTTTGTCCTCATCGTTCAATTCGTCGATATGTCTAAGTTTGGTCACCACGAGTGCGATTTTCAGCATTATTGTACGAATATCTTTTGTGATGGCAAAAAACATTTTGCGTATATTCTCAGCCTCAATTGATTGTTGAGAATAGTTGATTTGGTCAAGTTTTAGGAGAGTTTTTACCACGTTTACCACATTTTCTGGATAAATTGTGGATATCTCATCAATGTTTTTTTGCCCACTAATGATGGCAATGTACAATAAAGTTGCAAGCAGACAATCCTCGTTTAGACCCATATCCTTCAATATAGATTCTAATTCTTTCAGTTTTAGATTGTCCATTTTGATTTCTGATTTGATCTTTAAGATAAATTCTTTCATATTCTCCTCATTTTTATATTATCACAATGTAAATTAAATTACAAATTTTTTTGTACCTATTGAGATCTTTACGACAATAATTTTATTATATGTGATTATATGAGGAAAAGAGTGAGACAAATATATTTTGAACGTGTTTTTATATAATTGATCGATTTTGACAGATTATAAAAGTTCTATTTATCAGAAGAATTTAATACATTTATTTATATGTATTATATCAATCCAAACAAAGTCCTAGAAGAATTGAATTCGACTCATAATGGTATTAGTCAAAATGAAGCACAATCAAGGCTAAAAAAATATGGGAAAAACGAAATGGAAAGAGAGAAGAAACAGTCATTTCTCAAGTGTTTTTTCAAACAATTTTTGAACATAATGGTAGGAATCTTGCTAGTATCGGCAATCGTGTCTTTGGTGATAGCAATTGCGGATAGGGAATATGCTGATTTGTTCGAAGGATTTGTGATTCTATTCATAGTTATAATGAATGCGCTCATCGGCGTATTTCAAGAAAACAAGGCACAGGCGTGTTTGGATGACCTTAATAAATATTCAAAAACGAATGTGAAAGTAGTGCGAAATGGCGTGACTCTGAATATTGATAGCACAGAGTTAGTCGTGGGAGACATTGTCGAATTGGAGGCAGGAAATGTCGCTCAGGCAGACATCCGATTGCTCGAGGCGAACAATCTATCCGCAGACGAAAGTATGCTGACGGGTGAAAGCGTGCCTGTAGAGAAAAACGCGGATATAGTGCTTAGTAGGAATACCCCACTTGCAGAGCGAAAAAATATGGTGTTTTCTGGCAGTATGATTTCTAGAGGTAAAGCAGTCGGCGTGGTGACGGCAACTGGCAAAAATACAGAACTAGGCAAAATCGCAAATATTTTGTTCAACGCGAAAAAAGAAGTCACCCCTCTACAAAAATCTATTGACAAAATCGGCAAAATTATCACCTATGTGGTCTTGGCAGTCTGTGTGGTGATACTTTTGATTGAAATGATTAGTGGCAATGGGTTCATTGACGCGCTGATGACGTCTGTAGCACTCGCTGTGGCTGCCATACCAGAAAGTCTACCTGCGGTGATCACTATCATTCTTGCATTGGGAGTTCAGCAACTTGCGAAACGAAAATGTATAATAAAACACCTGCACGCAGTGGAGACATTGGGGAGTTGTGAGATTATATGTACGGACAAAACGGGCACATTGACTCTCAATAAAATGCAGGTAGTGCAGACATACTTTGACAATTGCTACAATATAGACTCGGGCGAGGCGTACAAAGATTCGTTGAGATGTATGATCGTATGCAACAATGCGAAGTTGGAAAAAGGGAAAGTGATAGGAGAGCCGACCGAGTGTGCGTTGTTTGAATATGCGTTGGGGAAAGGCGAAACGTTCGAACGCAAGATAATTCACGAAATTCCGTTCAATTCCACTAGAAAAATGATGAGTGTGATCGTCAATGAAAATGGAATAAAGAGTTATACAAAGGGTGCTCCTGAAATTTTGATAAAAAAGTGTAAAAATATAAAGTTGAATGGTAAGATTTTGCCTTTTACAGAAGAAATGAAGAATAAAATTAGTAAAATCAACGATGAGATGACCGATCGGGCATTGAGGGTGATTGCTCTATGTTATAAAGATTTTGATGAATTCAACCCTAGTGACGATTTGGAAGAGGAAATTGTTTTCTTAGGTTTGGTGGGGATGATGGATAATCCGCGTCCTGAAGTGAAGGCAAGCATCGAAAAGTGTTTCAAAGCGGGACTAAAGCCCGTGATGATCACGGGGGATCACAAACGTACCGCTTATGCGATCGCAAGTGAATTGGGCATAGCGAGTAGTCCCAGTCAAGTGATCACGGGTGAAGAACTTGACAAGTTGAGCGATAAAGAATTAAGAAAAGTTTGCAATCAATACACTGTCTATGCACGAGTCACTCCTGAGCATAAGGTGCGAATTGTTAAGGCATATAAGGGGCTAAAGAAAATCGTTGCGATGACTGGAGACGGAGTGAATGACGCCCCTAGTCTTAAAATTGCAGACATTGGCGTAGGAATGGGAAAGTCTGGCACAGATGTGGTGAAAAATGTGGCAGATATGGTGGTAACGGATGACAATTTTTCTTCAATTGTGGTGGCGGTAGAAGAGGGAAGGAAAGTGTATAGCAATATTCAAAAGGCTCTACAATTTTTGATATCTACAAATTGTGTCGAAGTTTTTGGAATGTTGTTGTCTCTCATATTCTTTCCTGAATATACATTCTTGTTGCCTGCACAGATGTTGTTTATCAATCTAGTGACGGATAGTTTGCCAGCGTTTGCGCTCGGGCTAGAAAAGGTGGAAAAAGAAGTGATGCAATCTCCACCTCGAGATAGTAGTGCTGGACTTTTCGGTGGAAAGGTGGGAGTGGCAATCATTTATCAATCCATTTTGCAGACGCTGATAGTGATGGTAGTCTATGTGGTGGGAATCAAATGTTATTCTCCAGACGTCGCAAGCAGTATGGTATTCTTTACAATCATATTTATGCAGTTGTTACATAGCGTCAACTGCAAGACGAATTCAAGTATATTTGAAAAAAATCTCGTTGAAAACAAAGCATTCAACATCTGCTTTTTGATAACACTCGCTATAAACTTGATGGTGGCTTGCGTGCCTATTATGTACCCGCTTTTTAGTTTGGAATATTTGAATTTGTCTCAATGGATAGTTGTTATAATTGCCTCCGTTTTGATTATTCCATTGTGTGAGTTGTTTAAATTGATTTTAGAAAATAAAAGATTCAAAAGCAAAAAAATAAAGTTAAGCAAAATGTCAGTAAATTTATAATTGAATTTGAAATTAAAAAATTATTTTATCTATTAAAATCGTATTAATATCATTTTAACTTATTATATATTTTATCGATAATATAAACAAATTAAAATTGAATAATTAATAGATTAAAACATTTATTTTAAGTATTTACATTTAATAATAATATAAATTAAATTTATTACCATTGAATTAAAGAATTTATTAACTATAAAAATGTAAACAAATAAAAATATGTAAAAATCAAAAAATAAAATAAAAATTATAAAAAATTAATAAAAAATCAATAAAAATAATATTAATTTTAATAATTTTTAAAAATTTTTGAATAAATATAAAAATTTTTTAATGGATAAATAAAAAAATAAATTGTAGATTGTGAATAAAATCACTGATTTTGATAAAAATACTCATAGGAGGATTTATGAGTGTAAAAAATAAGAAGTTGATGTCTACAATAGTATATTATACACTGAGTGCATTGTCTATACTGAGTTCAGCATTTTTCATCTATGCATTGATTATCAAGGACGTGGCAATGTGGGCAAAAGTGATATACTTCATCTGGTCGGGAGTTGTGATCGTTGTGGCAATTTATGATGTATTTTGTACAATATCTCACAGATCAAAATTCATTACAGGTATAATAATCTATGTTTTGAGTTTGTTGGCTGTCATTATGGCTTGTATCTTATATTTCTTCAATACTGGTATGGACGGCTTGGCTACAGATTTCTTCAATATCTTCATCTCAATTTCAATCCTATCATTGATGACCACAGGATATTTGATTGCTAGTTGGTGTGTAGGTGAAGCAAAGGTTGAGCACGAAGTCGCAGAAGACGAAATAGAAGAGAGAAAATAAAAAAAATTTAGACATTTAGTCAATAAATTTTGAAACTAGAGGTATTGAAAAAAATAAAGAGTATAATAAGTTTTATCTTAAATATACTCTTTTTTCGTCGCTATACAAACACATATACTTTATAAGTTCTAATTAGTTTTTTGTTTGAAAACCAAATGCTGATTGTTAAATTTAAGTGCCTTATAGATTTGTTCGATTAAATTGAAAGAGAATTTTACATTTGATTTGAAAAATTCATAATTTATAAATATTTTAGAGTGAAAGTCCGCCGTCTACAGTGATAATTTGCCCAGTGATGAAATCAGAATTTTCATTGCACAAAAATCGGCATAAATTGGCAACATCGGATGGTGTGCCAATTCTTGACATTGGAGTACTTGCGATCAAATCCGACTTTTCACTTTCTGTTAGCCATTCATTCATTTTGCCATCAATCAGACCAGGACATATCGCGTTGACTGTGATATTGCTATATCCCAACTCCTTCGCCAGTGCTAGAGTGAAAGAATTGATTGCACCTTTGCTGGCTGAATATAGACTTTCAGTACTTGCTCCCACATTTCCCCATATTGAAGAGATGTTCACTATCTTGCCATAGTGTGCTTTGATCATATATCTTGATACATATTTTGTGAGTAAAATTGTACTTTTCACATTGTTATTGAAGATGAAATTATAATCATCTAGCGTTATATCTTGAATTTGTTTGATTCTAGAGACGCCAGCGGAGTTGATGAGGCAATCAATATGCTTATATTTTTTGATTATATCATCTACCATTGCCCTTATTGATTCGTCATCGGTCAAATCGCACTTGTAGGCGATCAACTCGCATTTGTCCAAAAGTTCGTCCAAAAGTTCGTCAATCTTCTTTTTGCTGTTGTTGTAGATGAGTATCAATCTATTGTGAGTGTTTGAAAATTGTCGAGCGATTTCTCCCCCTATATCTCCACTTGCGCCTGTAATTAATATATTTCTCATAATCATATTATATCAAAGATCTTTTGTTTTTACAATTGTTTGATTAAAAAATAGTCGAAGTATTGTAATTTTATAAATTAAAATTTCAAATAAAATTACTAATTAAAACAAATATAAAATGTTCTATGTACTTTTTACTTTTCAACTAAACTCATCAAATGCATCAATATAGAGGTGAAAAAATTTTCCTCATTTTTATCTTGTTGCAAAACATATTGAAAATTTTAACTTTAAAACTTATTGACAATATATTACTAAATTATTATAATATAAGATATGAAAAAGGTATTGAACGTTGTCAAAGTTTTGCTAATCATCGCATTGGTGGCAGGGGCTATTGGTGGTACGTGCTATTTCTTTTACAACTATGTTTTGCTCAACGCGGACGCTTTCAATAGTTTTAGCACTTTGATTTATGGCGGTCAAACGACAGAATTCAATGCAAAATTGTACGAGGTTCGGGGTTATACAGACGACAGATTCGATTTGATCATCAATACGAATGAAAAGTTGAAAGAGATGGCAGTCAACCTCAATTATCATTTGGTCAATGCTGAAGATTTTGATCTTGACGAAAGGCTCATCGAAGAGCAGATTGATAAAGTGCTGGAAAATCAAGACACCGCATACAATATGATGGAAGAATATTTGATCAAGGTAGATAGCGATTTCTTCAATAGAGAGAAGGGAGCAAATGATTTGTACAATCAGATGAGTAGATATTTTGTGACTTTCTCTGATATGATCAGCACGATCAACTCAGAGTTAAACAAGACCGATATTATAAAAAATGCTGATGTCAAGTTTAGTATTATTGAAGTTTATTCCAATGTTTGTATTGATGCATTTTCAAATTTGGTCACAGACGCGTCTGGGCTGAGAAGGGTAGAGGATAGCGAAAATATTGATTTGGTTAATCGGGCTATCAATTTCAAAAATGGTTTTATTTCATCATCAAATGCAAATGCCAACTTTTCTTATTTAACTAATAATTTTATTCAAAACTATGAAAAGTGTGACAAAGAAGCGTTCGCGTCCAATTTGGCACAAAACGTAAATCAAGTGGTCAGCATTTCAGATAGTTCAACTAGTTTGGTGAAGGCTACTTATTATTTCAAAGGAGTTTTAGGTATTTAATGAAAAGAAGAATATGGTTATCTTTATTACTTTGCTTGCTCTTGATTCCGGGAGCAACAATTTTCACTGCTTGTGGAGATGATGAAGGCTATCAATTGTCTGAATTACGGACTGATTTCAATGAGATTGTCACTAAATATGATAATGTAAATCTCACTAGTGACAATAGAATTGAGTTTGATTATTCTATTTACACGTATCAAAATGAGCAGTATTTTACAGACCTTGTCAATTCGTCTAGACCATATAGTCATTTGAACAATTTTTATAATAGACTGCTGGACAATTCATTGCAATTTGTATATAACTACATTGATAGATGTTCCACTAACGAATTGGACGTTGAACGAGAGAAGAGAAATAAAATGCAATTTTATCTTCAGTCATTTGATTCGGCATTGAATGATGTCAGTTTGAATACATCTCTGGTGGCAGATATCTTGAGATTTAACATCAATGGAAATATGTTCAATAGTGTCTGTATGAATAGGTTGAAAAATTTGTTTGACTCTTACGATAATTTGTATCTAGCGGTGTATAATATCACGGATTGCTTGTCAGACATATATTTTAATTATGCTTTGAGTGATTATAATTTTGATTTTTCAAGCATAAAAATTGATCAATTTGACGCAAACAGAGTGACCAATATTTTGGATAGCAAAATTCAATACAACATTGTATATCTCACTCGTGATTACACCGAGAGGAATGTAAAGGGTGGATCTTTGTCTACCACACTTACCACCGACACGAATGGTTTTCCTGAAGTGGGATATAACTTTCAAGAATATCAACAGAAAGTCAGTCAGGCGGATAGGTCTTTTAGCGATACAATTGGCGATGAAATTAATGCCAGTGCTTTGAAACAAGATTTCTTCGAGGCGTCTATCAAACTATATAATTTGCAAACGATTTTGAACAACAATTATGATATTTATATTCAGACGTGTGAGGACGTTGTATATTTGAGAGTGGCAGAGAATATCAATGCTAGCGATTATGAAACGCTTTGTTTGGAAATCATAGATAATTATAGTTATGTTGTGGATGAATACAATGCCTGTTTAGTTGATTTGTTAGCGATAATGGAGAATGTATAATGACAGAATATGAATTTAAGGAACTCGCTGATCTCTTGTATCCAAATGCAAGAGATATTGATTATTATATAAATAAATATCCACCCAGATGCACTGTAGGCGAGGTGACGAGATTGGGTCCTAGTCCTACTGGTTTTTTACATATAGGGCAGTTGTATCAAAGTTTAGCACATCGAATGCTAGCAGATAGAACGAATGGTATATTTTATCTTAGACTTGAGGATACGGATAACAAACGAGAGATCGATGAGGCGGGCACTATTGCGTACGATATGTTGAAATATTATAGTCTCACTCCAGACGAAGGGTACAGAGGTGAAGAGCGAGAGATAGGAGACTATGGCCCGTATGTGCAGTCAAAAAGGCTTGAAATATACCACGCATTCGCACATTTTTTGGTTGAAAAGGGACGGGCATTTCCTTGTTTTTGCAAGCCAAAAAAAGATAAAGAAGAGATACAAAAATCACGAGATGAGGAACTCGAACAATCAGACGAATTGACGCTTCACGATCCGTGTAGAAATTTGACTCTAGATGAAATTAAGTTGAAATTAAATGCCCATCTTCCTTTTGCATTGAGATTGCTTTCTATGGGAGATAGTGAGCGTACGCACAAATTCAAGGATGCAATAAAAGGAGAAAAGGATTTACGAGAGAATGCAAAAGATGATGTGTTGATCAAATCTAATGGAGTGCCAGTCTATTCGTTCGCACATATTGTAGATGATACCCTTATGCGAACCTCAATAATCGTACGTGGACAGGAGTGGTATCAGTCGTTGCCTGTGCATATAGAATTGGCGAATGCATTTGGGTTCAAACCATTTAAATACGCGCACACTCCCAATATTTGTATATTGGACGAAAATGGCAACAAAAGAAAGATTAGCAAGCGAAAAGACGCCTTTGCAGATGTCAGGTTTTTCATCAAAAAAGGCTATCCAGTTGAAGCAATTTTGGAATATCTTTTGACTTTACTCAATAGTGATTTTGAAATATGGAGGAAAAATAATCCAGACAAATCAATTAAAGAATTTCCATTCGAAATCAAAAAGATTGGGGTAACCAATCCTCTATTCGATTTTTTGAAACTTAACGATATTTCAAAGACAATAATTTCGAGATTGACTGCAGAAGAGGTATATCAAAATCTGCTTTCTTGGTCAAAAATTTGGAACAAAGAAAATTCAAAAACAATCGAAGAAAACAAACAAAATTTGATTGACATCCTATCAATTAATCGTGGAGGCGAACGTCCGAGAAAAGATATTGCATATTATAGCGAAATATTGGATCTATACAACTATGTTTTGCCTAATTTTGAGCCAAAATATCAGGTCGATTTAGGGCAGGTGAATAAAGAGAAATTAATCGAATTTCTTATCGACTATTCAGATCATTTGACGCAAGAAAAAGACAATCAAACTTGGTTTGAAAATCTAAAAAATATTGCCTACAAATACAACTTTGTAGACAATAAAACCTATAAGCAAAATCCATCTATCTATTCAGGAAACATCGCAGATGCATCGAAATTCGTTCGCATCGCCATTACGGATAGGGTAGATAGCCCAGAACTTTACTCAATTATGAAAATACTAGGTGTCGCCGAATGCCATTCCCGCCTCACCGCCCTCATCTCTACCTTGAAAAATTAAACTATCCAAGTAGAATATTAATTTTTAAAATTTTATTAATTTAATATGAGAAAAATATGCAACTTCAATAGTTGCATATTTACTATACTTTTATCTTTATTTTAGATAGATATATTGATTTTATTGTTAAATCTGGATCTAAGTGAGTATCGCATTTGAATGTATCTACAACATCAAGAGTTTTTGCGTTTAACAAAACAAAATTCAATCCTCTTTTGTTCAATGATAATTCAGTGGTAGAATCATTTATTTTCAAAACTATAGAAGACATATTCCCGCACTCATATCCTGCGCTTTTTATTCTAATTATAGCATTATGAGGAAGATCATTTTTGTATTCATAATTGATCGAGTCATTTGAAACAATTTCCTTCACAAAGTTTCTTGATTTGTCTATAATAGCGATATAGGATTGCCTATATTTTACATTCATTTCAATATCAAGCAATGACTTGTTGGTAAAAGATTTGATGCAGTTGCTACATTCATCTTTGGCTGAAATAATTATTATAAAATCAGATAGATTTTCAATGTTAGAGACATAATCATTGAGATTATATTCATATGCTTTAAGATTTTCGTTGGCCAATTTCTTATTTTTTAGCGATTTTAAATATAAATTTTTGTATCTAATACATTCGTATATATTAGGTTCTATTTTTAATGAATAATAATTAGATAAGTTGATATTTAATAAATTGATTAGTCTTTTGCTCCATTCAATATAATAATATTCTGTGTAGTGCATAGGGGGGGGGGTGCTTAGAATATTTAAATTATCATAATTATTAAATTGAGCAATACTATTATCTCCACTTAGGTCAAAAAGGTTGGCTTCAGGAAGCAGATCTGCCAAATATAACGAAAATTCTTTTATAATTGAAATTTGATTTTTATTATTAATTAGCGTCTGTTCGGAATAATCAAATAGTTGATTTTCCAAGTCAAAATATTTGTCAGCAAAGGATGGGATTTCAATAATTACCTTATTTAAATCAAAATGCTTTTTGATCCATCCTGCAAGTTTTTTCAGTCCTTTATAAACTATGGACTTATCCAATTTTTGAAATGGATATTTTTGATATTTTAGATCTTTCAAATTATTGAAATTGTCAATATTGTTTATCAGTGAAGAATATCTGTCATAAGTAAATTGTGTATAAACAGTTTTATCTTTTAATTTGAATTCACATATTGGTGCTATTATATTGTAAAGATCTATTATCAAATATTCACTATTTGCAGAAGCAATTTCATCTAGAGTGATTTTATTAAAATCATAAGTTATCATCCTTGCAGTAAACTCTTCAGAATAATATTTTAATAATTCTTCTTTATCAATTTTAATTTTATCTCCAAATAGATCCCAAACGCAAATTTGATATGAATATTTATCAACAGTAAATATGCTATCAAGCAATATATTATTAAATAATTGCCTAGAGACACAAGATCCTATGACGGAAATATGTTTTTTCTCCATACTACCTCCTAATTGTTAAAAATTGATCAGAATGAGTATCACAATAAAATTTATCTATTAAAGTAAGAGTACGATAATTAAAAACAGCAACATTCAACCCTCTGCGATTGCAGGAATATTCTGTATCATCTATTTTTATTGAAGATTTATTACCCTTGTCATATCCTGCACTGATAATATCAATGAACTTATCTTTTACTTTGTATGAACATTCATACATATCATTTGAAGTATGCTCATAATAAAATTCTCTTTTTATATCTATCACTGCTATATAAGAGTTGCGATATTTAATTTCTTTTATCAGACCATACTTACGTTTTTCAGTAAAAAGATTGAAATATTTTGACGCTTCATCTTTGGCTGATATAACTATTATTTTGTTTTTAAAAAATTTATAATTCGAAAAATACTATTTACTTTCGACATAATATTAGAATTTTTGAAATATTCTTGATAAAAGCGAAAATATATGGTATAATATACTTACACTATGGAAAAAACAGGAAGAAACGGGAATAAATCTAGACGTCCATCTTTTTATCAGCGATTTATGAAGCGATTTTTAGATGTTGTTTTTTCTGCGTTTGCATTGGTTTTATTATCGCCGATAATGCTGATCATAGCGATAGTTTTGAAATGCACGCTCAAAAGTGATATAATCTTTGCCCAATATCGACCGGGTAGAAATGGGAAACCATTTAAGTTATACAAATTTCGTAGTATGACGAACAGGCTAGATGAAGATGGAGAATTGTTGCCAGACAATCAACGTATCACTAAATTTGGATTGTTCTTAAGGAAGGCGAATCTCGATGAACTTCCTCAATTGTTCAACATTTTGAAAGGAGATATGAGCGTCATTGGACCACGTCCGCGACTTATTAAGGATATGGTGTTTTACGATGAATCTGTGATGGAGGCATACTCAATTCGTCCTGGACTATCCGGACTTTCGCAAGTCACTGGCGGGAGGAGCAAATCTACTTGGGAAGAGATATTCGAAAAAGATTTGGAATACGTACATAATGTGACCTTTATCAATGATGTTAAGATCTTTTTTAAGACTTTATTTATAATATTCACGCCGAAAGGTAGGTGCGGAGATGCAAACTCTTCGTATCGCGAATATTATTACGCCGACTATCTGCTTAAAACTGGCAAAATTGATAAACTTCAATATGAAAAGGGGATCGGTAGAGCGAACGAGATCATAGCCTATATGGAGACGAAAGAAAATAGCGAAATGAAATTGGCATCCAACGCTGTAATGAATGAGGAGACGAAGGGGCGAGCAGAGTATATAGATATCAAATAAGAAAGTGCGAATAATGGTTTGTACGTTGAAACTAGCGAAAAAGATAGTGATATTAACAAATCTGTAGGCTTGAGACAGGCTAATAGTTAAAAAGAAAGAGATGTAAGAATTTGTTTTTTTAATTGATAGAAGCAAGTTCTTGCATTTTTCTTGTTATCTTGTGTTGTTAGTCATCGCTCTCTCATCTATCTAATCTCAATAGAGTTTTTTGTAATAATCTCTTACATTGTTGTATTTTAATTTTTTGAAAAACATTTTGCCAGCAATAGTTGGATTTAATTGCCCAAGTTTCTTTAAGTCCCAAATTAATAACATCCTGTTTATATATCTCTAAATTATATTTTTGATATTTTTTTGGAATATAAGCATTATCTCGAACTTTTGAAGAAGTAATTTGCTTCAATTCTAAATTTCGTGCCTGTACTAATGTATTATCTCGTTTAAGTTCATTAGAAAAATCAAGTTGTTTTTTCTCATATAATACTTTCATAAAAAGTCCTTTTAATATTTTTTATATTATAACATAAAAATATTAAATTAGATATGTTTTTTAGTGGATTTTAAGTAAAAATTTATAAATAGTAATCTAGCAAATACTCGCCTTTATACAAGTTGAATTGTCATTGTTCGACGAAAAACAATAGCATAGAATAGTTTGGGTCAAAACGTGGAGTTGGTGTTGTCAAAAGCGGTTACTTATATTTTTTTATTTTTCTAGTCTAGTCAATATTTTTCATTAAGATTAAAAGTAAGATTTGAAATCTGTAAATTAAGATTAATATTAACGATCTTTCTTTGTAAATTAAGAATTATAATAATTGTCTTTCTTTATTCATTTTGTCCAACTGTAAAAATTCGAATATGAAACATTTTACAATTGCTGTACAATTTAGTAAAATAAAAATATGATAGAATTTGAAAACAAACGGATTATGTTCATTGCCACAACGGACAATATGATTTGGCAATTCCTTATTCCTCATATTAAAGATTTGGAAAACTATGGGGCAAAGGTGGATTGTTTTTGTGCGAAGACTGGATTTTGGTTTGACGAATTGAGAGAAAAATATAAGTTGAATATGATCGAGATACCTTTTGAGCGTTCACCTTTCAAACTGAAAAATCTGAAAGCATATAAGTTGTTGAAAAAATATCAGATTGAAAATAGTTATAATTTAATTTATTGTCAGCAACCTGTCGGTGGAATGATGGGGAGATTGATTGGGAAAAAATTTCATATTCCAGTAATCTATACTGCACATGGATTTTTCTTTTTCAAAAACAACAATCCATTAAAAAATTTGATATTTAAAACGGCTGAAAAGTATCTATCAAAATATACAAATGTGTTATTGACTATGTCGAGCGAGGATTTTCAAGCGATTGCAGATTGGAAAGTGAAATATAAATACAAAATAAATGGGATAGGATTTGACAATACCAAATATGATCTCACTCCATTTGACAAAACAAAATTCAAACAAGAGTTTAATATAGAAGAAGGAAATAAAGTCATTGTGACTGTAGCGGAATTCATCAAACGAAAAAATTATCCTGCGATGATCAAAAGTTTTGCTATAGTGAAAAGACAGTTTCCAAATGTAAAATATATAGTCTGCGGGACTGGGAAATTGGAAAATAAAATGAAATCTTTGGTGCGTAAACTAAATCTAGAAGATTCGGTCATTTTTGCTGGATATAGAAAGGATATAAACAAAATTATGCAGATAAGTGATTTGATGTTGCTACTATCCAAGCAAGAGGGGCTTACTATGGCCATTATGGAAGCGATGTATTATTCTCTTCCTGTCGTTACGTCAAATGTACGAGGCAACAGAGACCTTATTGACGATTCTCTAGGCGGAAAACTAGTGAATTATAAAAATATTGATGAGGTTGCATCATCAGTGTTAGAGATTTTGGACAATGAAGATTTGAAGCAAAAAATGGGAGAGTATAATCATATAAAGGTCAAAAAATATGAAATCGATGTCGTTCGAGAACAATTGAAAAGGGTATATGAAGAAGTGCAATTCTAAACTATTTTTTTTGAATGCTGTTGCAATATTCGGTGTATTCTTTACAGACCTGTTCGCTAGGACCGTATCCTTTGATCTTTGAATTTTCTATCCAAAGAGTCTTTTCACAGAGGTTTTTGACTTGTGTAATGTTGTGAGACACGAACATAAACGATACGCCCTTTTCTTTCATTGAATTGATTTTTTCTATACATTTTTTCTGGAAATTTGCATCCCCTACAGATAGCACTTCATCTACTAGCAATAGATCGGGGTGAACATCGATTGCTATAGCGAAACCGAGCCTTGATATCATACCTGAAGAAAAATTCTTGAGTGGCATTTTCACGAAATCCTGCAACTCCGCAAATTCAATGATCGAATCAAATCTCTTCTTCATCTGTTTTCTGCTGAAACCGAGTATTGCGCCATTGAGATAAACATTTTCTTCCGCGCTTGCTTCCATATCAAATCCTGCACCTAAGTTTAGCAAGACGACATTGCCCTTTAGATCGACTTTTCCAGATGTAGGACGATAAATTCCTGCCACGATTTTTAGAAGAGTGGATTTTCCTGCTCCATTATGACCAATTACTCCTAAAGATTCACCTCGCTTGATTTCGCAATTAACATTTTCAAGGACTTGCAATTCCTTTTTGGGATTTTTTTTGCCCTTGAAAAAATTGACCACTCTCTCTTTCAATGTGTCAAATTTTAGCGTTGGCATCCTAAATTTCATATTCAAATTTTCAATTTTTAATAGATATTCTGTATTTTCTGAATTTTTTTCTTCCATAATCACCTATACATAATTTATTGTTTTATTCTTAAGCGGTAAATAAATAGCGTAGCCGATCGCAATGCTTATAAGACCTAAGAGGTACAAAAATCCCAAGATTTTCCAAGATGGCACTCCTCCACCCGAATTACATAGGAGATATACCGAATCTCTAAAGTATGACAAGAAGTAGTACATAGGATTTAGTCTAAGCACTTTATATGCTATTGAGCCCGGATCTATATTATCAATTTTATAGAAAACCGGTGTGATGTATGTCCACAGAGTGAGGAATACGTTGTACAGATGCTTGATGTCTCTAAAAAATACATATAGCACAGATAAGAATAGCGAAATACCATACTGGAAAAGCAAGAATGCTGGCAACATCAAAAGCATAAACAAGATTTGATATCCGTATAATGCATAGCCACCGAACAATTGCATACATAGCATAATGATCAATAGAGATATCAAAGAGAAGGCGAAGTTGACCAAAGAGGTTAGGGTGGAAGATAATGGGAATAAATATTGATCAATTTTCACTTTGGTGATCAGTCCGCGATTGTTGACGATTGAAGTCATAGAAACTGTAGTAGACGAGCGTAAAAATTGAAATAAAACATTACCTGTCAACAAATATATAGGATAGAGAGGATCATTTCTACCGAAAAATTGGCTAAACACCATCCACATAACTAGCATATTAAGTAGAGGATTCAAAACCGACCAAAAAATACCCAATACAGAATTCCTATATTGAGTCTTGACATTTTTGCGTATAAGTTCGTGAACAATATTTCTGTTCTTCGTCCATTGTTTAAGCGTGGTCATAAATCTCCTAAAAATTCTTTAAATTCAAATTCATTAAGATTTTAAATATAAAAAATAAATTTCAAAACTTAAAATATAGTATTATAATATAGTTTGTCAACATTTTTGTCAAACAATATTTAATGGTGGAACAAAAATGCACTATTTTGATTTCAAAAATTTTAATTATTTTAGTAATTTTTATATATTTTTAGTATGTATATATGTACGTTTTTTTTGAAAAATTAAAATATGAAATTATGATTTATAATTTACTAACGAATTTTAAAAATTAATTCGATAATGAGATTTAAAATATCAATTTTTTAGATAATTTGATACATTTTTTTATTTAAGAGTTTTGAATTTGAGTTCAAAATTTTTTTGAAAATTTTTGTTTTTTTCATTCTAAAATACTTAAAATCAAATGACATTTACGACAAAATATATTATAATATTACAAAATAGGAGGGGTATGGAACGTTATATTTTTAATGAATGTGTCTACACAGGTGCAGGCAGTAGAGAATGCTTGATCGAGGAATTGAGCAATAGAAAGTTTAAAAAGGTGCTATTGGTCACAGATGATGTCATCCTCAAAACTGGAGTAGCAAAAAAAGTAAGTGATGTATTGGATAGAGGTGGATATAAGTATTCAATTTTTTATGATATCAAACCTAATCCAACTGTTGAAAATGTGCAAGCAGGCTTTCGTGCGTTGAAGAAATCAAGAGCAGACGTAATCATCGCAGTAGGTGGAGGTAGTGTCATTGACACTGCGAAAGCGATGTCAATAATCGCAACGAATAAAAAACACATTGATGTGGTCAGTCTATCGGGTGCAGTCAAGACAGAGAATAAGGCTTTCCCTCTCATTGCTATTCCTACCACCAGTGGTACGGCTGCAGAGGTCACGATCAACTATGTAATCACAGATACTATTAACAAAAAGAAAATGGTATGCGTAGATCCTAATGACATTCCTATTATGTCAATAGTAGATGCGGAACTTATGAGTTCAATGCCAAAGGGGCTGACTGCCAGTACAGGTATGGATGCACTTACTCACGCAATTGAAAGTTTGATATGTAAGGGTGCTACACAATTTAGTGATATGTTTGCGCTTGAATCAATTCGTACTATTGCTAAATATTTACCTATTACTTACAAAGATGGAAATAATATTGAGGCACGCGAAAAAATGGCGTTTGCTCAATATGTGGTAGGAATGGGATTCAGCAATGTTGGGCTAGGCATTGTTCACTCTATGGCTCATCCTCTTGGCGGTCGATTTGATGTGGCACACGGAGTTGCCAATGCGATGTTGCTACCTACTGTTATGAAATATAATGCAGAATCAGATTCGAAACCGAAATATAGATTGATTGCAGAGTGTTTCGGATTGAAAACCGTAGGATGTACGGATGACAAATGCGTTAAGATGGCTGTAAATGCCGTGAAAAAATTGGCAAAAGAATTGAATATTCCGACTTCGCTATCAGAATTTGGAATTGAATTGAAAGATTTGGACATTTTGAGTGAAGATGCATATAACGATATCTGCACTGGTGGAAATCCGCGCACTACTAGTGTGAAAGATATAAAGAATTTGTATAAGTCATTGCTTAAGTAAAAAGGAGGGTTAAATTTATGAAAGCATTAACGGGATTTAGTACAAACAAAAAGGCGTATGAGGCTGGCTTGGAGGCTGCCAAAATGGCAGGAAAAAGTAAGGATGCAAAACTCGTCTTTGCATATATGAGTTGTGATTACAAAATCAAAGACGTGATCAAAGGTATCAAAGAAGTCTATTCGTGCCCAGTCATTGGTAATACAAGTTTTACTGGAGTGATTATGCCAGAAGGGTACATTGGCGGTGACAAGCCATTTGTAGGTATAATGGTGCTCAGCGATCCAAATATGGTGGTAGGAGTAGGTTTTGCTGATAGGAAAGCATATCAGAGCGCGCGAGATGCTGGCGAGGCGGCTACAAAATCTGCAAGAATTATGACTGGTATGCCGTATAGTGATGAACCAGATTTGATGTATATGACAGCAAGTCCAACAGAAGAAGAGTTTTTCTTGAAAGGTGCCAATCGTGTTGTTGGCCGTGTTCCACTATTTGGAGGCTCTGCTGCGGATAATACTATCAGCGGTAATTGGAGTTTGTATCTAGATAACAAAGCGACAAGTGAAGGAGTGGCTGTCGCATTAATTTATATGAAAGGTGGATTCGTAAACGAATTTACCGGAGCCTATCGTGAGACCAAAGATATGGGAATTATCACGAAAGTGGAAGGAACTAGAAGATTGGTATCAATTGATGGAACGCCTGCGGTGAAGAAATATGCTAAGTGGAGAGAGATGAAACCAAGTGAATTGATGGGAGATAAATTGCTTTCTGCTACTATTACTAGTCCGCTCGGAGTTAAAGATAGATTAGGTGATTTGATAGCCATCAGACATCCAATGTTTGCGAATGATGATTATTCTATGAATATCGGAGCGAACCTTGCGGAAGGTACGACAGTGATTAGAATGGAAGCAACCGTTGATGAACTTATTTCATCTGTTGGCAAAACTTTAAAAGAGTTGAATAAAAAACTCACTAAGCCTGTGATTTGCTATCACCTCGTTCATTGTGGAGGAAGAAGAGCGGGTATTGATAGTAGGATCAATGAGGTCTATGAAGAAATTAAGAAGAATGTCAATGGTGCACCATTTATTATGGAATTCACATTTGGAGAATATGGATTCGTGGACGATGGACGAAATACTACTGGTGGTTTGATGCTTTCATTCACTGCATTCACAAAATAAGGGGGAAGAGTATGCAAAATATAATTAATGGTAAATGGGCAGATTCAAGCGATAAAAAGACTATGAACATAATCAATCCATACACGGGCAAAGTAGTGGATACAGTGCCAGATTCAAGTGAAAAAGATGTGAAACGCGCGGTTGAATATGCAAAGAAAGCACAAGTAAAATGGGCACTAATTCCTGTATATAAAAAAGTGGAAATTTTGAAGAAATTTTTAGACTTAGTTGATGAGAATAGAACCGATTTAGCTAAGACTTTATGTATTGAGACAGGAAAACCTATTACACAATCATATGCAGAGATAGATAATGTCCGCATTGCGTTCGAAGCCTTTATGGAAAAGGCTAAACATATTTATGGCAATGTAATTCCTGCTGGTACAGAAGCAGGTCAAGATAATACAATTCAAATTACTGTGCGTGAACCTTTGGGAGTGATGGCTGCAATTATACCATTTAATTTGCCTATTGATTTATTTGACCAAAAGATAGCTCCGGCAATTTTGGCAGGAAATGCAGTTATCGTAAAACCACCGCATCAAAATCCTTCAACTATTATAAAAATCGTAGCATTAATGCATGGAGCAGGTGTTCCTAATGGAGTGGTGCAAGTGTTGACGGGTGGAGCAAGAGTGGGCAATGCTTTAGGACTGAACCCAGATGTTCACGGCATTACATTCACAGGATCAGTTGCAACTGGGAAAGCAGTTTACCAAAATGGTGCTACTCATCTAGCACACGTTACATTAGAATTGGGTGCTAATGATGCTTTTATAGTATTAGACGATGCAGATATCGATCTTGCAGTGGAAGAGATCGTTTGGGGAAGAATGTATAATGCAGGTCAAGTATGTGTGGCAAGCAAACGTTTCATTGTGAATAAAAAAGTTTTGAAAGAATTTGAAGAAAAAACTATCACAAGACTTAAACAATTAGTCGTTGGCAATCCTTTGGACAAAAAGACGGATATAGGCACGCTTGTCACCAAAGAGGCAGCAGAAAAAGTAAATCGACAGGTGAAGAATGTGATAGCACAGGGCGGAAGACTTATTTATGGGGGCAAAATGCAAGGCGCATTCTATTATCCTACTGTCATAACAGATATCCCTAAGACTGCCGATGTCGCTATGGATGATGAGATTTTTGGACCAGTTGTGAGTATTATCCCTGTAAATAACGAGGAAGAGGCAATCGAGGTTGCCAATCAGTCTAATTATGGGCTTGGTAGTTGTGTGTTCACGCGCAATATGAATAAAGCGTTTAAAATAGCGTCTAAGATGCAAGCAGGTGGATGCGTAATCAATGGTGCAAGTTTCCATAGAAGTTTTGAAATGCCATTTGGCGGTTATAAAATTTCTGGTATAGGTACAGAAGGTGTAATGTCTACTTTTGATCAAGTGACGAAAACAAAAACGATTACATTAAAGAATATTTTGAAATAATATAGGAGATAGTATTTCTTTTAAACTTATATTGTATTGAAGCGAAAACAAAATATCTATTTTGGTATTTTGTTTTTTGCTTTTTATGCCTTTAATTACTTTTGTTTATATTATCAAGTTGCTGTAAATAGATATAAATATATAGGAAAAAATTGTTTTCAATTGTAAAACCCGACATTAAAATTTTTATGATTCTATAAAAAACAAATGATGAGATATCAAAGAATTTATTAGTAAAAAATATTATTTTTATGATTTTATGTATTTTTCTTTAGAAAATTTATTATTTATGATATAATTAAATCAGTTTAGGGGGAAATATGGCGAAAAGAAAGACGGCTAGCAAAGTCAAGACAAAGGCAAAATTCAATTTTGACGTGGATGAAAGTTCTACAAAATCTACGAAACGTTCGGCGAAGAAGAATCTCAAAAAGATCGGTACAGGCGGAATCATCGCGGTGGTTTGTTTACTCTTAATTGGTGTGGTTGGTGGAATTTTTACTCTGAAATATTTTACCAGAAATGATTGTTTCAATCTATTGGGAAAAGATGAAATCACTCTAATGATAGGAGAAACGTATGTTGATGACGGCATATATGTGGTGTCTTTTGGTCGCGATATCTCTGATCAAGTATATATTGAAACAAATTTGCAAATGAATGAGCAGGGTGAATTTTATGCGGACGAAGTAGGCACGTATTATATTGTCTACAAAGTGGACGATATCAAATATGATAAACTTTTCACCATTCAACGAATCAGATTGATCACTTTCGTAGAAGCGAGCGAAGATGACGTGGTGGTGGATTAAAGGAGGGGTCTATGGCGAAGAACAAAAGCAAATCAAAGGTAACGATAATCGTGTTTTGCATATTGGCTTTAATTTTAGGTTTCATCGGTGGAGGAATCGGGTTCACATACTCTAATCTTCCATACAACGAGGAGTTGCTTGTCGGTGAAGAAACTTTTTATTCATATAATGAAGAATTGGAAGTTGACATTGTCCCAGTAGTGATAGAAGAGGGCAGTATGTCAATTCATTTTCTTGAATTGGGGAATAAATATACGGGAGATTGTACATATATTAAAGTTGGTGAAAATATTGATATTTTGATAGATTGTGGTTCGAGATCAAACAGTGTCGACACGGTCAGCACATATCTAAATAATTTCGTGGCAGATAACACTCTTGAATTTGTAATTGTCACTCACGCACATCAAGATCACTATGCAGGTTTTGCGACTAGCGCAAAAGTCAAAAGCATATTTGATTTGTATAAATGCGAGACGATCATAGATTTTTCAAACACAAATCAAACGACAGGTACTGTGTATCAAAATTATCTTAGAGAATTGAATGCCGAAGTAGAAGAGGGAGCCAATCATTTTACAGCACTTCAATGTTGGGAAAATGCACAAGATGTGGAGCAGGCAGATGGAAGAGTGGCAGATGCACAGAGAGAATATGTCTTGGATAGTGCAAACGATATTTCATTTCAAATTTTATATCAAGAATTTTATGTTGAAAAAGCCAGTAGCGAAAATGATTATTCGGTGTGTGTAATGTTTAGTCACGGCGAACGCAATTTCTTGTTCACTGGAGATTTGGAGGAAGATGGAGAAATTTCTTTGGTAGAAAACAATGAGTTGCCCGAAGTGTATCTATACAAAGCGGGACATCACGGGAGCAAAACTTCTTCTAGCGATGCTCTGTTGGATGTGATCAGCCCGCAGGTTGTATGCGTGTGTTGTTGTGCCGGTAGTAGCGAATATACTGATACAAAAGACAATCAATTCCCTACTCAAGAATTTATAAATAGGGTAGCAAAACATACAGATAAAATCTATGTGACCACTTTGTGTGTTGATTACAAAAATGATGAATTTACATCGTTCAATGGAAATATTGTCATCACATCTACACAAACGACTATAGGAGTCAATTGCTCAAACAACAATACGATTTTAAAAGACACAGATTGGTTCAAAGAAAATCGAACTTGGCCAGATGTCGCACAGACAGAATAAAATAAAAAATGCATTGGGATTAATTCATTTTCAATGCATTTTTTAAATTCGTAAATTTGTTGAAGAATTTATAAAAAAATTATTAAAAAATATTTATAAAATTAAAATAATATTTTTTAAAAAATATCAAAAAATATTTATAATTATTCAAAAAAATAATAAAAAATCAAAAAATTAATAAAAAATATATAAAATTTAATAGTTTTTCACATATATTTATTTATTTTTTTAATTAATAATTTTTTAATATTACTTTTTATTATTTTTAATTATTTTATTATTTAATTTTGATTAGATTGAATTTTTAAAAATTTAGTAAAATATATAATTATTTTTTTATTAATCTTTTTTGCTAAATATATTAATAAACTTAGCAAATCTGAGTGTTACTTGACTAGAATGGGAAATTGTATACTTTTTAAATCCTGCTTTGCCTGCAATCGTAATACCTGCAATAAGAGCAGAAACGGTGTCAACTTGACACTTTCTTCGCTATTAACTCATTCTCGCTTTGTTTCTTTAAGAGTTTTTTTGTTTAATACGCATTTAATTTTTTCCATTTAAAACATCTCCTTACTTTTTCTTTTTTATTATTATTTATAATAAATACATATCTCCGCAAAAATAATTTTCTGCGTTCATAATATTATGCAGTCTTTTTTGATTAGCACTTGTTTTTGTCTAATAATGCGATTAATTGATTTAAAAGTTCTATGTCATGCGTTGCAATGCAATATTCAATAAACGCAAGTATTTTGGGCTTATCGTCATACATATTGGAAATACCCCTTTAAATTGTGTTATTTCCCGCCTTATACATTCGGTTTAATTATTTATGTAATTATAAAAATTAAATAAGAATAGGGGGAGGGGCGCGATATTATTTGATTGAAACCACAGATATAGTCAGAAGGGATGAAGCGTATGATAAAATATTGATTCAACCCTTTTCTACGTAAGTGTATATGAATTATATGAATATGTCGGCGAAAATAATTTTTAACCTGTTATTCTTAAGGTGAGAGTAGAATGGAGATTTGAATTAAATGCAGATGTTCAATAATTTATAGATTAAAAAAACTTTCACTGCGGTGAAAGTTTTTTGTTAGTCAATATTTTATTGAATGCTTTGAAAAAATTGGGTGCTTTAATTAAAATTCCTTTAGACCTAACATATAGTCAGTGGAAACGCTAAAAAATTTTGCCAGTTTTATTAAATTGATAATGTCTGGATAACTTTTCCCTAATTCCCAAAGTGAAATCGTGTCTTGAGTTGTGGATATTTTTTCGGCTAATTGAGTTTGAGTCAGTCCCTTGTCTTTTCTTAAGTCTCTAATAATTTTTCCTATGTTCATACTTATATTTTATGCTATTAAAACTAAAATACATTCAATTACGCAATATTTTCGTTGACAATTTCTGGAAATTATATAAATTTTCTCTCCATATATAGTCTAACTGCAGAAATATGATGTGAAAAACAGAAATAAATGTAGAATTTTTCGTATTCTGCTAGATATTGGGAGAATTTTTCGTGATATTAATTTGGCAATCAAATTGTAGGAAATGATTTTTTACCGCAGGTAAGCGAATGAAAACACCTATGAAGTTTGCTAGAAAAATATCAATACAATTAAACTTAGAACGATTAAATATATACTGAAGAAATATAATTTATTTTTCTTAACCAATTTTAGCATAATTTTAATCGATAGAATTCCGAAAATAAATGACGTGATCATAACTATGAATATTCCTAGCCAATTGATAGTGATTTGAGCGGAAAAGAGTTTTATTGATTCATACACAGCACTGGCGATAATTATTGGTATGCTCATCAGGAAAGAGAAATCGAGTGCCTGATTTTTTTCAACACCTACCAGCAGTCCGCACACAAGAGTTGCTCCGCTCCTTGAAATGCCAGGCAGGAGTGCCAGTCCTTGAGATAGACCCATATAGAGCGCAGAGCGTTTGTTCACTGGCTTGAAACTTTCCTTTTTCATATCGGCGATGAAGAGTAGGACTGCGGAAATCAAAAACCCCCATACGAGCGTCTTGGTAGAAAAACTGTCTTCAAAAAAAGTGTTGAATAGCAAAACTAAAATCACGGTAGGCACAGTGGCGATGATCAGATTTAGATTAGTTTTGTTGAAAGGGTGGCGGATGAGTGTGAATATTTGCTTTCGATAGCAGTATAAGACTGCGAATAGTGTGCCGACGTGTGCTACCACACTGATGAGCAACAGGTTGTCTAGATTGAACATTGACCCAAACAAAACAATGTGACCGCTACTAGATATTGGTAAGAATTCGGTCAAACCTTGAATAAATCCTATGAAAATATACTTAATTATCTCAATCACTTGAATTTTTCTTTGATTTAGTATATTATTATATTTATAAATTATTACTTTATTGGGAGAAATTATGAAACTAGGGGTCGTTGGGCTACCAAATGTTGGGAAAAGTACACTTTTTAATGCAATCACAAAAGCAGGCGCAGAATCCGCGAACTATCCATTCTGTACAATAGAGCCAAATGTGGGAGTAGTGGATGTATATGATGAGCGATTGATAGAATTGGCTAGATTATATAATACAAATAAAATTATTCCAGCGCAGATCGAATTCGTAGATATCGCAGGGCTAGTCAAAGGTGCCAGCGAGGGTGCAGGACTTGGAAATAAATTTTTGAGTCATATTAGAGAAGTGGATGCGATAGTGCACGTGGTCAGATGCTTTCAAAACGATAAGATAATTCACGTAGAAGGTTCGGTCGATCCGCTAAGAGACATTGAGACGATAAATCTAGAATTGATATTTTCAGATATGGATACTGTATCCAAGAGGCTAGACAAGATTAAAAAGATTGTGCACGGTGGATCAGCCGATTTGGCAACGCAAAAAGAGTATGAATTGCTCATAAAAATTTTGGAGGTGCTGAAAGAAGGGAAATCTGCAAGGGTGCTAGACTTCAATCAAGAGGATAAAAAAATCGTGGATAGTTTCTTCCTCATCACGACAAAACCCGTGATATATGTGGCGAACACATCTGATACATTGGACGATTTTCAAAATGAGAATATCAAGAAGATTGAAGAATTGGCGAGCAGAGAGAACGCGGAGGTCATCTCTCTTTGTGCCAAGACAGAAGAAGAGTTAGTCAATATGAATCCAGAAGATAGAGAGATGTTCAAGTCTGAATTGGGGATTGATTTGTCTGGATTGGACAAACTAATCAGAGCGAGTTATCACCTATTGGGGCTAATCAGTTTCATCACCGCAGGAGAAAAAGAAGTGCGTGCCTGGACGATCAAAAAGGGTACACTCGCCCCACAAGCAGCGGGGAAAATTCATACCGACTTTGAACGAGGATTTATTCGTGCTGATGTCGTGAAATATTCAGATCTTATCACCCTTCGAGATTATAACCTCTGTAGAGAAAAAGGAAAAATAATCAGTGCAGGAAAAGATTATGTCGTGCAGGATGGAGATATTATTGTATTCAAATTTAATGTATAGGAGATAGTGTGAGAACGAAAAGAGAAGAATTAGTGCCAGGTAAATTGATCAAAGAAATAACGATTGATGAACATCAACATCTTTTTTGGTTGGCGGTATTGTTGATTTTGTCCAACATTTTATTGTTGTTCGCCGTGATATATCTAGTCATTCAATTTATGAAGTGGTATATTTGGCTAATTGATATATGCGTGCTAGTGTATTGTATTGTCCAAAGCGTGCGTACGTACAAGAATTCGTCTAAGATTAGAGTATATTTGCTGTATAACAATTGTTTGGTGGTCAAATCGCTACTTTATGATACCGCAATAGACCTATCTCAAGTATTCGAAGTGAAACCAAAACGCACGCTAATGGATAAGTTGGCGAAAAAGGATACAGGATCAATTGAAATTTTCATAAAGTCAAAGTCTAGAGACAAAATAATCTTAAGATATATAAATGAGGATATAGATAAACTTTGCCAGCAGATTCTTGATCTGGCTAACGAATGTAGACTCGAAAAAAAACTTCCGCACTACACGGCTCTTACTGAGACAAAAGATGTGACTGAGCAAGACTCGAAAGAAATATCTATTGCCTCTCAAACACAATCAAAAGAGAGTGAAGCCCATCAAGAATTGACAAATGATCAAAGCGAAGAGAAATCTATAGACTCAGATAAATTTGATCAAAAAAACGATGATAAAAATAATAAGTAATATTTTATCAAAATATTATAAAACAAAAAGAATAGATAATTGAAGATATTGCATTTCACTCACTAATTTGCCTTGAAAGATTATAATTTCATCATTTTTTGGTAGATATTATATATTTCATAGATTACAAATTTGCATTTTTATAGAAAAGAACTGTTATGTTTTTTGCATAACAGTTCTTTTGGTGCTAATGGTATTAAAGAGTGTCGTTTGGTATATTGCTTATTTCTATTGATTTGACCAGTATATCATCTTCAATCGACAATATTTTTCCCCAAAGATACCCTTTTTGATATATCTTAGGGAAGTTCAAATTATTTTGTTTTAATAAGCAGATAATTTTTTTTCCCTTTTTTGAATAAGATACCGTTTTTCAATTTTTCCATATCAATTTTCATTTGAGGATCAGAGATGTTTTCGCCATCCATACTCAGTCCGTTTTGCTGAATCAAACGTCTTGCTTCGCCATTTGATTGAGTGAATTTAGCAAGAGTCAATAGATCCAGCACGCCGATTTCTTCGCCATTGATCTCAAGTTCCACGCTAGGAGCATTGCCTTTGTCTATACCATTAGACGAAAACAAGTTTGTGCTCATTTTTTCAGCATCGATAGCGTCCTGCTCTCCTCGAATAAACTTTGTAATTTCGAAGGCAAGACGCTTTTTGCTTGCCACTATGTCAGATTTTATGATGCTACGCACTTCATTCATAGGAATGTCTGTGAATAGGGCGAACATCATCTCTACGCAGGCGTCAGGAGTCTGATAAATTCCCTGATAGAAATCGTATGCTGATATCTTGTCCTTTTCTATCCAGATTGCCCCCTTTTCTGTCTTGCCCATCTTCTTTCCTTCTGGAGTGAGAAGTAGAGGATTGGTGGCACCTATCATAACACGATTTTTGTTGTCTATAAAGTTCATTTTTCTACCGAGTTCCGCACCAGCGACAATGTTTCCCCATTGGTCTGCACCTCCCCATTGCAACACGCAGTTGTATTTTTTATTTAGATACAAAAAGTCATAAGCCTGCATCAGCATATATCCCATTTCAAAGAACGTGAGTCCACCCTCTTGAATACGCTTCGCATAAATCTCGTTAGTCATCATCTTATTTACATTGAAATGAACTCCAACGTCACGCATAAAGTCCACATAATCATAACCATTGAACCAATCGGCATTGTTGACAATTATAGCGGGGTTGTCCCCATCAAAACGCAAAAACTTGCTGTACGCACGTTTGATTCCTTCTATATTGTGTTTCAACTGCTCTTTTGTCAACATTGGACGCATATCAGTTTTGCCAGTAGGATCGCCTATCGCCGCAGTTGCACCTCCCACTAGTATGATAACTTTGTGCCCAGCCTGCTGGAAACGGCGTAAAATAGTGCAAGGTACGCAGTGCCCTATATGCAGACTATCTGCTGTAGGATCAGTACCTGAATATACTGTAATTTTTTCAGTCGATAATAAAGTTTTCAACTTTTCTTCATCCGTTGATTGATATAATAAATTTCTATCTTTTAATGTTTCGTATAAATTCATAAATTTTCCTTTTAACGTGAGTTCCACAAATCAGTGATCCAGTCGTCTAATAAATCACCTTCTATAATATATTTTTCTATGAAATCGTCAGTTGTGTTATAGATCACTTTTTCAATATGGGTGTTGTCTTGAATGAGTGGGGTGATAGTATCGTTGACTGCTGGGATCAAGGATAGTGCTACCAAAATGCAATTTAAGAGAACTATGACACATCCTGCTTTCAGCACGCCAAAAAGCAATCCTATGACTTTGTTTAGTCCGCCCAAAATCTTGGTGCGGGCAATATTGTCAAACAATCTTGAGAGCAGGGCTACCACGATTTTCAATACTATGAATACCAAAATTCCTGCTATGATGACCATACAGATATGTCCCAAAGAAGATCCGACCACGCTGGCAATGCTATCAGTGCTAGTCATATCTACTGAAGTATTGGAGAATACGACCTTAATGAGTTGTCGCAACAATCCGTTCAAATCGCTAGGTAAACTATCTATGATTTGCTGAGTGTTTTCAAATTCGCTAATAGCACGAGCGAAGAATTCATTTGTGTCAATAAGTCCGTTCGCGATTTTTTCACCTATGAATCCAGAAAAATCATATACTCCATTGATCCAACCTGCGACATATTTTGCGGTAAAAATTGCAATAATAATGCATACAATCCAACTAAATAGGGATATAAATGATTTCAAAAACCCTTTGTTGAAGCCAATTATGCCAAATATGATCAACACACCAACTATTAGCACATCAATGATCAGACCAATTGTAGCCATCATATACTTACTCCTCAATTGAATTTTATCATAATTTGATTTGTTTGTAAACTAATTTGATAACTTCATTATCTACAATTCATTATGTTGCATAATAAAATTTGTTTCAAAACCAAACCTATCACTGCATTTTAAACATACTGCTTATATTGATATTTTAACTTTCATTTCGCAATGCATTTAACTTTTGCATTTTTAAAACTCCTTATGTAATTTTTTAAGTGTTGACATTTTTTTTCATTGCGTATAATATATAAGTAAACTTGGAGGTCGAGCCAAGTGCTCTAGTGGCTTCAAGTTTTTTTCATTTTTAAATGCAATTTCATATATAATCAAATAAGTTGGCAATATATCACAAATCTCCTTTTTAGATTGGAGGGAGTGTAGAGTTTAGGAGTCAATGCAGACTTAACCCTCAAAGAGGAAAAAGTAAAATGAATCCACAACCAGTCAAATTTGCATAAAGACAGACTATCTTCGAAAAATATAAATCTTAACAATATTTTGTTGACAACTCAACTTGAACTATGATATATTGTTATCGTTTGGCTAAATTATATTATGTGATTGAAATTAGATAGACTATTTTTGTATTGTTGTCGTAAAGGAATTGCACGCGAAAAGTCAGTTTAGCGTCTCAAAACTCTTCGACAATATAGATTAATATATATATTTGGCGAACTAAAAACAAAATATTAATAAGTTTTGAATTTATAATTATTTTTTACATAATAGGAAAATATAAGTTTAATTTATTCAAAATATTTGTTAATATTTTTGATTTATGTTATAATATAAACTACTGAGGTGAAAAATGGAAAAAAAGAAGAACAACTCGTGGAAAACTATATTGGTCTTTATTATTGGAGTTGTATTGGTTGCCCTATTAGTGTATTGGGTGATGTCAAATAATGATAGAAACAAAAAAATCAGTTATACAGAATTTCAACAGATGGTCACCAATGGTGAGGTGGCGGAAATCGATGTATATGGCTACACTGTGAGAATTAGGACTATTGATGGCGTGGATGAAAATCGATTCCCAGATGTTGTGGATGCTTATTGCTCATTTATGAGCGTAGATCAACTGACCACTTTTATCACTGAATACAACAATAGTCTGTATGTAGACTTGAACGACGACGGAGTTATTGACGATAATGATAAAGTCGATGGTAGCCTCACTTTGAAAGAAGGTGCGGTGCTCATAGAGGCTAGTTATTCGTATGAATCAGCATCTTGGATATCTAATATACTACCAATTTTGAATATCGTGATCATTGTCGTAATTGGAATCTTTTTGTTCAAAGCAATGTCTGGGAATAGCAAAGGTTTTGGTTTCGGTAAGAGCAAGGCTAGATTGGTCGTATCGTCTAATGTGAAATTCTCTGACGTGGCAGGAGCGGAAGAAGAAAAACAGGAATTGAAAGAGATCGTCGAATTTTTGAAAAATCCTTCTAGGTTTACAGAATTAGGGGCGAGGATCCCTAAGGGCGTATTGCTGGTGGGACCGCCAGGAACGGGAAAAACTTTGCTAGCCAAAGCGGTTGCTGGCGAAAGCAAAGTGCCATTCTTCAGCATATCTGGTAGCGACTTTGTTGAGTTGTACGTGGGTGTTGGCGCGAGCAGAGTGCGTGATTTGTTTGAAGGTGCGAAAGCGAGTGCACCTTGCATTGTGTTCATAGATGAAATAGACGCAGTAGGTAGACAACGCGGTGCTGGAATGGGTGGCGGAAATGACGAAAGAGAGCAGACGCTCAATCAGTTGCTAGTCGAAATGGATGGATTTGAGACGAATAGTGGTATCATAGTTTTGGCTGCGACCAATAGAGCGGACGTCCTTGATCCAGCCCTTACTCGTCCAGGACGTTTTGATAGGCAGATCTATGTGCATTTGCCAGACGTCAAAGGTAGAGAGGAGATCATCAAAGTACACGCAAGGAACAAACCTCTTAGTGAAGATGTGGATATCAAAAGAATAGCACGTTTGACTAGCGGACTTGCTGGTGCTGACATAGAGAATGTATTGAACGAGGCGGCTTTGCTTACTGCACGTGACGGCAGATACAAAATCACTATGATAGATATTCAAGAGGGATTGAATAAAGTCTTGATGGGACCGAAGAAAGTCTCCCGCGTGATCACAGAGCAAGATAGACACATCACTGCGATTCACGAAGCAGGACACGCAATTATTGCAGAAACTTTACCAAATTGCGACAATGTGCAAGAGATCTCTGTCATACCGCGTGGTAATGCTGGCGGATACACTCTCACATTTGACGAAAAAGATAGAACCCATATGCCAAAGCAAAAATTGTTGGATTCTATCACTATGATGCTGGGCGGACGTACTGCTGAAGAATTGATGTTGGACGACATTACGACTGGTGCATCAAATGATATAGAACGCGCTACGAAAATCGCTAGAAAGATGGTGGCAGAATGGGGAATGAGCGCTAGTTTAGGGCTAATAAGTTTTGGCGAAGGCGAAGAGATATTTGTCGGTAGAGACTATCAAAGACAGGTGCCATATAGTCAAGAATTGGCTTGCAAAATTGATGAAGAAGTGAAACAGATTATCGACAACGCGCACGAGCAGGCGAAGAAAATCTTGTCTAGCAAGAAGGATGTGATTGAAAAGGTAGAGAAGATATTGCTTGACAAAGAGACAATCTACAAAGAAGAATTTGAAATGCTTTTCAATGGGGCGTCTGTGGAGGAAGTGGAAATCGCAATAGACAAAAAAGAGAAAGAAAAACGCGAATATCAAGAGAAAGCAAAACGTGAGGCGCTAGAGGAGAAGAAGACTAGAGAGATCAAATCGAGAATCGAGAATGCAGAAGCACTAGCAAGAGTTGGTGTTATAACAAAACAAGATTTGGAAAATATTAAAAAAGAGGCAGAAAAAGAAGCACAAGAATTGGATAAAATGCTAGGGAAAAATAGTGTAGATCTTCACGAACTTGTCGAAAACAAGGAAAAACTAGAATCGTCTACTCAAAAAGATTCGAAAGACAATTCGCAAGAAGAAAATATTTCTGAAAGCAAAGACAAAAATGGGGTTAAAGTTAAAAGTTCAGACAAACAAGCAAATGACGATGACAAAAACAATAAATAATCGCTTGATTTAATTTGAACTTTGTTATATTATTATATAGGAGAAAATTTATGGCAAAGAGAATAACGGCAATTGTGAGTTTATCAATAATAGCAGTTTTGATACTCGCTACTATTATAATGGCGAATGTAGACGTCAATCATAAGATTAATTGCAACAATCCTGATTATATCTACGTTAAATATTCGTCAAACAATCTTAGAGAGGCAGACGGCGAGATCTATGACGGAATCTTGGATAGAATCAATCAGGCTAGCAAGGAATCTAGTTTGACAGCACTATTTTCTGGCACATTGACAGACAAGCCAACTATAGTGACCAATTCAACCACTTCCGCTACATCTGTTCCTTCTACCTCAGACTTTCAGGTGTCATTCGTGTATGACAATCCTCAAAAATTGATGGACGGAGGAGATGAATACAAGGACGAAGATGGCGAAGTCGTGTATTACAAAGAATTGGTATTTTCAGTGGGCAGTACTGACGATATGCAAGAAGTGAGAGTATATATCATCCCTTACTACAATTCAAATGGCGATTACAATACAAATAGTTCGTATTATAGATATTATCTTTTGAATGCCAATTTTGCTGATCTTTACGAATATTTAGTGGACAATGATTTCAATGTTTAGAAAAATAAATATGAATTGATTGAAGCGACTTTTGAAGTCACTTCTTTTTTGATTAAAAAAACTTTCAGATATATCTGAAAGTTTTTTTCAATATGATTATCCGTTTTTTGTATCAAAACGATTATTTTTTCATATTTTTAATATATTTTGTAATATCTCCCACAGTTTTCAATTTAGAAACATCTTCATCGGGTAGGGACACGCCGAACTCTTCTTCAAACGTCATAATGAGTTCCACTACGTCAAGACTATCAGCCCCTAAATCTTCTACTAGGCGAGAATCCATTTTAATTGCATCTTTTTTCTTCCCAAGTTTGTCAGCAATTAAGTTTATGATTTTTTCATCCATTTTAGCCTCCTAATTTTATTTTATAATAATAAATGTAAAAAGTAAAGCAAAAATTTTTCATTGTGATAAATTTCATTAAATTTATTTATATATCGACCATATCTCCATTCTTTTGCAACATTGGCTATGTTAAAATTGATGTATGAATATATTGAAAGGTGATTATTTATTACATCTAAAGCAAATAATAGAAGAAAAATGCAAGTATCAAAAAGTTATGCTCTTGTTTGATAATACTGCGTCCAACATAGATATTTCCAATATCTACGACACTGTGAAAGAATTGGCGATATTCAATAAAGTCAATATAGAATCTGAAAAAGTCAAAATAAACGAGATAATGAACGGATATAGATGCATAATTTATCTTTGTTCATTGAATTCGTTTCTTTCGCTCGACTTTGATCGAACGGAATTCATAAATATTTATTTTGTTACGGAAAATGCTATTCTACCATATTTTTTAGACACAAAGAACAATGTAGAAAATATAAATACCGACTATTTGATTATGAAAAATGAAGTAGTTGATATAGAAATGATCTTTAGTTTGTTTTTCAATAAGTTTTACAACTATTTGAAGAATGCATTGTATTTTCAAACACATCAATTTGATGAGATTTTTGACATTCAAATGTTGTCGCAGACGAGGAGTCTAGATTTGATCAAAAGTGTTGACAAGGATTTTGAATTTGTTGATATTCAAATCTTAAGGGCTTGCGAAATTGAATATAAATATTTGCCTATCGTTGACTATTTGCTAATCAGTGCGTTTTCATTGCTGGTAAAGTCAATAAAGAATCAAACTTTGTCTATGGTTGATATATATAAATCAGTTAAAGAAAATTATGCACTGGTAGATAAGTTTTATGCTATGGCGAACAATGAAATGTTTAGTAACGTCATCAATTTGAATTTCAATTGTATCAACACTCTTTGCGACAAGTGCAGAAATGCGATTTTGGATAGACTGTCAATTTGCGATGAATTTAGCGAAGAAAATATAAATGATATATTGAAAAAGATGAAAGACTATTTTAAAAATACCACAGGTATTTTGTCTTATTTATATCTATACGATATTTTCGGCATATAGATTTTAAATATTTATTAACAGCATAAAAAATTAAAATCACAACGTAAAAACAGTCAGAAATTAAGCATTGGGACTAGTAGAGGATGTGTTTAAGATATAGTCGTGAAAATTTTTTTTAAAAGAGAAGGATATAAAATGCAATGAATTTAATTTTCAAAACTATTTTACAAAATATCAAAAAGTTGAACCTTTTTACATTATTCTTTTGAATTTAATGATTAAAATCAAGATTTTGACCATATAATCAAAGTATGAAAAAACTATTTGCTGTGATCATCATATTTTTGATTTTAATTGGAAACGTAGGATATAATACAAATTTTACCCTATTGGATTATTTTCAAGGAGAATATTATGCATACACATCAACTCCTGCGGGAGAAAATTATATCTTTCTCGGCAGTTGCTATATGAATTATGGAAAAATTGAAAACCCCGATGAAATCATAGGAGAAAGTATGAAGATATACAACTTTGAACCCGTAGCAGGACTAGAGAGTTTGGATGCGAATATAGTTTATACAGAGCATTTAGATTCGGGCGCTAGCGTGATCTATGCGTATACGGATAAAATAAATCGATTCGTCAAGGTCGAGGACGAAAACGTTAATATTCAAATTGCTTGCTATGATGAATATTCTATCATTGGATGGCCATTAATTTTAGGAAGTTTTTAAATTTATGTTTAAATATTGAAAATTTGTCTATCATTCTCTTGAAGGAGGGAATATGGACAGAACGAACTCTCAACAAAAGAAAAAAATAGTAATGAATTATGTCTATGCCGTATTAATAGGTATCTTGGTGATCGCGTGTGCGGTAACTATTGCCTTAGTTAGTACAAACAATTCAAACAACAGGGCAGACATCGGTGATGATGGTATAGACGTGTCAACTACTACTTATGTTGTCCCTATGCAAAACGCTACGATTGTCAAAGATTATTCGGGAAGTGAATTGCAGTACAACGACACATTGAGACAATGGGAAATTCACAAAGCAATTGACTTTCAAGCGGGTGATGATCTTAATGTCTATGCAGTAGCAGACGGAACAGTCTCGAATGTCTACACCAACTACCTAGAAGGGACAGTCATAGAGATCAGCCATTCTGACGGAATTGTGTCAATCTACAAATCTCTGAATAGCGAAGTTAGCGTTGAGGTTGGAGACAATGTCAGTGCAGGTCAAATCATCGGACAAGTTGCAGATAGTATGGCTCAAGAGTCAACTACTGGCACGCACCTTCATTTTGAAATGACTGTCAATGGAGTGAAAGTTGATCCCAATGATTATTTATCTTTAGGCGACAAATAATAAAAATGGATACCCTGAATGAAGTCTACAAAATAGTGACACTTCAAAATAGGTATCCATTTTTCATCTTAATCTTCACTAACTGGAGAATAGGTATCTAGCCAATCACTAGGTGCTGTGTTCCATACAGTGTTTGCTGCGTTGTTAGCCTGTTGAATAGTCTCAACAATTACGTCAATTGTATATGTTTTATTCGCATCTTCATTGGTTAGAGATGTTGGAATCGTAATTGTAGTTATAAAGTCTATTTGATCATCTGCATTCACAGTTCCATTATAGTAATGATATTGATCGTCTCCTAATCGCCAATCACCTGTAGTATTAGCCTCTACATTAGTTGTGGCACCATCAGTGTTCGTAATCGTCAACTTTGCTCTCATCAACGCCTCAGTCATCTCTGACGGAGCCTGCACACCTATTGCTTGACTATATACAGTGCCGGGAAGAGCGTCTCCATCAAATGTGAGAGATGATACCGATGCTCCACCTTGAGTGATAGAGATTGTGACAGGATCTCCTAAAGTGATATTACCAGTTACGTTTGCTGTTGACGTGAAATACGCCAGAGTGATACCTATACCAATGGATGCCAATAACAAGATAGTTAAAGCAATTATCGCAATTGTAGAGCCAGAGACTCCACGTCTGGTTTTTGATTTGCTATGTGTCATAAAATTCTCCTTAAATTTATAAATCTATTTTGTGAAATAAAATTGAAATTATACTGAAATTTTATGATAAATGTTTAAAAATTTTTATATTAGAGTAAGTATTGTTCAATAGATAAAATAATTTATTTTCAAAACAATAATTGTCATTCGTAGAAATAATATCAGTCAAAATCAAAAAAAATAACAAACTGACTGTTTTCATATACAGATGAATTGGACATCAAAGCAAGACTAAATAGTGCGTATTCTATACGTGATTTTAGATTAAATATTTTTATTACAAATTCATAATATTTTTGTTTTTATTGATGGGCATACTTTGACAATTGACTCTGTATACAGTGATTTTCAACAAAAAGAGCATATCAATACGATATGCTCTTTTAGATTTATATACTTGATCTGGTAGAATTGATTTTTGTAGTATATTTGACTACTTTGTGCTTATCACTACTAGTATTGATTAGTTGTTCTTCATAGTCTGAGTAGCCTGTATTTGATGTATAATTAGATTCGTCACTTTCGGCAGGGTAGACTGCATCAAACAACATATCAAAATAAGTTTCTCCAGTCATTGGATTTAGAATTTTATAATACAAATTGTATCTTCCATTATCTGAAGTTTTGTTGTCTTTTTGAATATACACAGCACCTCTGTCGCTATAAGGAATATAATAATCAGTCGACCCAACATCTCCTACATAGAATAAGAAATGCACGCCATAGTTTGATACACATAGATTGTCTGTAGATGCAATTGTAGTACCGCCCTTGACGCCTTCGCTTATCAACCGTACTGCTTCTTCTGTGAATGCTTCAGCCATATCACTATATCCATTTGTGCCGACTACATACGGCATACCAGATACTAAGGATGATTCATAGTCTCCAGTATATTTGAACATAAATTCTATGAACTTATCTAGTTTGGTTTGATAATCTGAGATTTTGGTGATTTCGCTATATTCGTTCAAAACAGTGTTGAAATTCGTTTCGGAATCTACGAGCCCAGTTTTAGGATTACGAACAGGTACAGATAGGTCTGATAGATATTCGGTGATTATTTCGTTGTATCTTTGTTCGTACAGGTCAGGATTCGCTACGATCTCTGCGTCTGAATCAAGAGCGGTCAAGGCGTCGTCCAGTCCATCCACCGAGATGAGTGTGTGAAGTACATATCCAAATTTCGTACCATCGTTTAAATTCGTAGGGTGATAATAAATTGTGTCAGCGTCTGTACCGATCCCTTGCAGATCGGTTTTGTATGTCTCTTCGTGATTTTTATATTTCAAATAACTAGATTCTGTGAGATAGTTATACTCGTCTATCAATGCTTGAATGCTCAGATCTTCCTTTTCCAAAAAATAGGTTTGAATATTGGTTAGATATGTGGATTCAATTTGTGATTGGAAATTACGTTCAAAATATCTATAGATAAGACTATCTGTATCCTTTGAATATTCTTTGCCATTTTCGTCACGCAAGTAATATTCATAACTACGCAAATCTTCAGCCATCAAGGATAGAACTTTGTTGTAAATCAAATCTACATTTTCACTCTTCTCTTCATAACTTAAATTTTCTTTGAAATCAGAAAAATATTTTTCAATTAATGCATCAACCACGTCGTTTGAAGTGAAGTCGTTTAAATATGAAATATCAATCAACGGATCGAATGCAGGTTCCTCTTCAGTAATATATTGGATATAATATTCTTTGAATTCGGTCTTTGTAGATGAAATAGTTTTTTTAGTAGCATCTGTATAATATCTCACTTCCACAGTCGCACGTTTTTTGTACACATAATCTTTATATAAATAAGCGGTCTCATCTTCAGAAGAATTACTAGTTGAGGTAGAATCGGTTTTGATATTCAAGATGTTTTTTGCCTCATCTACATAATCTTCCAACTCTTCGTCTAGTGAATCAAACATAGACTGAATGGCTTCATTTATTTGATATGCAGTAGGACGATATATATTATCATTGTCCAAAGCGTACTGATACAATAGTTCTCTATCGATTAAGATATCTAAAGTGTTGTTCATAGCCTCAGTTTCAGACTGATTACTTTGAGTGACGAAATAAGTAGAACCATAACTTCTGTATGCTGAAAGAAGGTCTGCTCGCTTGATGTTCTTTTCACCAACAGTCGCCACGACCTCATTATAATATTTCACCCTATCTATTGAAAAAGTAGCACACCCAGCAAGAGAGCAGGTAATGATCATTAAACAGCATAACAATATTGCAGATAATTTTTTCACGTTATTCTCCCAAGAAGTATAATAATATCATTGACTATTATAATATAAATTATAATAAAAAGCAAGAATTTTGATTAACTATTCAGATATTCAATTATATAATTCACCGCAGTTTGTACGCTGAAATATTGAGGATTCAAAGATATCGTAGGAAGAGCAGTGTTTTCGAATTTGAAGTGCGAAAATTTGTTCATTTTCGCCATCAATTTCTTGATATCAATATCTTCGTAGTAGACGATTTTCATATTATATTTCGTGATAGTGATCGTCTTCACATCATTTTTCTTTGCGTAGGCTTTGACTATGGCGAGATTGGTCAAATTGTATATCTCTTTTGGAAGTTTTCCATAATTTATCGCTAGTTCGTTTAATATGGTTTTCGCACTCGTCTTGTCAATTATATTTGAAATTTTTGCGATGATTTTCAGCCTCTCCGCCTCATCTGAAATGAATGAATATGGGATCTTAGATGTGATAGCAATGTCAAGTTTCACCTCGCGCGAGGTCTCTACTTTTTCACCTTTCAAGCGTTTTATTGTTTCGCTTAGTAGACGCGCATAAGTGTCATATCCTATTTTTATCATGTGTCCGTGCTGAACTTTACCCAATAGTTCGCCAGCGCCACGAATCTGCATATCTCTCATCGCTATTTTGAATCCGCTCCCTAGATCTGTATTTTCGGCAATGGCTTGCAGTCTATTTGATGCCTCAATGGTCAATGTTTTTTCTTTGTTGTAAGTAAAATATGCGTAGGCCTGCTCATTATTTCTACCAACGCGTCCGCGCAATTGATACATCTGACTAAGGCCCAATTTGTCGCTATCAATTACGATGAGAGTGTTTGCTCTAGGTAGGTCAATTCCGTTTTCGATCAATGTGGTAGAAACAAAGACATTTGTCTCTTTGTCATACAGACGTTTGATAGCATTTTCTAGTGCGACCTCGCTCATCTGACCGTGTGCCACATCAAAATGCGCATTTTCATTATTCACTATAGATTCCAATCTATTCGATAATGTATATATTTTTTCGATATTGTTATACACGATCAATGTTTGACCACCTCGTGCCAACTCATCTTGAATAGCATTCACCACCACATCTTCATTATATGTCATTACATAGGTCTTGACGGGTAGTCGGTTCACTGGAGGGGTGTTGATAATGCTAATATCGCGTATCGTCATCAGTGTCATACTGAGAGTTCTAGGGATAGGAGTGGCGGATAATGTCAGCACATCAACATTCGTCTTCATCTGTTTGATTTGCTCTTTCGCTTTCACACCGAAACGCTGTTCTTCGTCAAGAATCAGAAGTCCTAAATCTTTGAATTTGACATCCTTTGATAGCAATCTATGCGTTCCGCAGATGACGTTCAATTTTCCACTTGAAAGATCTTCCAAAATCTTTTTTTGCTCTTTGCTTGAGCGAAAACGATTCAACATTTCCACACTGACACCAAAATCTTTTGTGCGTTTGCTTGCGGTATTGTAGTGTTGCAAACTTAGGATTGTCGTAGGGGCAAGAATGGCTACTTGCTTGTTGTTTTCCACCGCCTTGAAGAGTGCACGCATTGCCACTTCAGTTTTCCCAAATCCGACATCTCCACATATTAGTCGATCCATCACTTTGCCAGAACACATATCATTTTTTACATCCGCGATCGCTTGCAGTTGATCCGCCGTCTCAGTGTATTCAAAAGCATTTTCAAATTCGGTATACAAATAATCGTCTTCGCTATACTTGAATCCTTTTGCGGACTTACGCTTGGCATATAGTTCCAGTAGGTCTTTGCTCATATCCTCAATTGACTTGATGGCTTTCAACTTTTCGTTGTAGAATTCTTTGCCTCCCAATTTATTCAATGTTACAGATGCACCTTCGGTCATATATAGAGACAAAAGATCCGCATTTTCATAAGGAACATAAAGAATATCATTTCCGCGATAAATGATTTTGAAAAATTCTTTATCCACACCAGAGACTTGCATATTGACAATACCCTCGCACTTGCCGATTCCATAAGTGCTATGCACGACATATTCACCTGCTTTTGGTAGATATTTGATCGTCTGATTTGTGTGCTTGATAGGAGCCTTTTTGTGAGCAAAATTTGTGCTACCGATATAAAATTTTTCTTCGTCTGCAAAACAAATATTATATGGTATATTCAACTCAGTCAAAATAATACCTTTCGAGTTTTTGTTTGTAGAAAATGGTATGTTTCGCTCGGTAAAAATCTTTTTGATTGAATTCAAGGTGTCAAGATTGGATAGACATAAATAGATTTGTTTATCTTTGAATTTATTTAATTCCAATTGTAGAGATTCTAGGTTGTATAAAAATGATGGAAAATTTTTTGTATTATAATTTATGGAAATAATTTTGTTTGAATTCAATTTGTTTTTCAAATCTGTATTATTCAAATCATAATTATCAAAAAATATTAATTTATTTATATATTTATTGAAAAAATCGCTTAAATTAAGTATTTTTTGATTATTTTCATAAATTTTTATAATATTTTCTTTTTTAAATATCAAATTAATTTTTTCTAAAAAATTTTTTCCAAATTCTGCATAAATATTTTCAAATTCGATTTCATTAGAAATAATTATTGGATAATCAATTTCTGCGATCGTATTGATAGAGTCTGAAAATGGATATAAAAATTCTAGAGGAACATCGTCAGATCGTTCTATAGCGTTTATGAGGTCGAAAAAAACATTGTTATCCAATTTTAATTCATTCAATTTTGAGATCGTTTCTGAGGTGTCAAAAAAATTTAATTTGTTAGGAGCAATCTTGATTTCATTCAATTTTTCAGTATGCTCGAAAGTGAGGAAATCAAATGTATAAATGTCATCAATATTTGTATCAAAAAAGTCCAAACGAGTAGGGTTATCATCTATCACATTGAAGATATCCAAAACATCTCCGCGTCTAGAAAATTCGCCCCGATATGTTACCATATCCGATTTTTTATATCCCAATTCTATCAAACGTTTTTCCAATTCAATTATATCAATATCGTCATTCTTTTTTATTTCAATTATACTGCTTTTGAATTTTTCAATATCGGGCAGGAAAGAGAATAGAATTCGCGGTGTAGAGATCAAAATAATGTTCGAAGTGGAGATTTTGAATAGCGCGTTTATCAGATCATATTTGTTGTCCGAACTCGAGAATTTAGATAGGGTAAACGGCTTGTCAAAATCGTTGATTACAACATTTTCTTTCCCAAGTGATGTGAGTTGGGCGCTGAGATCATTGGATTTTTCTATATTTGGGCAAAGAAAAATTGCGGTGTCCAGTTTAGACAAAATGGCACCCTGTTCTCCAAAACCTAAATTGTTGCAAAATATAGGTTGTTTGTTTATTAATTGTTGCAAATCGTTAGGTCTTGACATAATTCTCCATTGATAAATTTTTCAATCAAATCAGTCGCCGTGACGTATGAAGCGGACAATAATTCTTTACTCTTGCTGTCGATAGAGGAAAGCACATAATCAGCAAGACTCATACTTTCGTCTCTACTGATCCCAATTTTCAAGCGTGGGGTGGAACCTACCTTACTGACTATGTCTCTCAGCCCATTGTGCGTTCCAGCAGAGCCAGATAGGCGGAATCTAATTTTACCTTTAGGTAGATCTATATCATCCAGCACAATTAATATGTCGCTCAATGGTACTTTGAAATATTTTTTCAGTTCATACACGCTGTCACCAGAATTATTCATATAAGTTTGTGGTTTTGCTAAAATGTATCCGTCTCCTACGGCTATGAGCGCCCTACATTTATTTTTGCTAAATTTTAGTCCCTTTTTCGTGGCAAACATATCTACAACTGAAAATCCAACGTTGTGATACGTGTTATTATATTTCCCCTCAGGGTTTCCTAGCCCTACAATTATCTTCATATTAATATTATAGCATATTTGAAAGATTTTTCAATATTTGTAGATTAAATTTTTTTTTGTCTAGACAAAATTTTCCATTGATTTATTTTCGTTTTGCTATTGACAACGTGTCCGTTCAATGATATCATTCAAGAAAAGGGAGTAGAAATGATTGAAGAAAGAGTTAGATTCGAAAAATTCGTAGAAAGTGGCGGGTTTAAAAGAGCAAATAAAAATATTATAGCAGGCAGAGCGGTCAAGCCGTGCGGTAGAGAATGCGAAGACTATGGTTATAAAATTGTAGAATATTTTGATCATAAGTCGCTAGAGAATTTCAAAAATTTGATGGACAATTCAGAGTTTTTGATCAGATGTGCATCGATTTCTCCGAATCCGAAAGATTGTACAAATTATTTTTATAATTTTGTGAATGAAAATTTGAAGAGAAACAAAAGTTTTAGAATGGAGTTTTTGAAAGCGATTTATTTGAATGATAATGTCTACACTCTTGAAAGTATCAATTGGTTTGTAGAGACTTTCGGATATGAGAGGGAAAACACCAAACTCTTGAACGATCCAGAATTCAAAAAGTGTTTTGAGGCGAGGCTTGGTGAATGCATTGCGTATCCACAGTATCATTATGATGGTCAGGTCAAGAAGAATTTGACGACCTACAAAAAACTAAGAAATGATATCAAAATTTTGAATCAAAATAGAGAAGATGGATTGAGGGAAATTTTGTCTACATTCAAAAGGGAAAAGACCGAGAGCGATATAATCGACGAATGGCTCTTCGGCACCAGTTGCTAGAGAGGTTTAATATGAAGAAAAAATCTCTGTTGGGTTGACCACAATGTTTCAACAGAGATTTTTAATGCAATTAATTTCATTTTGTATCAAGGATATATAAGGATATAATAAATGTTTTTTATATTAATGATAAAAAATTAATAACATTATATAAAGATAAAATAAATAAATTTACTATTTAAGATTAATTTCGATAATATTATTATTGAAAGGATGATAAAATTATATTTTAATCTATTTTATTGATAAAATAAATTGCATAATCATATCAAAAATAAAATAAATAGTATTTTTCTTTTATTCTAATTTATATAAATGATAAAATAAGTAATTATTAAATTTAATATAGTTTTATTTATTAGTTTTTGTCATTTTTTATTATAGTATATTCATAAAAATATTTTTGATTTATTATTTTTATTTATTTTTTTGATTATTTTCTATAATTTTCATCATTTTTTATTAATTTTTCGTTATTTTTCGTTATTTTTCGTTATTTTTCGTTATTTTTTATTGTTTTTAATTGTTTTTAATTTTTTTAATGGTTTTTTCTACAAATCATTGATATTATTTAGTTTAAATATTTTTAATTAAATTTTATCCAATTCTTCGCTAATTTTTTTCTTGTCTATATGTTGACCAATGAATACCAATTTTATCATTCTGTCCCCATATTTTTCGTCCCAATCAGATCTGAATTTTTCGTCATTTAGCAAAAGTTGTTCTATTTGATATCTTGGATATGTGGCGTACCACGGACCATTGTCTGTTAGGACTTTTTGCCTGCCCGCTTGCTCGTATAAGTACGCTGTGCGCAAATCGTCTGAGAAATAGAGTAGTCCTTTGGTACGGATAATTTGTTTGCCATAATCTTTGTTCGCCCAGTCTTCGAATTTTAATCTATCTAACGGCTCTCTCCTGAAATATACGAATGTGCCGATTCCATATTCTTCGGTCTCGCCACCTTCATCGTGATGGTGGTGATGATGGTGTGAATGATCGTCTTTTTGCCTGCTGTGTTTATGGTCGCTATGATCGTGTTCATCATCTTCGTGGTCGTGATGCTCATCATCCTCGTCCTCGTCATCTTCGTCATCATCCTCGTCGTCATTGTGGTGATGCTCGTGGTGATCTAAACTTAGGTCGGCATTTTCTTTCTTGATATCTTCAATATCTTTGTCCAATTCCTGGAACCAGCCTGCAGATGTCAAGAGATTTTCCATATCGAAAAGATCGGTGTCAAGGATTTCTGAAATATCCACATTTGAATAATCTGTCTCAATCAATTTTGCTTTTGGCTGTAGACTTTTTATGATTTTCTTGACTTTATGCAATTCGTCTGCGCTCACTTCACTTACTTTGTTCATAATCAAAATATCACAAAATTCGATCTGTTGAATGACCAAGTTCTCTATATCTTCCTCGCCGATATTTTGTTTGACGAGTTCGTCTCCACATCCGAATTCCTGCACCATTCTGAGAGTGTCCACTACGCTGATGATAGCGTCAAGTTTGCAATAGATTGGCATTTTCTTTGCTTTGAAACTTTCTGTCAAAAAGTTGATCGTCTGAGCGATTGGAATAGGTTCACAAATTCCGCTTGCTTCAATAATAATATGGTCAAATTTTCTTTGCTTTACAATGTCGTGTATTTGCTCGATCAGATCTTGACGTAATGTGCAACATATACAGCCATTTTGAAGAGCAACTAAGCTTTCTTCTTTTTTATTTACAATGCCGCCTTTTTCAATCAAATCCGCATCTATATTCACTTCGCCAATATCGTTTACGATGACTGCCACTTTATATCCTTTTGTGTTGGTTAAAATGTGATTTAGCAATGTGGTTTTCCCGCTTCCTAAATAACCTGTGACTAGGGTAATTGGAATAGTTTTAAATTCGTTCATATTTCACCTCGGCTATAATTATATCACGAAAAATAAAAATTCAACCTTAAATTTAAAAATTTTCTAAATTTTTTTATGAAAAATATTAATAAAACATCAATATTTTGTTTTATTTCTTCAATTTTTAATATTTTGTATTTTGATTTTATAAATAATTAAGAGAAGATGAGAATCCTTTTGTCGTGTTAAAAATCAAATAATGATTGAAATTGCAATTTTAATATTTACAATTTACCCAATTTATGATATCATATTTATATGAAAAGAAGTGAATATTTTTTGGGGAAATATATGAATAGTCATCTAAGAGAATTGATTAAAAATCAATCTGATTTTTTAGATGAAATCGTTCAAAAATATCTAAAAGCGGTTTGCCGGCAGTTTCCTGTTGATGACAGGTGCATAGATAATTTATTAAGGATTGAAGATTTCAAAATTGAGCCGATAGGTATTGGGGAAAATGGAAGAGCGGGTGTATTGGTTGAAGATTTTGATGAAAAATATTTAGCCTTAAAATACGAATTAAAATTATTTCCTAATATTGATACAGCGTTTTTGAAAAATGAAATTCCAGAAGGTTTGACGGGTGAAGATTTAAACAATTATAAATATCAAGTGATAAGACATATAGTTATCTTTTTGCACGAGTTGACACATGCAATGAATTTCGTAGAGTTTTTGAAATATGATGAGGAAAAGTATACCAATTTGACAAAAGAAGATACCAGCAAAGAAAATTATACATATTATATTGCGCACGGTGGACTAATTACAAATAGAAGAGTAATAAGCGCAAACACAGTTGAGAATGCTCTGAATATAAATAAAAATTACATTTATGAAGCATTGACTGAATTCATCGCTCATAATGTCTTGCTTGACGATGGATTTTCAGATATCCAGTATTTTTATATAGACAATAAAAAAATTGATCCATATCATGTTAATTGGACATATTCACCTTTTGTAAATATAGTTTTTGTCCTCAAATATTTATTTAATGAAGCATTCTCAATGGCTTATTTTACAGGGGAAACTAAAATTTCAGGATTTGACAAAAGTTGTTTAAATATATATATTACAAACATATCAGAACCGATCAGTATGATTATAAAAAATTATGCTGCAGACAATTTTGATATGCAACAAAATGTTGAAACATTGGTAAAAGGGATAAAAGAGTTTTTATCATTCATAGAAAAATCGCTTGAAAGAGAGGATGTGAAAAAATATCTTGATGATTATAAAATAGATTGTTTAAATGAAGAAATTAAAAATGTATGTAATTACAATTGCTATTTAAAGTTTATAATTGAGGATTCGAATATTGATGAAAAAAGCATTGATAAGTTGAAGAATATTTTAGAGGGGGAATTCAAAAATCTTGAACCATTAAATGTGTTTAATGATGTTATCAACTTAGATAACAATTGTTCAAAAACAGATAAATAACTATTAAAAAAATGAACTTTAATAATTGCAAAGTGATAAGACTTAGATCACTCATTGCATGATAAAGTGCTTTTTTATAATTCGCAGATAATTTTTTTATTTAAATATCAATAAGATTGCGATATTTCCTATTTGATATCGCCTGAGACAAACCAAGATCAAGCATACCTCCCTTTGTGCGGTTGAGGATGAATTTATCGGGGAAATAGGAAATAAATTTGTCCTCATTCTCAAATGTCTCATTAGTAGTGTAGACAAAAATTCTAGTGGTGTCTAGCGGGCGGAATGAATCAATTGAGAGTCGAGAAGTGAAAACCGAGCCGAACATCAATCTATCAAATTGTTTCGACCTCGTCCAATGATCGCGAATCCTACGACAAATATCATAGGTGGTGCCGAGATAAATTTGTTTGTATTTGTCCAAAACGAGCAAATAATATCCGCTCTGATATCGGTATTCGTTTAAGTCTTTGATCTCTATGAATTGCGGATATTGCCTAGAAAAATTCTCAATCGTGCGATTGAATTCTTCGCTATCAAGTTTAGAAAAAAATCTCATATTCAAATCAAAATTGAATAATGCGCGCTTGGTATGGCTTATAATATATTCGTCATCATATTCGGTATTATTAAATGAACTCTTTTTTGATGGGTGAATATAATTTTCGCGAGTCAAAGAGAAACCGAATTTTGACTTTTTGAAATTAATTCCAAAATGAATCATATTAAAATATATTCAAAAATTTTTAAAAAACCAATAAAAAAATATGTAATTTTATATCTTTTCCTGTATTTTTTTATTTTTATGATTTTTTTATAATTTAAAACATATATATATGCTTGTATTATTTAAGAATCATAGTCATAAGGGATTTTGTTTTTCTTCTCGCCAAGCAGGTTCATAATATACCCGTTTTCGACTTTACACCACCACTTAGGATTGTTTTTGGGCAATTCGTCTAAAATATCTTTATCAGAGCACATTCCTTCCTTGACTAATTCTAAATCGGAAATTTTGATATCTAGCAGGATGTCATTTTTTAGAGACTTTATATTTTCTTCAGATGAGAAGTCAAATGTCGGGTCTGAGAATTTAGGATCGATAAAACAAACTAAAAAACTATTATCTCTGATCTCAGGCTGTATGATCCTGCCGACCATTCCCGCAAAAACTCCTTGAGAATTATAATATTCATTGTCGTTGATAACCTTAACCTCGTCATATTCTTTCATTTTGATATCCTCCTATGTGCGATCCCCGATGTTTACTTTTAGAATTGGTTCAAAGAGCAAAAATGATAAAGTTCACTTATGAGTCATAATCATACGGTATCTTGTTTTTCTTCTCGCCTATCAAATTTGTAATGTAGCCGTACTCGACCTTGCACCACCATTTAGGATTGTTTTTGGGTAGCGCGTCTAAAATGTCCTCATCGGGGCATTTTCCGTCCTCTACAAACTCTAGATCTGAGATTTTAATCATAGAGTATTTGTACCAATTATATTCATCGCCCGTCTCAAAGCAGACATAGAATTCATTATCTCGGATCTCAGGTAGCCATATCGTCCCAATTTCACCTTTTTGAATGCCATCTTCTTTGTAACGGTCTCTATCTACGGTCAATTTAACCTTATCAAAATATTTCAATTTTCTCTACCTCCAACTAATGTCATACATCTTAAAGTCCCTTTTGGAAAGATGATAAACGCAGAGACTATTTCATACTCTTTGTTTATTTTTTCATTTTTTCCAGGTATAGTTATGCTGATGTTGATTTGATATCCCGTTCGCGTGAGTTTTTCTTTCGTATAATTTCCATATCTAAATGCCTCAGCAATTTTATTTTTAATCATTTCTATAAAATTGTTCTTATCTGAATTTTTATATCCCCAACTATGGAACCAACCTAATTTAGAATCAAAGAAATAATTTTTTTTAGCATTATCTAGTATTAGTTTTATATTATTCACTTTCGGTACGTTTATAGCCGATTCTTTGCAGTGACAATGAGGGTGGTATAGTCCTCGTTTGCTTAACGGCGTTTGAGAAAAGGACGTGTTGGAATAGTCGAAGCGGAAGGGCTTTTTGTTCGCCTCATTTTTGAACCAGCAATGATTCACTGTCACACACCTCCAGCAGTGAGGATAGGTGACAGCCTCATCCACGCCAGTAGAGTATGGAAAATCTTCTATCGTCCACCGAGACTGATCGTCCTCAACTTCTATCCATCGACTAAAACTAGCATTGATGAGATCTGCATATTCATCCAGTATACCCATATTATATCATATCTCTTTTATAGTTAAAAATGTTTTACTGTAGAATACTGTGAAAATCTTTGATTTCGTCTAAAATGTGTCAAAAATGCGATAATTCCTCCGTATTTTTTTCAAATTCTGCTCCAATCAGTTGATATCACGGGCGATGAAAGTTAAAATTGTAATAGATTGTTTGGTCTAGTACATACTAATTAAGATACATATCAAATTGTTGAAATAAAAATCTAGACAACAAATAGACAAAGCTTAAGCGGATATTATTATTTAATCTTATTAAGTTTAGTTTAGCGATCCTATATTAATTATAAAAGTCAAAATGTATGCCTAATCGGATAGTTAAATTGAATAATTTATTCAATATCTAGTATCTAGTCATTGAAATAATTATCTAAAATTAATCATTCAATTGCTAAAATTGTATGATAAATCAAAATAAGTATTGATCACATTAAATTTATTAAAAATAAAACTAAGGAGGTAGAGATTCAATAGACCGGGTAGAAAGATATTGACAGTGATATACATCTGTCTATTCGTATTGATACTATCGCTATGTGCAATGATAGTTGCTTTTTTCTGCTACGAATGATACATTTTATTCTCCTACCAGGATATATTATGTAGCCACTGACATAACTAGTGGTATTACATTGAACCAAGCGATCAAGGTAAATAATGACTATACTCAAGAGGAAGATAGCATATCTCGTATAGTATTTGACCATTACGACTAAGTAGAGAATGACACCTCAGTATACACCGGGGGGGGGGGGATAACCTTCTATCAGGACTAGTCGGGGCGAGCCTTAGTTGGAACGAGATCACGGTAGAGATCTACCGTGCTACAAACACTGACGGCGCCAGTATCGTCTACATTCTATCCACAGGAGACATAATCTGCAGTGCGGATATGTCTCAATCTTTTAGGAATTTCACAGCCCTCAAAGAGATAGATTTCAACAATTTCCAAATAACCAGTGCCACCACAAACCTCGCATATATGTTCTACAATTGCTCTAGTTTGATTGAGTTGGATGTCACGCATTTTGTCACTACCAATGTTCTTGATATGCAACAAATGTTTAATGGATGTTCTATGCTGACAAGCCTAGATTTATCGAATTTTGATACAACTAATGTAACGAATATGTCTCATATCTTTAATAATTGTTTCAATTAAAGGGACTTGACTTGTTTACTTTCAGCACTTCAAATGTGACATATATGAGAAGAATGTTTACTAATTGCTACGATCATGAGTATATTAATATTGATACGACAAAATTTGTAACTAGTCAAGTGACGAATATGGAAAGTATGTTTTCATCTTGCCGTGCGCTGGATACATTTAATTTGTCCAACTTTGATACAAGGAATGTGACAGATATGACACAAATGTTCAACGGATGCTCAGAACTTCAGACGCTCACTTAGGATGACGAGAAATTCGATACCTCCAAAGTGACCTCTATGAGTAGTATGTTCAGTAGATGCACAGCACTTTCTTCTATCGATGTCTCAAACTTCAACACTAGCAACGTGACTACTATGAATTATATGTTCAACGACTGCTCAAGTCTAAAAAATATTTATCTCAGAAATTTCAATATATCCAATGTAACGAATATGGCTTTTATGTTCTACGGATGCTCTAGTTTGATCGAACTTGATCTCTCTAGTTTCAATACTAGTAGCGTGACAAAAATGACAGGTATGTTTAATAACTGTCAAAATTTAAATACAATTTATATAAGCGACGATTGGTCGACAAATAATGTGACTGCATCAACAGATATGTTTAGCCAATATTACGATTTAGTGGGCGGGAACGGCACAGTTTATGATAGTGCTGTAGTAGACTATGCTTACGCCCGAGTAGACACCGCGATATACAATGATGCGGGCGAACTTGTCGGCGGAGAAAAAGGGTACCTCACTTTAAAATCTTAAATAATATTTTACTGATAGATACACTACAATCAACTAGATCAATGCGATTTGGTTGATTTTTTTTGCCTCAATTTCGCTACAGTTTTAAGATCACTTCAAAAATGTGAAAAATGTGAAAATAAAGGTTCAAGTTAATAAAAAGACAACTAGACAATAAGCCTAGTTGCGACGTGGTTGCCTATTCGTGATCTCATTAGAATATTTTCGGACAAAGAGAGTGAAGAGAAGTCCTCAGCGAAAACATTGGTGCAAGAGATTGCCTTTGGGGCACAATCATATGTGAATACTCTTGTGTCTAAGGTAAAAGAAATGAAAGACAAACTGTCAGACAGTGATATGAAACTGATCCAACATGAGCTACAGAATCTGCACAAATTCGAACCGTATAGAAACTGTGTAGAAGAGGCAGTTTTAGCATTAACAATAGACGAATATAATGAATTGACCCAGATTTTTAGCGAAGCCTTTGAGACGATAGACAAATCGGCGATCGACTCATTGAGCGAAGGGGAAACTATTTAAAACTTAGACTATTAAAACAAAAAATTAGAATCTATCCAAAACAGTTATTGATTAGATTGGGATTCTAATTTTTTTAATCATTTTTGTATTTATAAAGACATATAGAGAGTGGAAATAAGTAGGATAATAGACAATAATTGAGATGAAAATTTATAAAGATTGTAACTACCTAAATAAATTATTGTCTTAAAATATTAAACTCATGTTTATATAGGTAATAAAAATTTATATCTTATATATGTTTTTTATAGCTTTCAATATAGTAAAATTTTTAGTATCAGGTACAGTGCCGTCTGATGATAATTCACCAATTTTCACAGTTTTTACACTGCCATGATAATCACTTCCGCCAGATCTCAAAAGAGAGTATTTATTTGACGATTCTTCGAGATATCGTTGTTCAGTTTTGTTGTATAGCGAGTAATAGCATTCCAACGCTTTCAAACCATAGTTGACAAAACGCTTTAGCCTCTCTTCAAACACATCTTTTTCGACTCTCTTTTCATCCACACCGCCCAAGCCGTGAGCATAAGAAGATATCGCAGTGGATTTATCAAGATTTCTTAATACATATTCGGTAGACAATTTAGATTCGGGCATCTTATGATATAAATATTTTTTTATAGCATCAGAGATGTTATCAGCATAACCATTTTTTATCAAAATATTAGCGAGTAATATCTTATTAGGATTATTAGATTTATTGATTAATTCCATTTCTTCTTTTGTGAGATAGATTTTAAAGTCCCTTTCTAAAATTGATACCCTTTCATAAACTCTTTTTTTTCTCAGTTCGATAGATTCTTTTAATAATCTTTCTATAATAGGATCATCCACATCAAAACCGAATGCTAATATATGAATAGACTCACCTTTATCTTGAGTTGAAAATTCTATACCTGGTATAAATGAAATATTATAGTTTGTAGAAGAGTTTAATACTTTTTTACAACCATCGATCGTGTCATGATCAGTAAGTGCCATAATCTGTATATCAGATTTGACATTGTTTTTTATGAGATCATTTATAGAATCTGATCCGTCCGAAAATATACTGTGCTGATGTAAATCTATCATGCTTCAACTCCTTTTTTATTTGCTATCATTTTTGCAAAAAGTCTTTCGGCTTCTACGCTTGCTCTTTTATATAATTCATTATCTTTTGAAGTGATGCTTTCAATGAGCATATTGATTCTGCTTTGATTATTTCCAAAATGAATTGTTTTAGATCTATAACACACATCAAACTCTTGATCTATCGGAATACTGAATGGAGAAATAGGATTAGGTGAGACGATCACTAGAGGATTAAATGCGTTGTTTAAAGCCGATTTCGTCATGGTGAATAATTGGCAAACGGCATAGATATCCTCTTGATCACTAAGATTTTCAAATAAATCATCACCAAGATAAGGATTTCCATCTAAGACTCTATCCTTATATACTTCTATCAGTCTAAGACATTCAGGTGAAAGGTCTGGATTCTTAGTTAAAAATCTTTCAAAAAGAGCATTGATAATATAATCTTGATAGACTTTGGCATCTTTAATGTAATCATTTATAAATTCTTCATTTCTTGCAGTTCCGTGGTTTAATGTGCATAGTGTCTGAGGATCAATTGAATATGGGTTTTGATTTACTTTACATTCGCCCGATTTAAACAATTCACCGCATATTTGAGTCATCATAATATAAGTCAAGAGAGGATTGTAGCCTATGTTTTTTGCAGATGAATCCTCGACCATTCTTGGCGGATCACCCTTTTTCATATATTCCAATGCTCTCACTATATTTCTGATTCTAGATTCTGCCGTATCGATGTGGATACAATATAGATTCGTTTCATAGCCTTTTTCGATATATTGTCGAGCCAGATGCTCTATCTTATGAGGCTCATCTCCTATTTTTTCTAATATAAAATTGATTCTCATATCTATGCATGTAGGTATTAGTATTCCCTTTAGTACCAAGCCTGACAACTTGTGGATTATTGGAGCATTGACATCTATTCCGAATACGAGAGCTAACTGATTTTTAATCTCGTCAGCTTCTGCATGAAATGCATACATCTCATTTTTTAATGTCGAAATGGTAGATGATTTACCTGCACCTGGACCACCCAAGACAAAGTACATTTCTTGCGTCCCTCCCGCGTCGACTGCAGTCTTATGATCAATCTGAAGTTGTCTAGCACTATCGAGATTTATAATCATATAGTTATTAAGGAAATTGCTCAATTTTTGTTCAAATTCTTGTGAAGATAAATGGAGTTCACTATTTAAGAACTCAAATACATCTTTATTTTCTGCCATAACTGATGAAACATAACTATCTAAATGCTTGTATTTTTCCGCATCTTCTTTGCTTAATCTGGATTGTACCTTTTCGTCAGAGGGTATTGGTTGCTTTTCATCTTTTTTAAGTTTATGGTCTTTATAATATTGCTGTAATTGCTCATCGCTCGTTATGACTTGGACTACTTGCAAGAGATCTTGTATTAATTGTTCGGTATTAGTTTGTTCTAAATACGATTCGATTTCAGACTCGTTTCGTCGTATAAGTACCCCATTTTCGATTTTAAATGAAAGGACAGAAAACTCAGCAGGCTCTCCATTGACCATTTGAGGTACATTAATATTTTTTATTCTTTCAATTATTCTGGTACGATCATATTTTATTGATCTAATAATTCTTTTATCTGGCTCATCTAAATTGCCTATTACAGAAGAAATGATTTTAGAATCAGAAGGTTTTAGTCTCCTTTCAGATCCGTCCGTCGCATTGGCGTCTAGGGTTGAATTAATAGCATTTATCAGTTTTTCATTCAGCATTTATTTCTCCACCTTAGTCGTCTATTGGAAATTTTAGTTCGGTCGTAACAGGATAATTTAACATTTTAGGATTTAATTTTAATTGTTTTAAAACATCTGTAGATGTGACTACATTTGTTGTTTCCATCATATTGTTCACTTTATTTATTTGGGCCTGTGAAAGCCTGTTTACTGGAACAAAAATTGTCGGATCTGCTACAACTGTATGATAAAAATCTGAATATTCGTTTGGGTTTATTGAGAGTAGGTTAGCGACTTCTGATAATTTTTTCTTAAAATCTAATAAGTATAGACTATATCCGCTGATTATTTCTTTTTGTTCATTTATATCAGAGGTATTTAATTTTTGTTTAAAGTTTTTGTTGTATTTTTTTAATAAGAAATATACGAAAAAATTTGGGTGGCATTCCTCAAGTGGCACTTTATCTTTTAAAAATTTTCTAGCCATAGTTTCATATTCAATAATTTCTTGATTGTCCATATTTTATCTCCCTATATTGTATAGTATATCAACTTTTACTTGTATTGTCAAATATTATTAAATAAATGTATCATAAAGGTAAACTCGTCCTTTTTATGCTGGCATACATAGATCTACTTCCGTTTATATTATAGATATAGGCAATATAGATAGTGGGTATATTGTATAAAATAAAATTAAAAAAATTTGAGTTTGACTCAATTGTCCATGTTTTTTATTAAATTATGATAAAACAACTGAACCTATGTGGTTCAGTTGGGTACAAATTGGTTGCGGGGGTTGGATTTGAACCAACGACAACGTCACAACACTCGTATTTACTTAATTGCTTGTGATACTGCGCAATTTTCGTTTTTACTCGGTTGTTCCTTTCCCTTCAAAACTATGTTTTGCAGGGTACCCACCCGAAGGTCTATAATCATATAAAAAAACTTAGCAATTATGCTAAGTACGTTTGGTTGCGGGGGTTGGATTTGAACCAACGACCTTCGGGTTATGAGCCCGACGAGCTGCCGTGCTGCTCTACCCCGCGATATTAAATTAATTTCTTGTGAATGCTATGCAAATTGGACTATGATGGTGTAAAAATACGGATAATTGATCTAGTTTTGCGGTCACTAATACAATTGCTATATTCATTTTTAACACATTATATGACTTTTGTCAATAAAATTTGTGAAATTTATTGCAAATTTTGTCTTTTTTTGTAATATTTTGTAACTATGGTCTATATAACAAGGTCGTTTTGTAAAATAAATATTGCACTATGGAGGTAAAAATGGTAATAGATCAATACAAATCAATTTTAATAAGTAAAAACAAGCAAGGAGAGATTTCTCTATATCCAAAATCGAATGCGGATATTATAAATCAAATTATCCCAGACGCTTTAGAATATGTCAAAAATCATAATTTTAAATTTAAGGACGGCGTATATCTATGTAGATTGAATGGAGTAGATATTGAGATATTTCCCAATTCTAATCTTAAAAACTTGATATTTGATTGGAAAGAAAACTATTTTTCAGAAAGTGGGATTTGTGTAGAAGTGTAAAAGTCGCAGATGATAGGGGATAAATATAGATCAAAATAGAAAACAGATATTTATTTCTTTGATGCTCCGATTTATTCAAAAAAACTATATAAATTATTAAAAAGTCACACAAAAATTATGAAAACGCTAGATCTAAATAATTGTAAAGGACACTAATAATAGTGTCCTATTTTTAAATATGGCAAATAGAGGTTATTTTGTGATTATAAAAACAATCTTTTTACAATTAAATAATTTCATAGATTTTATAAATTGAAAATGATTATATTTTTTGATAATAAATGTAATGCGTTTTTGTGCTCAATAATTAATTATGATAGATTAATTTTTAATGAATAAAAACTAAATATGTTTTAAAATACATTTTGTGTTTTGTTATATGTTGTGATATATCTATATAACCTTAATTAAACTGATTTTTTGATTGTAATTTTGAAACGATAAGACAGCAACATTTCAAGCGCAAATATTCTATTTACATTCAGAATTTAATTCATAGTAGATGATATTTTTCAATAATCGAGTTGACTTTCAATTGAAGTCTTATATAAACACGATTTTTTTTATCTATTACAAATGTGATTTCAATTTTGGACTACATTTTTTTATTTTTATAAAAAAGTGAACCTCTTAAGTTTACTATTCTTTGGGGTTCACTTTTAAAATAGATTTATCATAATGACTAATTGATAAGTTCAAATATTTTATTTGCAAGTATGAGAAGAGAATTTGCCTCTACATTTTGTACAATTGATTTTGCAATATATTCAAGTAAACACAAATGGTGAGATCATTTTGTGGTATGCTTTGAATTTGCACTAGGAAATCGTGCAGACTCATAATATGCCTAAATATTCAAGTACAACAAATAATGTTAATTCTAACAAGGTCGGATTTTTAATTAGATATTACAAAATTTAAAAATATCAAGCAGGCTCAATGGCGGTCTAATGTTTTCACTCTAAATTTTAGAAGATATCATCATCGTCATCATCGTCAGTTGAACGAGTCTTAGCCATATAGTCATTTCTTTTGGTGATATCATAAAAGACTTTGGCTTCTTCAAACATTCTTCTTTGAATATATTGACCGTGCACACGGGTAGTATCATAACATTTTGCTTCAAAGTATCTTGTCATTTTAGTTTTCAATACGGCATTTGGTTCAAATGTCTTGATGATGACCTCGCCTTTGTCTCTAAATGACATCAATTCTTCTGGATATACAATAGGACGGGAAATCACTTGATCGCTATACGATTTAGATTCTTTGCCATCTGGACCGACACTGCGATTTTCACTAGTTTTCACAATCGTCTTTTTGCCTAGCAGTTCGCTAAATTCTTTGTTCGTAGTGGTGTCTTCGGATGCGATGTAAACGTTGATAGGGCAGTTGTCTTTGATGCTTTTCGCCTCTTCTTGACCATAGACTTGATAAAGTTGACTATAAGATTGCACGCATAGTTCGAAGAATATTCCTCGCGAACGTCCGACCGCCATAGACGATCCGAACTCAGGGAATCTAGGCATATTGCCGAACTCGTCTAGCATAAAGTAGACGTGGCGTTTCAACTCTCCGCCCATACTTTGTGCTTTGTTCACAAGGCGTTTGTACAATTGAGTTACGAACAATATAGCAAGAGGGTAACGGATTCGAATTTCATCAGGAATGATCAAGAATATTGCGGTAGGTTGCTCGTCAATTGTGGTGAAATCCACCTCTGTACTGCTCACCAAGAAGTCGATACCCGTATCACTGAATAATGCCATTTTGCTAGACACGAATCCCATATAGTTTTTCGAAGTAGTTTCCGCATTTTGAAGGGCAGCGGAAGCCAGTTCTGGCACTTGGCTAAATTGGTCACGATAACTAAATAGATATTTTTTCAGTGTGGCGAATGTGTCCCTGCCTGAATCGGTTGTGTTACATATTTTATATACATTATATAAATTGTATTTTTCGCGTGTCATTCCGAGTTCTGGTACACGACTATCCTCTAACATCGCAAGCATCACTGCGTGGATCAATCTTTGAGCGGTCTGCTCCCAACTCGGATCTTTCGCCGATTCGATAGGTGCAATGGTGCTGACTATATCTTTTAGAGCAGAGTAGGTGTTGTCCTGCAATTCACGTGAGATGACGCGCATATCATTCTCTAATGTGTCCTTGTCAGAATATGCCACGCCAGAAAATTCAAACCAAGTAGTAGTATTATAATCAAAAGGACGTTGAATCAAAAGGTTGTATGCATTAGGGTTGTCTCCTGGGGGATGGACTTTCACCTCTTTGTCTAGATTGAAACTGCGCTGATACATATCGTAAGGATAGGTGAGAGGATTCCATTGTAGGGAAGTGAATGGGTCGCGGAGATTGATAATCTTCACATCATAACCTTCGCTACGGAACTTGTTTGAACACTTGTCATACAATTCACCTTTTGGGTCAGTGATGACAAAAGATGGCTTGGCACTCGTCATACTCATTAATTGTAGTGATGGTACGACGAATCTAGAAGTTTTACCTGAAGATGTGGTACCTACGACTAAGGTATGAATAGGTTTTACGAAATTTATTTCCATACCATTGTTGCGCTGTTCGGCACGGACGAGTATTCCGTCAGTTTTGCACGAACGAATAGAGGATAATGTGTTATAGTTGAAACCTTTGTCTTTTTTCAAAATATCTTCTGTGACGAAATCTTTGTCATAATATTCTTGAGTGTCGCGACCTTGTGCATCTTTCACCTTGTCGATCGCTTTGCTTTTGCTAGGAGTTTTGCCTTTCCCATCTGCAAGTTTCATTAGGTCAAACACCAATAGTAGACCAATCACGATGAATACGAACAAGAAAGGTAATCCTGTCGAGATATATCGCGTGTTGAATGCTAGCCTACCATCGCGCATAAAAGTGATCAAAACTACAGAGGCTAAGAATACAACTATAGATAGAACCAGATATTTTAATAGTTTTTTTCCTAATGTTTTCATACAAATTCCTTTTCTACAATATAATAAAAAAAAATAGCACAATAGTCAACTATTTTTTTGAATTTATGTTTTTATATAAAATATAGATCTAAATTAAATAAATAGTATATAACATTAGAAAAACGATGGAAAATTATATTCGTTAAGTATATATACTTGCTTAGCAACTAAAATAGATATTGGCTAATAGATATAGGATTTTATTTTGAAAATTCAAGCAGTGGATTGATTCATACATCTAAGTTTCATACAAAACAAAAATTTGAAATAAGGCTTGAATGTAAATGAACTAAATTCGAAAACTCTTTTTTAGACTTATTTGATATTTTGATAAAAAGGTAGCGAAAAGAAAATCGAAAATTAATCAGCATTCATCAATCGGCATTTGAAATGGAAAATGTATTATTGATATTTTATAATAAATCAAAACCATTATTTATGATATTTTTGATTAAGTTTTACAATTAGATTATTAATTAGTGTCGATTATCAATTTTTTGATTGATAATTCATTGTATTAATAAAATATTGGTATAATATTTATAAATTTTGGAAAACTAAGTATGTGTTTTAAATTTTACAATAAAAAATTCAGAAAAAATTTTAAAATATATGCAAAATTAGTTGATTTTAATTTTTTAACTTGTTATTATTATGTCATATTATAACACAAAATATTGATTTTGTGAGATACAGGGGGAAAATATGAGTTTTTTGATGAGTATGCTTTTGAGTTCAACAGAAGGAACATCAGATGTCAATATTCCAGATTGGTTGGAAGTTATATTAGATGCTCTTACTAATTTTATTGGACCTATTTTGATCGTTGTTGCTGTGGCAGGTATAGTTTATGCAGTCGTGGTCGGTATTCGTTTTGCTAAGGCAGATGACAAAAGTGCACGTGAAGAAGCCAAGCAGAAGTTGATATACGTCATTGTGGGTATCGTGGTGACTATAGTGTTGATTGCATTGTTCTACTTCTTGGAATATGCAATAAAATCTGGTATGATTAAATTCGACAGTTGGTATCAAGATTATGTTCCTGAAGATGATCCAAGCACTGAGCCAAGTGCGAATATAGGTAGTGCGATAAGACTAGCATTCCAGATGTTAAGATAATGTCAATTAAAGAAAATCTATCTTCGGATAGATTTTTTTTGAAAATCTCTAGACTAATAAAAATTAGTTTAATAATGAAGGAATTAGAAACAAAAATATATTATAGAAATCACTATTATTAAGCAAATCAATTAAAACTCGTTTTAATTCTATATAAATTATGTAGATATGAAGTACATTTTTAGTTTGATGATTCATTGTATAAATATTTTGAATATCAAGAGAATTTAGAATTTATACAAAATTTAACACGCATATATAAAATCAAGAAGTTATACAAAATATTTGGTATTTACGTTTTTTTTTGATATAATGACTAAAAATATGAAAAAGGAGAGATTATGCCGGGTAGATTTGGTGGAGATTATGATCAATATGATGATGAAGAACTTGACGATGACGACCTAAATAATCTCGAAGAAGATGAAGAGGAAGAAGATGACGAAGAGTTGGACGAGGAAGAGTCGGATGAATTAGAGGAAGAAATAGAAGGAGAGATCAAAGAAGAAGATTCCAAGAAAACGCGGGCAAACAATAGAGCAATTGAAAATCGATTGAAGAAAATTCGAGCAATTGCACCATATAGATTCTATCCGCATTTCACGATCAGCGAGAGGGTCTTTTTAAACAAGGCTAGGAAGACACATCCACGTCAAGTCGCCAGTCTAGAAAGATTAATGCTCAGACGAAAAGATGTATTTAGGCTGAAGAGTATGTCTGCGGGCTCGTCAGTGCCGTATATTTTGATTTTCGCTCTGATACTCGTCGTTGCAGTCTTTGTGATAGCAGCGTTGGGATCATTGTTGTCATTTCTGTCCGGAGATGACCCTTCAGACGGCACGGCATCCGCTCAATTCGGCGTGAATGGGGAAGATTTCTACGGAGTGCGAGTGGTCTATACTGATTCTGAATTGGCAGAAATAAAAATTGTAGAAAATTATATCAACACTATTCAAAATGCTGTTGAATCAATTGAAAGTGAGGATCTAGACATCACGATTGACTTCCCTGCGGAAGATTTTGATTATTCCACATTAGATCTAGAGGCGTTCGCTAGTGACTATGCCAGTGCATACCAAATTTTTGCGCGCGTAGTGGACACTATATATCGTCAAGATGCTGAGTCTATGGGTGATACAGCGAATGACGAGTTGACTATACAAGAAAAAATTGACGCCATCAGATATTTTGGTTTGAATTCAGATCTGGCTAATGAAATAGCAAGCGTCATATCTAGTCATATCAACGATCAAGATTTATACACTATTCAATCAGATGAAGAGACAGGTGAAGACATTTTGGCAGTCGAACAGCAAATTGCGGATGGAATTTTGTTGTATTTTACTGAAAATGATTTTGTGAGGCTTGAAAAATATTTCATAAAAGACTACATTTTCGAGTCTGCAGAAGATATGATGGAGAATATCGTGGCAGAAGAGTATGTCGCTATGATATTTATGCCAAAAACTCAAGTCCAATTTTCAAGGTTTTCATTCATTGTGTCTCTCACCAATTTGGATACATTCAATTTGTATGTCCAGCAGGGCAGTGAAATAGTCAATTTCACCAGTGAGCAGTTGACCAGCGCAGAGGACGGCACCGAGTCGAATCTATACAGTACAGATGACGATTTGAACATTACCGCACAGGTGTTTGAAAATATTGATATAAACAATCTGAATTATTTATCGGCAGGAATGTCGCTATTAGATATCCTGAACGGAGAGATTGATTACAACATATATTTGAATACCGCCACCAATCAAGAGGAAGAAGTGATCCTGACGTTCAAGCAAGACGGCGTGATCACATATTTTGAGGCGGAGGACGACTTCATATTCGTGGAATATGAGACCAGTTGGCAATAATATTATGCGAAAACTTAGTGGCTATATAGCCACTTTTACATATATAAATGTGATAAAATTCGATTCATTCGAATCCTGTTTTATCTTAATTTTCCTAATTTTTATATAAATTTTTAGCACCAATGAATACATTTTCATTTCATTATTGATACAATTTTTGCTCACTATTTACTTAGATTGTATAAGAAATATCTATTGGTCCATTGAATTTCAGGAGTTTCAAGGTCGGCTGGTATTTTATTTATTGATAAAAAATATTTGGTCAAAATTTTGCTAATAAGTGAATTTTTTATAAGTTTTGTTTGATTAATTTGTTATTTTAGTATATAATATTTCTAAATAAATAAGGAGTTGCGAATGATATTAGAGGGGATTACTGGCTTTTTCGGGCTAATATTGTATCCACTATTTAGCGTCATATTCGCTATCATTGACATTCTGCAGAGCATCTTTGGCGCATTTGCTGGAGTTGAGGATATCGTATATAACGGACAGACGATCGGTAGCGGGAACACCGGTCTTGAGACGGATACAGGTATCGTATATTTCCTATTGACATCTGAGACAGTGCTGAATGTCTTTTTCTCAATGCTGGCACTTGCGATTATATTGTTGCTGATATTCTTGGTGATGGCGTTTATCAGAAATGTTTATTCGGCACAAACTAAGAATTGGAAAGAGATCGTGGGATTGGCGATTAAAGGTATAGGGAATTTCGTCATCATCCCTGTGGGCGCACTGCTTGGTATATGGTTAGGCAACATCGTGCTTCAGGCTATCAACGGGGCGACAGCGTCTGGCAACTCTATGTCGATATCACGGCAATTGTTTGTGAGTGCTGCATATAATGCAAATTTGTTGCGAGGGGAAGAGTATCAAAATGTCACATTATCATCCGATGATCCTATAATAGAAGAAGTCAGAGCATTTTGTGCCCAATATGGTATCACGGTGGATACCAGTCAGACAGATCCTGACTATTATGCCGATTGTATTGACGATGCCTATGGCACGGGTGGACCCGATATCACTCGGCGGAAAGTGGTCGATGATCACTATAGCCTTTGGGAAATCAACTATCTCATTTTGGGTGCGGGCGGAATATTTATATTGTACGTCTTGGGCGCACTCAGTTTCGGTATGGTGAAACGTCTGTTTATGTTGCTACTTCTATTCATCATCAGCCCAATCGTATGTGCAATGTATCCTATAGATAACGGAAGCGCTGCAGGCAACTGGAGAAAAACATTCTTGAAGCATACGATCAGTGCATATAGTGCGGTGGCGGGCGTCAATCTATTCTTCGCGCTCTTGCCTATCATTCAGAATATTGAATTTGCGGACGGAGGTGCCACCGGATTCGATGTTATGGGACTTACTAGTTTGCTTCTTTTGATCGCAGGACTGTATATGGTGAAAGAATTTATCGGCGTTGTCAATTCATTCGTAGGAGCGGAGGATGCTTATGCTACAGGTGCAGGATTGATGTCGTCTGTCGGCGGAAGAGTGCGAAAAGGTATGGGACACGCTACGAATGCCACCAAGAAAGTGGGCGGTGCATTCGCCAAAGCAGGTGCACGTGCCAAAACAGGTGGTGCAGGATCTTTCTTCAAGTCGCTTGGAGGAAGTATGGTTGGAGGTATTATTGGCACCAAAGACAAAGATGGTAATAGATCTGGTGGATTGCTGAATGCTGCCACGAAAAAAATGTTTGGAGTTGATGTACAAAGTATTACGAACGAAATTAGCAAAGAATTTAATTCTGAGGATAATATGAAAGCAGGCAAAAAAGATAGAGCACTTCGTACGATACACTCATTTTATACAGACAAGAACGGCGTTACCAAAGGAAATGATTATGATGATGATGGAAAACAGATTTACACAAAGAATCTGAAAGGACAAAAAATAAAACAGATGCGTGTATATACGCAAGAAGAAATAGAACAATTAGCGCAGGATGCTGGAATACTTGATGCTGCTCAAGATAAAGTCGCTAAGGCACACGGCGCAAAAACGAAAGAGGATCTAGACAATGATAAGACACTTGCAAAAGCAATCATTGATTCTCAGAAAAGTCTAACTAAGGCAAATGCAAAGACTGAGGAAATAAGAAATAATGATACAATCATTCTTAATGGTAATAATGTCACATTAAATGCAGAAGAGATGAATAGGATGTTTTCAGGTCTGCATTATTCAGGAAACGATATTTCTGAGCAAGCAATGACTACAGATAGGTTCAATGCAATGAAAGCGACTCAAGAAGCACCAGATTTTGTAGGTCCTAAACTTAGTGATGACCAACTAATGGAAAAGGCAGCGAAAGAGGCAGAAGAGATTGTCGCCAGAAGACAAGCAATCAATCGCAGAGTGGATGAATACCAAGAGGCAAAACAATCTCAACAAAGTGCTGCTGATGCAATGGTACAAGCAATGCAAAAAGCACAAAAAGAAGGGAAAACAGACCTTATTTCTATCGATAATGCAAGTATTGAAAGTTTCAAGAAAGGTGTCGAAGATGCATTGAACAAAAATCAAAATATTGAGACTGTTGCAATTGATAGAGTTCTTGACGAAGTTTCGAAAGTCAAAGAGACCCTCGAAAAAGATGTTGTAAAAGAATTGAAAAACAGTACAAAAGAATTATTGAAAGAGTCTGAAAAAGGTGGCAAATCGGGCGGTAAATAACAACAATTCGAATCTGTAGAATTTTGGGATTCAATGTGAAATTTTATTTAAAGATATATGAATATTATCAACGTATATGAAGGGGTAAGATGATTAGATATATTCCTGGCAAAACTAGGGTAAAAACTGAATTTTTGAAAAATATTACATTCGGAGATATCATTCTCGCTATTGTTTGCCTCGCATTCGCGATCGTCATCGTTGCGAGCAACCTTTTTAAAATAGGAGGTGTAGATTATCGCTGGTATGCTTTGATCGCTTGGATCGCTATCACTGTGGTGATGTATCTCCCTATTGATGAGGGATTGAGACTATATAGTTCGATCATACTCATCATTCGTTTCGCAGCATTTCCGAAAAAATATATAAATACTAAACTTGGTAAGAAACGCGGTTTTACTCCGATGGACAAGTTGACACCATTCTTCAACATTGAGATAGGTAAATATATCAATTTCGGTGATTATGTTGGTATGGTGATTGAACTCGAACCTGTGGCACTCGACTTGATGCAGGAGGATGCACAAGATTCATTGATCTATACATTTAGTAAAGCATTGAAGCGTATTTCTCAATATCAAAGGGCAAGTCTTATCAAGACAGTTAAGCCAATGAGATTTGACGTCTTTTTGAAAAACGATGATATTAAATATAGCCTTTTGAACGAATTATATGAGCAAGGTCAATATACTGCTGGCGAGATGGATAGTCGTTCGCTGATATTCAGGGAACGTGTGGAGAGACTCAACAACGCTATTAGGGCGGAACCTATTTTGCAAAATCACTTTTATTTGGTCCTTTATGGGCAGGATAAAGTCAACCTTGAGGACACAGCAATAGGTATTATAAACGATCTCGGCACAGGGCAATATACCATCAGTTCAAAGATTTTGACAGAAGACGATTTGATCAGTTTCTTGAAATCAAACTATCAATCAACTTATGCCGAGTCCGAGATCGATGGACTCGCTCCTTCTCAAGTCAACAATTGGGTTATGCCTAATAGAGTCAATTTCAAAGTGGCTCGCGTAGAGATGGACAAGAAGATGTACAAGCAAATGGTCATCACCGATTATCCACTTGAGGTGGGCAACGGTTGGGCTTATCCTATATTCAATCAGTTGGGCACTAGGGTGATAATGAATATTATGCCAGTGGACAAAGAGAAGGGTGAAAGATCGATCGACCGTGCCGTGATGGAAAAAGAGGCAAAACTAGATAGGACATATCGATCAAGTGAGATTATTGAAAAAGAGGCGGATATTGACTCACTTCAGACATTGCTACGTGATTTGAAAACTAATAATGAGCAATTGTATGATGTTTCCGTACATTTACGGGTGGAAGAGCAGAATAGAAAAGAGGTGCGAAACGTATTGAAGCAATATGGCTTCAAATATTCAGATCTTTTTGGTAGGCAGGTGGACGCATTCGTGTCTTCTAGCGTGAACAGGATTGATACGCTCAAGCATTTCTATCGCAGTATGCCATCGACCACAATCGCATCTTCATTCCCAATGGTAGACTCTGTGATGCAAGACCCCGCAGGATTCTGTATTGGGCAGTCTACATCTAGTGGATATCCTGTGTTTATTGATTTCTTCACTCGTGATTCAAAGAAGGGAAGAATCAATAGTAATATGATGGTAATTGGGAAATCTGGATCAGGGAAATCGTATGCGACAAAAGCCATTCTTACAAACCTTGCCGCAGATAGAACGAAAATGTTTATCCTTGACCCAGAACAAGAGTATGATAAAATGACTAAAAATCTGGGCGGAAAAGTAATAGACGTAGGTACCAATAAATCAGGAATTTTAAATCCATTCCATATAATGGCATCCCTTGAGGACTTGGACGCAGCGAATGACGATGCAGATGTGGACGATAAGAGCATTGACGAATTGGTTGATAAGGGTAGCAACAAGACATTTTTCACCCACCTCCAGTTCCTAGAGCAGTTCTTCCGTGCGATTTTGGAAGGTATCAGTTCGGATGCATTCGAAACTTTGAATACATTAGTAGTTGAATTATACAACAAAAAGGGAATCAATGAAAAGGCAAATATTGGTAAATTGAAAGCGGAAGATTATCCAATATTTGATGACTTGTTCAAATTGATAAAAGATAAATTGAAAACCGAAAAAGATGCATTCTATAGGAACAACCTTTTGATCCTTGAGACTTATATTCAAAAGTTTGCGACCGGTGGACGAAATTCTGACCTATGGAATGGTCCTACTTCAATTCTCACCGATGAAAATTTGATCACATTCAACTTCCAGACTTTGTTTGCTAGTAAGAACAATAGACTAGCGAATGCTCAGATGTTGCTTGTATTCAAATATCTCAACAACGAAATCATCAACAACAAGCGATTCAACGAGCAGTATGAGCAACGAACGGGCAAGAAAATCGCTAGGCAAGTTGTCATAGCGGTGGACGAGGCGCACATGTTCATTGATCCAGATAGCCCAGTGGCGCTGAACTTTATGGCGGAGATGGCTAAACGTATCCGTAAATATCAGGGAATGGAGATAGTCATCACACAGAATATCAAAGACTTCTTGGGTACACCTGAAATTCAGCGTAGATCGGCGGCGATTATCAATGCGTGTCAGTATAGTATGATATTGCAGTTGGCACCTAACGATATGGCGGATTTGCTAGAACTATACAAATCCGCGGGTGGTATCAATGCAAGAGAGCAGGAAGGGATCGTGACGGCACCTCGAGGACGTGCATTCTTCATTACAGGTCCTATGGATCGTTCGTTTATTGATATATTTGCCTATGATAATGTTCGTGTCATTATGGGTGAGGCTTAGCAAATAAGTAAAGGATATTTTATACTCAGTTTGTAGAAAAACTAAACGTAGACACAATGAATAAACATAAGTTTACTACTCTGTTTTGCATATTTTGTCTTACAAAAATTTATCTACATTCTGACGATATTTTATCCTTTCTTTTTTGCCCATTTGGCTAGTGATGTATAATATTTGAACATTTTTCCATACTAAATTTAGAGGTATGTATGGAGAGTAAAGGAATTGTAAGACGCGTGGATGAATTGGGTAGGATTGTACTACCACGTGAAATGAGAAAAATGTTGAACGTACGAGAAGGAAGCAAACTTGAAATTGGCATTGTCGATGGCAACAAATTTTTATTGACCAAATATAGTGATATGGTTTCGCTGAAAGAATATAGTGATGCTGTGGCGAATGCGATTTCTGTAAGTATAGAACACGATGTGCTGATCTCCGATATGGAAAAGGTGCTTTCTTCTAGCAAGAAAAAATATTTGAACAAAGAACTCAGCGAAGAAGTGCAAGAATTGATATACAAAAAAGAAATCGTGATCAAGAAAAAAGACGACGGCAGTGAAATGCTAAATTTCTTTGTGAATACGGAAAATGAGTTTTCGTGCCAGTTGATCGTCCCTATTGTAAAGGACGGGGATGCAATCGGTGCAATTATCATTCTCGCTCTTGAAAACAAATGCTTTGACGATAGCAGTGTGAAAATATGTAAGGCGTTTAGCAAATATTTAAGCGACCAAATTTCGTAAATATTTTATGTTTTTTAATTATAAACATTTCCACAAAAAAATTTCAATTTAAAATAAATAAAATGTTTGTTTTAATATATAAATTAACAATAAATTTTTTAAATTTTACCAAAATTTAATTTTGAAATTGCGAAAAATAATTTGTAAATAGTGAAGTTTATGATATAATCAAAATATGAAAATAAGAAAAAAATTGATCGCAAGTTTAGTTCTGACAATCCTCGCCTGCATTATGACGGTTTTGCTATCATTGGTGTATTTGGTCGCATTTTCATTGGTAGTGTCGGCGATTGCATTGACGGGAGAGAGCGCACCGAGTTGGTTTTCAACAATCCTTTTATTAAATATGATTGTATCTGTTGTGGCAATTGTTGGTGCTGGAGTTGCATTCAAATTTAGGCGTACGGGAAGCATCGTATTGCTAGTGTCGGCAATTTTTAGCATTGTCCTGCCGATTTCATTTTGGGTGCTTGCGGATTTCCGATTGTCTGCGATAGGATTTGTGTTGATGCTATTAATACCTACGATTTTGCTCGTGATGGCGACAATTTTTGATTTCAAAGTTGGCAAACTCGGTAATCACGAAGAAGAAAATGCTGAGATTCAAAAGGGGAATGTATGAATAAAGTAGTTTTAATTGGTTGTGGAAATGTCGGGATGAGTTATGCTTATAGTATTATAAATTCTGATAGCAAAGTTGATGAATTGGTCATAATTGATGTCAATGTTGACAAGGCTAAGGGCGAGGCAATGGATCTGATGCATGCATCAAGTTGTTCAAAGCGCAAAATCAACATAAAAGCAGGAGATTATACGGATTGCGATGACGCGGACATTATTTGCATTTCAGCGGGTAGGAATCAAGACGTTGGCGAGACGAGAATGGACTTGATAGAAAAAAATTATAATGTGTTCAAATCGATCATCTCAGAAATAAACAAGACGAAATTCAATGGTATCTATTTGATCGCCACCAATCCGCTCGATGTTATGACGTATGTGACATTGAGGTTGTCCAATTTTCCTGCGTACAAAGTGATCGGTAGCGGTACAACATTGGATACCGCGAGATTGCGCTTTCTTATAAGCGAGCAGTTGGAGATGAATCCGAAGAATATTCACGCTTATGTCATTGGAGAGCACGGAGATAGCGAAATGATACCTTGGAGCGTGGCAAGAATTGGGCTCAACAGCGTGGACAAATATCTCAACAAATCTACAAAAAACAAAATGCTAAAGGATGTCAGAAACAGTGCGTATGAAATTATTAAGAAAAAGGGTAACACCGCCTATGGTATAGGAATGTGTTTGAAAAATATCACCGAAGCGATTTTCAACAATTCAAACACGATTTTCACACTCTCCACTTATATAGATAAATTCAAATGTTGCGTGGGCTATCCAGTGATCGTCAATCGTAGCGGAGTGCGTGGCTATACAGAATTGAACCTAACTAGCGAAGAGCATAGCGAATTCAATAAATCACTCGATACAATCAAATCAATTATCAAACAAATAAAATTTTAATTAAATATAAAAAATAAAGCAATAACGTAAAAATTAAATTTTATTAAATAAAAATTTTATAAAAAAAGAAAAAATCTAAATAAATATAAAATTTCATTAAAATAAATAAAAAAATTATAATAAAAATATGAAAAATTATAATTAAATAAATTTATTCTTAAATTGATATAAAAAACTATAAAAATATTGAAAATCATAAAACTAAGCGAAAATTAATAAAAATTGATAATTAAATTAAATATATTGTAATTCAAAAAATAATTGTAAAATTTTTGAAAATAATTAATTATTAGAAGATTTTGATATAATTCTGATTAATAAAAAATTGAAACGATTAAAACAGAAATTTATTTTTGCAAATAAAATTTATCGAGTATTTCAATATTCGAATGAAAATGCAAAAATATATTCAACTCAAATTAAATGGGGAACAAATAGTTTAATTGTTCCCATTTTTGTTTGCCAATCGACTTTTTAATATCATAAATAACTTTGCCGATTTGAGAGAATAGAATCGATACAAAATTCTATCTAATTGTTTTCTATTAACGTACTCAGTATAGTATAAATCTAAAATTGCGGAGGATACTAATAGTGGAGGATTTATGGAAAAGAAAGATTTGAATTTGCTCAATAGGATATATCAAGACGCACAAGTTGGTATGCAGTCTATTGATAAGGTTTTGAAAAAATCGACAAATGAAATAGTGAACAAATTGCTAAGAAAACAATTCGAAGAATATTCAAAATTTGCAGACAGATGCGATACCATCGCGATCAATGAAAATGAGGAGATAAAGGACAATAGCGCTTTCAAAAAGATCAAGCAAACAATGATGATCTACTTTTCGCTATGGGCTGATAATTCAAGCGAGCATATTATAGAAATGATGATCTCTGGCACTGTGATGGGAATAATTGATTGCATCAAGGCTAAAAAAGATATCGTAGCAAAGGACGAAAACATCAATCAATTGCTTGTTGAATTTTTGAAAATGCAAGAAGATTTTTACGAAAAATTGAAAAAACTATTAGTCAAGGTTTAAGTTTCAAATTTAAGGAGATTATATGAATGAAGAAGCAATAGCATACATTGAATATCTATCAAAATTAAAGGAAATCAAACGTCCTGCAATGCCAATATTCGATGTTTTAGCATATACTGACAATGAATACCTTATGTCGATAAAAGAAATTGAAAAAGACTTTGAATATATTGATGATTATTATTTAAGTTTGCATCATTTGAAAGGAGAATAATGGAAGTAAATCGGGGAGATATATATTATGCCGATCTTAGTCCGGTTGTTGGTAGTGAACAGGGCGGAGTACGTCCAGTTTTGGTCGTGCAAAATGATGTCGGTAATAAGTATAGTCCCACTGTGATCATAGCGGCAATTACTAGTCAACTGAGCAAAGCGAAACTCCCCACACACATCGAACTTAGCAAAGATAAATATAGTTTGGCAAAAGATAGCGTCATTTTGTTGGAACAGATCAGGACGCTAGATAAACGCAGATTGAAAGAAAAAATATGTGCAATTGATAATTTGACTATGCAAAGGGTAGATGTAGCAATTATGATAAGTTTAGGAATCACTGCATAGACAAGAAAAAACAAGATTTTTGAATAAACAATGTATTCGGACAATTATATAATTAAAAAGAAAAATATCAAGTCATTGAAGTAAATTTTTTCAATAAAATCTACCTTTACGAACAATTCTTGTCTAATAATGTCGAATTTGTTTTCATTTTACTTTACTTTGAGGGTTTGTTGTGGTAAAATGACAATATAATTTAATTGAATAATAAAAGGTATGGATGACGGAAGAACAGTTGAACGAACTTAGCATATTCGCTCTTAGAGAACTCGCTAGACGTACAGGAGTGTATGCACCAACGAGCAAGAAAAAAAGTGAATTGATTAAGAATATTATTGAGATTAGCGAAGGGAAAAAGGAGCCATATATTGCTAAAACGAAGCAAGGTAGACCTCCAAAAGATGTGGGTTATTCGTTCGCTGATATTTTGATGCCTAAATCTCATTTTAATTTCGCTCAAAATTCGAATATTAATTCTTTCAGTCAAAAGAGAGCAGAATTCAAGTATGATGATATCAAGACTGTTTCAGGTTTTGTGGAATTGTTGTCAAATAATACCGCTTTTTTGTGGGTGGGCAAGCAGGAAAATTATTTGGAATATTTCATACCTGAAGATATCGTGAAAAAACATAATATCAAAATGGGAGATAAACTCTTGGTGGAATTATCGTCTACTGAAAATCAGACGAGCATCAAAGAAGTTTTTACTATCAACGACATTCCAATCAAAAAATATAACAACGCTAGAGTTGATTATTATGAAATAGAGCACGTCGAACCTGCGAATAAAATACCATTTGACAATGAGGAATTCAATAGTTTTGATATTAAATTTGGCGAAAGTGTGTATTTGTATGGTTCAGATAATAAGGTAAATACCGAAAGTATTATAGAGATAATGAATTCTGCATTGGTTGATAAAAAAATATATATCAATGTTTCAATTGCGGAAAAAAATAAATATCTCTTGAAAAAAATTAAAAATTCTGAATTGTTTATTTCCAGCATAACTGCAGAGATGGATAGCGTAAAAAGATTAGTTAACGTTGCCATTGAGCGTGCAAAGAGATTGCTTGAGAAAGGCGAAAATGTTTTGATGGCAATTGATGACGTTCTCTCACTATCAGGTGTAGATTCTTTGGATTTGAATTTGACCAAAAATTTGTTATCACTGACCAAGTGTGGGAAAAATTCTGGCACGATATCCGTGTTTGCTATTATGCCGGGAGAAAAAAATTTAAACCTATTTGAAAAATTGGTGGACAAGCGAATTAATATTTCGGATGACAAATTGACTTTGATACAATAAAATAAAAGCAATTGTGATGCTTTTATTTTTTATGTCTAAAAAACTTATTTGCTCGCTATAAAGCAATCTATGATGATAGATGTTCATTTGAATTTTATATATTGTGAATTTTCCTATACAAGTTTTGAATTTGATCTGGTATACGGCACCTAAGATCGTGAACACATTTTTGGAAAGCATTGACACCGCAAATAAAACAATTATATTGTTTGCGACAAGCGGAGGTAGTGGACTGGGCAATACTGCTGAGGATCTAAAGAAAAGTTGTGACAGCACGACAAGGATTATTTCGGGGAAAATATTGAGTGCAAGTCAAGATATATCTAGTTTAAAACAGTGGGCAAAAAAATATTAAATCAATGAAAAATAAATAAAAAACACGTTTTTACACTAAAAAAACGGTATTTAAACGTGTTTTTATCAAAATAATTAATTTTTTATTATTTTTGATATTCAAATTGAATGATGAAATTAATATCAATAGATAATTGAAATTAATCGTGGCATTGGACGAAAGAATATAAATAATTGCTAGATTTTGCTGGTTTTTCTTCCTATAGTAGTGTTATCTATTTTTCTGTTTTTTAGTTCTGGGACAGGATTAGATTTATCTTCATATCTATAATCTTTCCCGAATTTTTTGATAGCCTTGTTGATCACTATATGGCTAGGAATTTTTTCTTCGTCCTTTATTATCTCATTTTGATACAGAAAGAAATCGGCATTTGGTTTCAGTCTCATCACGTCTATATATTTTTGTCTATCTCCGGTGAGAAGTATCGTATGCTCCAAAACTTTTCTGACATATTCCTTATTCGTGCCGAGAGTCAAGAGTTTGGGAAATTCTCCGTTGCCGATAACTTTTAAGTATGGAGTTTTTTCATATTTTTTCAATAGATCGCAAGCAACTTTCAAGTGAGCACATTCCATCTCATAAAACTCGAACCAAATTTTTTTGATATAAGGATCCTTTTCTTCATTATACGCACTAAAATATAGATATGCTTCGGTATATTCGTGTAGCACCCATTGCTCAAGCCAAGTGCAAGTCGGATCTTTCAAACTTTCATATTGAGTGACGTGCTCTTCCTCCACTAGTCCGATTTCTGCATACAACTGACGTCCTAGATCATTTTTGTACCATTGAGATATGTTCATATAATAATTCATCGTCTGTTGTTCTGCTGCGGTGATTATGCCTGCAACCAATTTTGAATACAAGTCGCTTTTGTTTGCGTTCATTGCTCGCTTGACGTTGTCTTTTGGATATCTATGATGTGCAATTGTAGGTCTTCCTGGCGTGATTTCTGTGAATCCTCCGACCAGTTTTTTCGGATCGGCATTTTTGACGTCCAGCATCATGAGATTACTAAATCTATATAGGTGATCAAAATCTTCAAGCAACGCGAAGTTTAGTGCATCAATGTTTCCTTGATCGGTGTCATTTTGTGCTAGCGTTGCAGTCAAGTCAATTGCCAATTGCTCATATCCAACAGTAGTTTCTAGAATGCTCTCGTTCAATGGCTTTAGACAGGCTATCAACTTTTGCTGTTGTTGCTCTTGAGTGCGTACCACTGCGATCATATTTTTTATTTCATCGTTGTCGCAGTGCCTAGCAAATTGGTGCAAAAACCACACACTTTCATATTCGGTGCCGTTCATCAAAATTACACGCGTTTTTGTATATGGAGATGTCTCGTCTTTTTTGTATGGTTTTGGATAAATCGTATTTAAACTAATGTAATATTTATCAATATCTTTTGTAGTTTGTTCTAATGGATTCATATTTCCCTCCACACAAATATTTGCCAATAAATTATTTAGTAAACGTAGAGATGTGAATTTTGAAAAAGAAAAGATATCTGTTCGTCCTATCCTCAAATTGTAAATAAATAATTTTATTGAAGTTTCAATAAAACAGAGTCTTTATATTATTTGAAAACTAGTAAGGATCAAATAGTTGAAAATCTAATTTTATAACTGATAAAGGGTAATTGTATCATAGTGATAAAATATATAGAATAAAACAAAAAACGGATTGACCGTTTTTTGTTTTTTATACTTAGTTTGTATTATTTTTTAGTTTTGTCACGAGTAGATTGTTCGTGTTTGATTAGACCGAAGGCCTTACTGAGTTCGACTATAATAATAGGTGTGAATGAAATCAAGAGTGCTATTAAGTAGCAGTAATACGGAAGGTAGCACATACCAAAAGCACCTACGACACCTGGAGTGAACACCACGAATGCAAGAGTGGCAAGGGACAATAAATTGACATAATTTAATTTTTTGTTAGAAAACATCCCTATTTTAAACAAAGATTTGTCACTGCGAGCGTTATATGAATGGAGTATTTGAGAGCAGGCTAATACAATGAATGCAGTGGTTCTTCCAGCCTCGATTGTTCCGCCCAAATTTTTTCCTATCCAAAATCCAGCCATAGTCAGCAGTCCAAACATCAGCCCTTGCAATACGATACGCACTCCATAGCCGTTGGCAAACAAGCCTTCATTTTTTGGTCTGGGATTTTTGGACATTATATCTTTTTCCACAGGTTCCATTCCCAGTGCAATCGCAGGGAGAGAATCTGTGATCAAATTGATCCAAAGCAGTTGAATTGATATAAACGGAGAGATTTTCCAGATGACCATCATCAAAAACACTACAACTATTTCGCCAATGTTTGTGCCGAGAAGAAAACCTACGACCTTTTTGATATTGTCATATATTCCTCGTCCCTCTTTGACCGCATCTACTATTGTTGCGAAATTGTCATCCGTCAAAGTCATATCCGATGCGCTTTTTGCAACATCGGTGCCAGTGATTCCCATAGCACAACCGATATCTGCTGCCTTTAGAGCAGGGGCGTCATTAACACCATCACCAGTCATTGATACCACTTTGCCTAATTTTTGCCACGCTTTTACTATTCTAATTTTGTTTTCGGGGGTCACTCGGGCATAGACTGAAATGTTTTTTACTCTGGTCAAAAATTCGTCATCCGACATTTTGTCCAATTCGGTACCCAAGATCGCCTCGTCTCCATCTTCAAATATCCCAAGTTGTTTTGCTATCGCAGAGGCTGTAATGATGTGATCTCCCGTGATCATTATAGGTTTTATGCCCGCACGTTTACATTCTTCGACTGCGACTTTTGCCTCCTCACGTGGAGGATCGATCATACCAATCAATCCTAAAAATTTCAACTCAGATTCTAGTTCTTCGCTGGTCGGATTGTCTGAAAATTTTTCCACCTCTTTGTATGCCACTGCCAATACGCGAAGGGCGTTTTTGCTCATCTCTTCATTGACTTTTTCAGCCCTCTTATTGTCGCCCTTGATACATTTTTTCATTAATACATCAAATGCGCCTTTTACAATAACTATATTCTTATTATTGATTCTATTAACTGTGGTCATCAGTTTCCTGTTTGAATCAAAAGGAATTTCTGTCAGTCGAGGGCAAAGAGTGTTCAATTCTTCTTTCTTTTTACCTAATTTTTTTAGGGCGGACACAATAGCAGTTTCAGTAGGATCGCCGATTGATACATCTTTTCCGTCGATTGTGACAATATTTGCATCACTACATAGAGTGGCATATTCTATCAATTGTTTTGTGTTTTCAAGTTCGTTTGGGAAATCTAAAATCTCACCTTTGTCTAAATATACTTTCACTAAAGTCATTTTGTTTTGAGTGAGTGTGCCTGTCTTGTCTGAACAAATTATTGATGCGCTTCCCAGCGTTTCCACTGCAGGTAGTCTGCGGATTATTGCATTCTTTTTCACCATTCGTTGCACGCCGATTGAAAGTATGATGGTGACGATTGCGGGAAGTCCTTCAGGTATTGCAGATACTGCGAGTGAAACAGAAGTCATAAATACATCCAAAATGTCCAAGTCTGCTATTATGCCGACTACAAATATCACGGCGCAAGCGAGCAGGGCAACGATGCCTAAGTATTTACCCAATTTCGCCAGTTTTTGTTGCAAAGGAGTTTTGATCTCTTTTTCATTGTTTAATAGATTTGCGATCTTGCCTATTTCAGTGTTCATACCAGTAGCGGTGACAATCGCAGTGGCTCTCCCATAAGTGATCGCGCATCCCGAAAATACCATATTGACTCTATCTGAAAGTGGAGCATTGTCTTTGACTTTGGCTTTGGCATTTTTTTCGACTGGTACAGATTCTCCAGTGAGTGCGGATTCTTCGCACTTCAAATTGACGCTAGTGATGAGTTTCGCATCCGCAGGTACGAAATCTCCCGCCTCCAGCACTATCAAATCACCTGGCACGACTTTTTGAGAATCTATTATCTGTTCTTGACCATCTCGAATCACTTTTGAGTGCGGTGCGGAGATATTTTGCAATGCTTTGAGTGCTTTTTCTGCTTTGTTCTCTTGAATGACTCCGATTGTGGCATTCAGTATCACTATCAAAAGAATTAGCACGGGTTCAATGAATTCGCTCGGCTCTCTTTCGACAATCGCCACCACAAAGGAGATGACTGCAGCAATGAGCAAAATTATTATCATTACATCTTTGAATTGCTCAAGAAAACGGATGAAAAGACTTTTTTGTTTTTTCTCTTTTAATCTGTTTTCTCCGTATTCAGTCAATCGCCTTTCTGCTTCACTTTGTGTCAGTCCATTCTTGGCATCAATTTTTGTCTGCTCCATTTTAGTCTTCATAATATCTCCCCAATAGAAAAATAATAACACAAATTGAAATGAACTCCAAATAAAATGAATTTGAATTGAAAATAAACATTAATTAAGGCAAATTGCTGAATATTAGAAAATCAAATTGATATTGAAAATGAAATAGATTTGAGAGAAGTTTGACCGATATAGATCGCGAGCGGGAAATCAAATCTGTATCCGCAAAACACTACGTAGCAAAATGCAAGGCAAAAAATATATATAATAAAAAGTCAATCTGAAACATAAAATGCCTTGACAAATATGGATATCTGCCGATGAGATATCTTCGTTGACAATCAAAAATTTTTGTGCTAAAATATAGAAAGGAGAGGAAGAAATATGAGTTACGCAGATAAAGTGTTCGTTGAGAATGTAGAGGACATCCTACACAATGGTGTCAGTGACGAAGATCAGGAGGTGAGACCACGATGGGAGGACGGCACACCCGCGCACACTATCAAAAAATTCGGAATTGTCAATAGATATGACTTGTCAAAGGAATTTCCTATCACCACACTTAGAAGGACGTATTATCGCAGTGCGATCAAGGAACTATTATGGATATGGCAGAAGAAGAGCAATAATATTCACGACCTAGATAGCCATGTATGGGACAAGTGGGCGGACGAGACGGGATCAATAGGTAAGGCGTACGGCTACCAACTCGGCGTCAAGCATCACTACAAGGAGGGCGATTTCGACCAAGTGGATAGAGTGATCTACGACCTCAAGCACAACCCTGCGTCAAGACGCATTATGACAAATATATACAATCATCAGGATCTGCACGAGATGAATCTATATCCTTGTGCATACTCAATGACGTTCAATGTCTCGGGCAACAAATTGAACGCCATCCTCAACCAGCGCTCGCAGGATATGCTGACGGCGAACAATTGGAATGTCTGCCAGTACGCAGTGCTAGTGCAGATGCTAGCGCAGGTCTGCGGATACACTCCGGGTGAATTGGTGCACGTTATAGCAGACGCGCATATATATGATAGACATATCCCTTTGATAAAAAAGTTGATTCAGCAGAAGCAATATGAGGCACCGAAATTCGAGATAGACAAGAGCGTGAAGGACTTCTATGACTTCACAGCGGATAGTTTCAAAATGGAGAACTACCAGTACAATGACGAGAAATATCACATAGAGGTGGCGAAATAACACTTTCAGATAGAACGAAGAATAGTGTTCGCTATATAAAATGTAAATAGAGAGCCATAGACTTATTGAGATTTCAATACGGCTCTTTTTTTTCAAAATAATTTCAAATATTTGTTGAAATAAATTGTAAAATATTGACGATTGTGGTAGAATAAAATATATGAGATAGAAAATATATTATTTTCTTTCGTCGTCGATTAGGTAAATTGATTAGAGGAGGGGGTGGAATTGATTAATTATAAAAAGGGCAAGAAAATAATCACGATCCTTATAATGTTTTTTTTCATACTGCTCACCTCAGTCGTATTGATAAATCTATCATCTCGCGAAAAATCTGCAGATGCTGTCAGTACTACATTTTTAGTAACTTTGGATTGGAATAGTTCAGTGCCATGGTCTGGTACTGGTGGGGATATGACAGTACGAATAGAGGCTTCATCTACCGAAGTCGATGAGATATATTTATCAATCTTTACAGGACGTTTTAAAAGAGCCATTGAGGGTTTGAGTAATTCTACTTCGAGCACCTGTGACGCGTCATTCAGCAAAGAAGGTGTGGGAGGGACTGTTAGGATCTATTTTCAATCAGGAGATAATATTGCTAGTGCATTACAATATATAGATTGGAGTATAACCTCTCCAGATGTTCAAGCAGATAAAGCTTCTATTATTTTTGGCACAGAGACGTCTGCAAGATTGTATATTACAGTCTCAGATTATAGCGGATTGCCAAGGACTATTACGCAATCAAATTTTTCAACGATTCGAACTATGGTGAATGAAGCAGGCATCTCATACGATGGAATGACTTTAAGTTTAGGTGGTGATATCAGAGTCACTGGTTCAGGATTGGGAACCTATTATCATCCATTCAATGGATCAATCTCTGGGAACGGTTATACTGTGTCGGGCGGAAATCTAGTATATTATATTGGAGAATCTTATTCTTCAAAAACTTACTCAGATATTTGCAAGGTAGGGTCTTCTCTCATTAATATGAGTGTTCAGTCGGGAACTATAACGATATCTGAATGTATCGCGTGGAATACGAATTTAATCAGTACTGGACATTCAAGAGTGACGTTTTCAAATTGTATGACGATCAATGCTCAATTATCTGGAAATGGAACAGGAAGTTCATCGCATTCGATGGTCGTATATACAAATGACAATTATAATATATTGATATCCAAGAATAGCGAAGCAAACGGATGGGGAGGTGGATGGAATGCATATAGCGGTAATGCAGGAATCGAAAATGCGAGAGAAAATGGTTCGCCATTAAATGGATTTCCTTATTATGATTTTGCAGGTAATAATACTCTTAGAATAGAGAGATATACTACAGATGAGGATCGGATCACATCTGACTTATCCTACACAGTTTTGTGGGGAGATGATCCTGATTCTTTCCGTACCAGCGGAGATAGTATATATTCTAACAAAGCGAATAGCAAACTCGGTTATGCGTGGGTTGTGGACACTAATCGATATACTTATGAATTTAGTCATTTTGAAAAACTTTCAGATTATAGATATAGAGCGTATTTCAAAGCGATACCAGTGTCATACTCTGTAACTTTCCGAGTGGCTACATCTACACCTTGGGGTAGTCTGACAGCACGTACTGCCACCTTTACTGATGTAGGTTATGGATCAATATTTACCTTTTCAAACAATAATATTTCAATAAGTTATTCAAATTCATCTAGCGGTCAAAATACAGTCTATGCAATTCCAAACTCCTCGACAGTTAAATTCACATACTCATTTGATAAATGGACTTATGATATCGGTAGAGGTGAGAGAGATGTATCCTCCAATCTTACGATCGAGACAGATACAACGATCACAGCATATTTCGAGCGGGCGTTCAACACTTATGACCTCACACTATCCGTCACCAGTTCGACAGGGACGAGTAGCAATGGCTCGGGTGGAAATTGGGACAAGACTGAGGCACCCGATCTAATTTATGGTACAGATATCAAATCTTCTAGGAATACACTCACGATCACCAAGCCAAATGACGACGATATGCCAGCAGATTATGTTCAGCCGAGTGATGGCGTGTATACTGTCACGACGAAACCTTATGGCTACACATTCTCTAAGTTCCAATACAGGAGATATTCGGGTGGCTCGTGGTCATCGTGGACGGATTTAGATAGCAATCTTGAAATCACGTCAGATACTGAGATTCGTGCTGTGTTCAATTTGATTAATTATGATATGCCTCACTCGTTCATCGCCAACTCTAGCGGGACATCTAGGAGCATAGTCAACACATTTGATATAGAATCAAGAGTCAACGTATATTCAAGCAGTCAATTGTATAATAGTCTGACCACGACAGAGAAGAATTATCTAAATAATATAGGTAAATCGTTCGGATACTGGATCATCAATGTGTCTGGTGGCAGAGTGGTGGGCAACACCTCATATTCGGCGTATGCGTCTGGTGGCACGTTGACAGTCAGCGGTCCGGCAGGGTATTGGCAATTCAGATATTCCGAATCGGTTATCGGTTTAATCGGCAACACATACTATCAGATCATGTCTCTAGATTCTGGCAGTTATGGAGATCTGCCTAGTGGTATTCTGAATGCCAAGTGGTCGAACACTTATGATGTGGAGATCACCAATAACCCTAGCGCCACATATTGGAATGCAAATTCAGATACAAACTATCTCGGAGTGTGGGGCACAGGTGAAGTAAGCAAAGTCAGCAACACCGAACTTAACTTCACAGTCAAAAACAATGACGACTATAGATACTCGTTTATGACTAGCCGAATGAACAACACATATCTACCTTTCTATAAAGGCAATCAAATTACTGCCGGTCTGCGAGCAAGTAGCAATGTAGGTTCGTATTATCTATACAATTATGGCTACGAGATCACTGACTGGACGATACAGTTCACTTATGGTAGCACCACATATTATCTATATCCTACGTGGAACGGATGGGCACATCAATCGTCATATAGATTGGTGGCTGTGGAAGACCTAGTGAGCAACAATATGAATGATATGGCGCTTTATGCCGAGAGATTGGATGATCTATTAGGATTCGATCAAATGGTGCGCCCTACAATATCAATGTTCCCAACGTGGCGTGCTACTACTATAAATATTCAGTCGAGTGGATCGGGTTCATCTGTGCTACTATCTAGCACGAATTATGGTTCTACGTATACTTTCAATGACGCGACCGCATTGTCTAGGTCGGGCAAGTCAATCATATACTACCTCACGACTAGGGGCAGTGAAAATATCATTGTACCAGGTGACGGCATCACCATATATAACTATAGGAATTTAACTTACGATCAATATAGCACAAATTCGAATGCATATACTTATGTGGTATATACTTTGTATGTAGAGCCGTATTATGTGGACAATGTGTATAGAGTGAATCTCAATGGTGCTAGGAATAGAGACGGAGTCTATTCGGTGGAGGGTAGCGACTATGCTCTCACGAACACCACCTCTTATGCTGGCAACACCTACACATATAGGAATTTTGGATACACGAGTTATAGCCAGAATATTTCGAATTATAAGTTCATAGAAGATTATGCAGATAATGTATTATCACCTTATCGCGCGGAATATGAGAATGAAATTTCAAACGGTACATTGGCTCCTTTGCGTAACATTTATGGTAGCAACGGAAATTTCTATATCTACCTTGCCAACGAACAGCAGACAGGTAACTTGCCTACATTTAGAACTGACTATTTCACATTGATTTTCTGGATCAATGACAATACCTCAACCTCTGGTAGAAGATATATATACAAAACGACAGAATACGATGAGACGGTTCACGCTGAAGAGACATCAAACTATGCAGAACATACTGATGCTGAGGCTGGAATTTGGATGTACACTGACGGAGGGACAAATAAGACTGTGGACAGTATGACCGCTTTCTACTTTAGGAAAAATTATAATCTCGATGTTAGTACAGTTTTGGACGGAGTGAATGGCAGGTACGGCTATGTGGTAATTGAATTTATTGACAGAATTGCTGACCAATATGCAGGTGCAGAGAATACTAGCGGTAGATATCTTGCAATATATAATAATGATAGTCACACTATGGAATATTATATTTATCCTTCAGGTGATACTTTGCCTATTGATTTATCAACTTTAACTAGATTGACAAATGCAAATACAAATCTTCCTACCGCACCTGTACTATATGCAGGATGTGATTTTGTGATAGATTTCTATGACCAGAGCCAAGATACTACTGCGGCGAATAGTGGATATTATGATACGATGATAGGCTATAGATTCGCGAACGCTACTGCTAGCAATCCGACCAGCACAGAGGGAGAATTGTTTGTAGATCTCACTTCATATTCAAGTGGTGTAATAGATATGGACGTCATAGAGAATCAAAATTGCGACACGAATTCGACCTACAATATCACAGTGAATTTCACCTATATTTTATATGATATGTTGGTGGAAATGGGAGTCGGAGACAATTCGGCTGGAACGTTTAGAGTGACTTATCCAAATGGTGCTATTAGTCCTTATGTGATCAGTCTGAATGTCACGGATATGATAGTAAACAGCGTGTATTATATCACCTACAATGCATACACTGGATACGAATATGACGAAAATGCCTACACTTTCACTCTTCCTAATGGTAGGGTCTTGGTGATGCAGACCAGTGAGCATTGGGAGAATACTGGGGAACAGTATTATGTCCTAAATATGACTAGTGAATGGTTGAGGACGAATTATTATAATTTCCAAGATTTGCTATACCAAGTGGCTAACACGCATTTGGGCACTATAGATATCAACACTCAAGAAATTGAGTTTGAATACAAAGTGAAAGTTTATGACTCTAGCAAAACGGACGAGAGTGCATGGTTGGCAGAAATAGATATGTATACTTGGAGTCTAAAAGATGAGTCAGTCAATTTGACCAAAGCATTCAGCCCGCTCAGCATTGGAGGATATGGATATATCCACAATGATGCAAACAACACTGAATATGCGATTTTGTCTAGTTATGTCTACGAGCCAAGAAATCCGGCAAGCATTGTGCGTCAATATAGAGCGTACGATTTCTTGTGCTTCACTCAGCCAGACGAAGAGATTATGATCAACGGCGACTTGCTAAGTTATATGGTCATCTACACAACCTATGAGATCGTTCCTATTGAAAATAGGACTATATATATGACTATCAATGTGCGTGAGATATTTGAAATAGATGTCTTAGTTCAACGCCTAGACCACGACACGAATAGTACGACTAGAACTGTAGTGATCTCAAATGGCACGAACAACACAGAAGAGATAGTGCTAGGCAATCAGGCAAGTGTGAGTGGCGGTTATTATACCACACGTGGACTGATCTATACCTACAACGGTCTTATGAACACCATCGAATCAACCTATGACGATAGTAGGTATGAAGGCGTGGAATATTATCTAAATGATGTACTACTAGAAGGAGACACACTATCGGTGGATCGAGATTCTCAGATCGTGGTACGATTCTTGCCTAAAGCATTGGGCGTAGAGGTACGTTATGAGTTGGACGGCGAACCTACCACGTTAGAAAATTTGTCAGGCATTTTGACCAATTTCGTGCTGATGGGAGATAGCGAAGTCTATGTCGGAAGCATATTAGAATTGCGCTATTCGGTGCATTCTGACTACAACATTCGCGTAGAGATCAATGGAAAAGAACTCTTTGGCTATGCTTATATCGTTCAAGATGATGACTATGATAGCGGAGTGGTAGAGATAGTGGTCAAGATCAATATGCAACCAAATGATGTGGTATCGTTTAGATTCGCCCTATCAGATAGTACAAAGGCTCTTGCGGGCGATGATTATGGTGAAATGACTGCTTATGTCAATGGCGAAGCAGAAGATGAACTTGAAAATATCCGCGTGATCGAGGGTAGGAGCGTGGAAGTTCGACTTGACCTCAACACTGGATACGCATATTATGGCTACAAGCAGAATAATAGCGGAATAAACACCAGTAGCATCACGAATAATGTTTTAGTAGTGACTGATAGTTTTGACCTGATCCTTGATAGCGGAGAGTATACAATCTATGTGAGCAAGCAAGATGTGACCGCCACATTCAATCAACCTGATACCAACTCGAAGAATTACACGATCGAAGGCGGAGAAAAGATGGTGACAGATGACAGCACTCAAATCATAGGGCTATATGTCGGACGCACGATCACATTTAACCGTCTAAAAGATCTAGAGACTGAGACTTTGCGACATTATTATTATGTCAATTCGAGCAATCAAAGAATCGCAATTGATGGCAACGAACTCACCATCACTAGCGAATTGCTAGACGAAGTCGGAAGTCTAGATATCAGACTTGGTGTTGAGACGATCAACAAATATAGACTCGTTATCGAACTGATTAGAGGCATTGATTATGCTATCGTCGAGACAGACGTCCCTATCATTGAGGGCTTGAATTCGATCTATTTTGAAGAGGGTAGCGAAATCCTTGTGACGATCTCGACAATAGTTGAGGGCAAATATACTATCACCACTTCAGGAGACCTCAATATGACTGCTGATAGGATTGAAGAACTGATTGTGCTGGATAGAGACAAGACCATTCAGGTATCAGTCACCGCCAAGACGTATAACGTTCAGATGGAAGAGTATGTTTATACTAGCATAGATGAGTTGGAGAACGAAAATCCATCAGTTGAAAACGATCCAGTTTCAGATACCGCATTGAGCGGGCAAAATTATTCCGAACTTGGTGAAATCTCTTTCAATAAAGAGAGCACCTCAGATGATAGAGTGATCACCAAAGTGATTTTGACAGAAGCAGGCAAGGATAGTTTGATAATAGACGTCCATAATGGAATATATACCATTTCAAGCAGTAATTTAGATGCAGAGTTGGAGATCACTGAGATAGACACGGGTTACTCAATTTTGCTCAATGGCAAAGTGTACACAATACAAGATTTGGGCTCGAGGCTTCAGATCTCTTATATGACCGAAGATAATGTGAACATTCGATTAGAATACACAGCAATAAAAGAGATAAGACCATAATCTTATCTCTTTTTTGTAAATGAAAACCCCCAGATAGTCTGGGGGTTCGGTTGAGGTTTACCGATGAACAAAAAATATTAATAAAGTGCCTAAATATAACATAAAAATTATATTAACAAAAGTTTAATAAAAAAGCAAAAAACAAAATTAAGCAATAAATGTACACGATTTCGTGTTGTTAACAAAGAAGGGTTTTACCCGTTACATGCAAAGCCACCAGGTTCACTGGTGGATTTTTACTCATCCAAAATTTACTTCAAAAAAATTTGTAAATAGCGAAAATCTATACTGAATGAACATTAAGTAAAATTGAAAGTCAATTTTGCAAAATCGGTAGATAAGAGTTGATAGTTTGAAAATCATAAATGTGTCAATTTTCAAAGAATTATTCGTGTATCAATTGTGTCGCTATGACGATATACTCATTAATTAATTTCATATTTTTATGTTTCAAGATTACTTTTTGATCGCAATTGTTTAATAGTGTTTCTTAAATGAATCTTTATATAAGTATTAAGTTTGAGCGGTATTTCCTTCAGTTGACTTAATATGAGAATTTTGCTAACCGCTCCTCACGAAAGACAAAGATAATAAGGAGAGTTCTGTAGAAAAAGAAATAGGTATTTCACCTATCTCTATAAAACATCACGCCTGCAACACTTTTGCTACAAATATATCTAAATTTATTGGTGTTCAAACGCGACTTTGATTGGCGGGCGTTAGATTGTCGAACAGTACTCCACTTCATTATTTTTTTATGTTTATAGTATATACGTTTTTTACATCTAACAATTTGTCTAAATTTAATTTTTCTAAGAAATCAACAAACTCATCTATATTCATATTTTTTATTTGGGGTTTATATTTATAAAAATCATTCAAGTTGTAGGTAATATTGTTGATTATGTTTTCTTCTTCAATATGCTTCTGAGTTTTGTTTAAATAAAGATTCCAAAAAGGTAAAATTTGAATATGTAAATTTTTTATATAATCGTGGCCAGTATAGCCTTTTTCGGAATTATTTAACAATTTAGCCAATTCAAAATCAGTTATATTTTCTATTATAGCATGTGTTATCATGTCATTTTTAAAATAAGAATGCAAAGATTCATGTACGAGATAAACCAAATCATAATTCTCATCGGTCAATCCGTTATTGTGTCCCCAAATAAACTGCTTGTCTCCCATGGTTCCTCCACAATTTAATATAGGGGAAACAATAATTGCGGTCACATTTAATGTAAAATCTTTTTTAAAAACTTTGCTTAAGAATAAATTTATTTTATCTTTGTTTTTTGTCCAACTATTTTGTATCCTTTGTAAATTTTGATTGGCTTCAATACAATGAGTTTTGAAATATTCTTGTTGCTGTAGTTCTAAAATTATGTTGCTATCAATTTTAGTTGATTTAAAATTTTCTTTCAAAAGTTTGTATGATAATTTATACTTGTTCCATAAATAATTTGCAAATTTAGTTGGAATTATACTTTTTGATATCATTATTCTTGCCATAATATTAGAATCTGTTTTGAATTTTATACTTAACATATTTTATCTCCTATATTAGCAAATATAACAAAATCTTGGCGATTGTATTATCACGATATTGTGAATGTCAAGTTAAATTAAGAAACGCACCAAAAACATTTGGTACGTTAAAAGAATTGATGGCGGCACCAACACTATCCAAATTGAACTTTTCATTTATAAAAACTTAGTAAATTTAAATATAAAAATATGTTAAACTTATTTAAAATATAATGTTAATTACTAATACAACTATGATTGTTGTTTGTTTAATAAACTTTTTAATGCTTTTAATTCTTCAGAAACATGATTTAATTTATTATTCGCTTCAATTATATTTTTAATTACAATCATATTTGAAATAACGCAAAAAAGTTGCAAACAATCTTTCTGACTAATTTCTCTTGTAAATAAGCCATGCATAATTCGATTTCTATTTATAATATTTGGTTCTGTTGTTCTATCTAAAGATATATTGAAATAATGATTTTTTGCTAAGTCATTGAATTGCTTTACTATATTTATATAGTAAGATATTTTAATATTATAAATTTGATGAACGTTTTCAATTTTATTTTCTAAATTTTTTAAATTTTCTTTTATTTTATAAAATCGATTTTCATTAAAATTGTTCATGAATTGATGATATGATTCAATTATTGGGAATAGCGATACAGCACAAGAATAATAACATTTATTTTTGTAATTAAAGATTGCTTGTTGATAATATCTGTGTATTCGAGAGTCTTTTTCTCCGATATTGATATTAAACAAATTATCAAAATATTTATCAAAATATCTAATATACAATTCTTCAGTTGATATTTTAACACCGCCCGATGTTGTAATGCGTGAATGAATAAAAGCTTGTGGAAACATCCATCCATTTTTTTTCATTTCTTCTTTTTGATAATCAGGGAAAGTTGTACTGTCTGTATAAATAGCTTGGTCAAAATATCTTTTAATGTATAACCAATAATAAAGACATTTATTACTCATATGATTAATCTTTGCAGTAAAATATTCGTTTTTATATTGTTTTTTGTTTTGATTATAATCTTTTTTAATTTTTTCTAATAATATAGAATCTGTAGCTATTTTTTTCTTCAATGTAATCAAATTGTTTAAATCTCCCAAGAGATATTCTGGTTCCATGTGGAAAACTGTTATTTCTCTCATAATGTACCTCGATTTCTATTTTCGATATTATGATAATTTAAGTTAAGCAAAAAATCTGTAATCAGACAACTCTCTTAATCTTGCCTTCTTTTTATATTCTATGTATTTATTCTTTCTCTCTTTTATATTAGTAATATAAGAAAGATTTTCAGCTGTTATTGTTGTTGATGCCAAAAAAGTATCAATTGTTTCAATCATTTTTTCATATATTGGTACTTCACTACCAGACCAGATTGATGGATGTGCAAATATATCTAAAACTTTAAAAATTTCAATATCTACATTTTTTGATATTAAAGTTTGAACGTAGATTAATTGCCATTCACTTTTTAATGATGAAACATATGTAGACATATCTTCCAAATCCTTTTTTTCTGAAATATATTTATCAATAAACAGTTGAGCAAATTCTAGAAAACTTTCATTATTTAGATTGTTTAACATTATATTTTTGATAGCATAAATAGACAAACCATATTTACTAATTTTTTTACTTCTGTCATATATAACAAGTAAATTATTTGCTATATTTGGTAGTTGCTTTAAGGCATCTATGTCTAAATAACTCGAAGAAAAATATTCTTCGTGAATAAAAAACAAATCATAATATCTATACAAATATTCAATATCTTTTTTGGCTAAATAATGAATAAACTTATCTGATGAATGTAAAATATTTTTCTTTATTAAGACAAAAAACATTTCATAAAATACAGACTTTAATTCTTCTCCAAAAAATGATTCTATTTTTTCTATTTGCAAATTTTTATAAGACCATTCATTTGTTTTCATTTCAATAAAGAAGTCATCTATTATTCTATATTTATTAAGGTTTTTATTGTTAGATTCTAAAATAAATTTAAATATTGTGAGAATAAAACCAGATTGAAATTTTTCAAATTCAATGAACTCACTTACATATAATACACTATTTGTTTCGTTCTTAACGCAATATTCATCTTTAAAAGTTTTTAAGCATAAGTTATAAAGTTGTAATGATATATCTTTGCATTTTAGGTTTTTAAGTAATTCTAATATCATAATATTTTTATTTATCATTGAAGATGTTAGAACGAAATCTATAAATTCGATTGTTTTATCATGATAAGAAATAATATTAGCTATTTCTCCACAGTTAATGTCTAAATAGCTAAATTCAGTAATAAACTTTTTTAAATATTCTTCAAAATGAGAGGGTAAATTTTTGTTTACATACCTAAAATACGCATCTACCGCATATGAAATTACATCACGGCCGCATTCAAGTGATTGTAATGCAATTATATATGAATGGAAATCTTCAGGTATATTGATTAGATTAAAAACATTGTCATATTTACTAGTTCTTGAACGCCAGTCAAAATTTTCTTTTTTTCTAGAGAATGCTTCATTGTATATTTTAAATTCAATAGATTTTTCTTTTAGTTGATTTAAAATATTTTTATATTCATCACTTCTATCCGAACAACAACATTCTAACATGTTATTTAATATTATCATTTGCTCAAAGGTAAGTTGATTGTTTAATTGACTATTTACAAATGGCAAAATAGTTTGTTTGTCATTACTAAAAAAAATCTTTGACTCATCACTTTTTTCGCAATTAGAAAAGAAGCGAAAATATTCTAATAATTGTCTTAAATCTTTATAAAAGTAATTTTCATATAAAGTTATCAAACCATTCCATATAAGAGTTCGTGTTTCTAATAAATATTTATAAGGTTTTGCTTCAATAGTAAAACAAACCAAAGAATTTTTATTTAATTCAGTTGTATGAAAAGAAAGGTCCAATATTTTTTTAGTTAATCCTAAAAATATTTTTCTACAAACATCATTATTTTTGATTCTTTCTAGTAATTTTTTTAGAAAATATTTTTGACTAACAAATTGATTATCAAATGAATGTCTGCTAACAGAAAAAGATTCAATTAAGTTTGTAATTATATTTTCTTCAATTGAATAATTATCTATATGGTTAAATATTAAGTCAATTGCTGCTATATAATAAATACTTGGTTCGTAGTTACATAGGATATTAATGAAGTCTTGTCTTATTGGAATACCTTGTTTTTTAATATATTCTAAAGATTCTAAAGGAAGTAATTCAAAGAAAACTGATACAAATTGAATTGTTTCAGTATTATTTATAATTTTATAATGTTCATTCCATAGTTTTTCTAAAGGGTGTATTATTAGTTCATCTTGGTAGCCATATGCAGGTAAAACTGAGTTAAACATGTCAACAAAACATTTACGGTATTTAGGAAAAAATAATTTAAATATTGTGGCTAATGATATCTGCTTATCTTCAATAACTAATTTATAAAATAAATATGTTGACAATATTTGATCTCCAATTTCGCACACTTTTCCCTCATATGATATATTTACAACTTCTTGCCTATCCCAATAATCAATTGCATCATGGAAGATATCGCATGATATTCCTATTTGGTTTAAAGCTGCTTTTATATATTCCCAATTATAATCTCCATCTTCCATAACTATTCGATGGAAAAAGGCTAATAAAACAAGTGATTTTAAATAATTTATATTATTACCCTTAGTGATGGCCTTTTTTAAATCAGTATTAACACTATTAAAGTGATACTTCATTAGTTCTTTCATTTCTGTTGGCAAATATCCATGTTTATTTAAAACTTCTGCCATCATTATAGCAAATCTTAGATTTTCATGTGCGACATTTTGAATAGAAACTAATATATCATAACTAGCACCTGGTATTATCGTTTTTAAAACTTTTTCTTGTTCTTCTTTGGATAATGGACTAATTTGTATAAATTCTAATAATTTATCTAAATTATTATTTTTTAAATCCACAGCTATTGTGTTTTTAGCATAATCTCTAACTGTCGCTAGTATATAAACATTCTTATGTTTTTGAGCATATATTATAAAATCTTTAAATGGTAAGCGATTAACATCATCTAAAATAATCGCCACATTATTTTGTTCTACAACATTACATATTGCTTCAAAGGGATTGCTAAAAGCATTTTTGATATAATAAATTTCATTTATTTGGTTACTAATTTTAAGTTTTTGAGCTAAATGTATACATAATCTCGTTTTGCCACATCCTGCAGGCCCATGAAGTAAAACAATATTTTTTTCAAGAAGTTTATTTTGTATTTCGCACAATTCATTTTCTCTAAACAAAAATTCATGTTGTTGAGAAATATCATATTTATTGTTTTGTAAATATTCATCTAAAGTTTCAATAATTTCATATGTAAATTTTATATTCAGTTCAGATACTGCAACTGATTGATATGTATGTAATAGTAGTGCGCTTAGTTTATCTAAGCCCCAAAATTCAAAAGGGGAATTAACATTAATACAAAACTCTTTACATAAATTTTGGCATTCTTGCAATTCGTAAGTTTTCATTTTCCCAACACACGCAAAGATTACCTTTTCAATATTTGCATTTTCATCTAGAAGTTTCTTAGCATTTTCCTTACATTTTTCTATATCTGATTTTATTTTACTTAATAATCTATTTTTTTGAATGGTAACTTCAACAAAAATATAATTTTCATTGGATAATTGAAGAAAAATATCGGGGGTTCCATATCTTGTGGTTTGAACTCCACTTGCACTTCCTAAATTTACTATGTTTGTAGGTTTGTATCGTTTATCTATAATTTGAAAAACAATATCCTGCATTTTAGATTGATCAATCATAAGCAATTCTTTTTCTATGGTTTTATATTCGTTCATTTTATTCTCCTGTGATTTATAAATTATTGCAGTTTATTATCAATATAGACATTATAACATACGAAACCAACTTTTCAATTAAGGTTATACAAAATTTTTATAAAACAAATAAAAACAAACATATTTTAATTTGTTTGTTTATTCTTTTATATTTTGAAGATTTTTAAAAATTGTACGTTATATAATTGTAAATTATAGGAGCAATTTATGATAAGTAACCTCTTTGATTTTTGTTTGAAAATTGGGGAAAGTATTTTTTAAAATATAAAAATCTATGTAAACATTGAAATTATCAGAATTTATAAAAAAATCTCAATACCACCAAACGGTTAGTATTGAGACTCCTATGGCGGCACCAACACTATCCAGATTGAACTAAAAGTATATAATGAAAAAATGCTAATCATTGTAAAATTAAATAATTAGGCATCTTTTTATGTATACTTTTAATAATTTTTGTGAAATATTTATAAAAAGTTATTAAAAGTTGGCATATTATATTGCAATTTTTATAAAAATATTATATATTAGTAATAAGGAGAAAATGTATGAAATTAACAAAAATTTCAGTTAAAGGCTTTAGAAATATAAAAAATATTTCAATAGAACTGAAAAACTTGCTATCTTTTGTGTCTGTAAACAATTATGGAAAATCTAATTTGCTAAGGTCTATGGATTTTGCATTAGAATTTATAACGCAAAATGAAAAAATTAGGAAAAGAATGATGGGTTTTTCTGGAGGTATACCTTTAAATGTAAATACAGAAAATGATAATTTTTATTTTCAAATAGAAGGTATTAATGAAAATAAGGAATACACACACTTTAAATATGGATATGAATTTGTTTGGCATAAAGAAGATAATAGTGGGAATAAAATTATTAACGAATGGTTAGATATAAAAGAATTAAATTCTTCTCATTATAAAAAACTTTTTGATAGAAAAAACAATCAGTTTAAAAAAGATATTAAAACGAAGTATAAAACAAAGTTAAAGTTAACTGATACGCAATTAATAATTGATTTTTTATCATCTTTCGAAGATTTAAAATACTCAGAATTAATAAATTATATTAAAAATATAAGATACAATTATTGTTCTTTATTGGACGCGAATCCTAATTTTGAACCAATACCTTTTCATTTATTAGGCGAAGAAGAAATAGTTCCTTATAATGATAGAGATATTCCTAGAGCATTATATTTTTTAAATGAAAATAATCCAAAAAAATTTAAAGCTTTCAAAAGTTCAATATTTAGATTATTTCCTGAATTTGAAGATGTGTCTTTTAACAAGCGAGAAATAGAAGCTAAGATGACAAAAAAGATAATTATAACAAATGTTGATGAAAAAAGTGAAGAAGATATTCCACCAACATTAATAAAAGATCAGTTATACCAAATTTTTATAAAACAAAAAAACTTAAATCAACCGATTAGCATGGAGAGAATGTCTGCAGGAACAAAAAGAGTTTTTTGGATTTTATTAAATGTATTATTGTCAGATGAGAACAATGTTCAAATTTTGGCAATTGAAGAACTTGAAACAAGTATTCATCCTGGTTTACTTAAAAAATTATTAGAAGAAATTGAGATGTTAACACAAAATACAAATATTTTAATATCTAGCCATTCAACAAACCTTTTACAGTATTTAAAAAATGATCAAATTTATATCGGAATGCCAAATAATTTGGGTATTGCTGAATTTTTAAAAGTAAAACCTTCCAAATTTTCAAAACTAAACAATCTTGCACATAATTTAGGAATGTCTTATGGAGAGTATATATTTAATTATATATCTCAATGCGATGACGATCAATGCGAACATATTAAGGCTTTTTTAGAGGATGTAAATGATTAATATTCAAAAAAATTATAAACATGGCATTGCTTTGATTATGGAGGGAGATACTGAGTTGTGCTTTTATGAAGAAATTTTAAAAAGTATTAGTTTAGATAATAATATTAGATTTAATAAGTATTATGATGAAACAGAATTAGATTATTTTTACGAATTGAGTAAAAATGAAAATATTATTTTAATAAAAATGAAAAATGCAAAAACAATAACTCAAATAACAAATCAGGCAATATGGTTTAATAATTTTTGTGCTGATAAATTTAAAAATATTAGTTGGCATGTTGCATTGTGTTACGATACAGATGGAAAGGATATATCAGTTTTTTCTCAAGAAGATTGGCAAATTTTAAGAGGTAAATTAAAATCAATATCTAATGTAATAGATATAATAGATTGTTGTGCCCAAAAAGATGTTGAGGATTTATTTTTTATAGATATTGAAAATATTTTAAAATTTTTAAACATTGATGAAAATATTTCTGTTGATAATTTAAGAGGACGTAAAGGAAAGGTTAAGATGAAAAATCTTTATAATGATTATACGGACAAAGTTTATCATGAAGGTAAGAGGGCAAAGTCGTTAATTCAGTCCTTAGATTTAAGAAAAATAATAGATTCTCATGAAAATGGCATTTATAAAATTGAAAATTTGATTACAAAAATATTAAAATGAAGATTATAACATCTTCATTTTTTTATAAAATTTAATCATATAATTTAATGTAATGATTTAAATAATTTATAAAACGGGTAGAATGTAGAGTAATTTTTTTAATTATATGTTATACTGTTTTTGAGGTTTTTATGGAAGAAATTAAAGTAGTTGCAGGAATTATTGAAAATAATGGTAAAATTCTTTGTATGCAAAGAGATAAAGGAAAGTATGATTATGTCTCTTTCAAGTGGGAATTTCCAGGTGGTAAAATTGAAGAGGGTGAAACTAATGAACAAGCACTTAAAAGAGAATTATTAGAAGAAATGGATTTAGACGTTATTGTTGAAAATCATTTTTGTGATGTTGAATATACATACCCAGATTTTAAAATTACAATGTTTTGTTATAAATGCAATACAAAAGATCTTGATTTTAAATTAAATATACATAAAGATTGCAAATGGCTAGAAAAATCTGAATTAAATATTATTGACTGGGCTCCTGCGGATATGCCAATTGTAAAGAAGCTAATGGAGGAGAAATAATGAATTTTGGACTGTATGAGCAAATTATCAATAAAGCTTTAAATGATATTGATGAAAATGATATTCAAGTTGAAAAAAGGAAAATAGATAAAGAAATTGCACCAAAAATTTTATCTCATTATTTGTCTGAGGTTTTAGAAAAAGGCTTAAAAGATTTATCTGAGAATAATTACACAATAGAAGAACAGTTAAATTTTTGCAATTATCTTATTAATAAAATAAAAGATGAAACTAAAGATGAATACTATTCAAGTCAACTAATTTCTGAAGATGCCGAAATGTTATATTCTTTAATGAATAAAAAGAATAGTATAAGAGCATTAAAAACGGATTATCCAATAAGAACAAACTATTCTATTGCAGAGCCTTTTGTGTTTACTGGTGCAAACACTGAAATTCAATTGCTTAGTGAATTAAAAAAAGAAATTTCTAGTTGTGATGAAATAGGTTTTATCGTTTCATTTATTAAATGGAGTGGAATAGTAAGACTTTTAGATGAATTAAAAGAATTTACTGACAATGGTGGCAAATTAAGAATTATAACAACTACTTATACTGGAGCAACTGAAGCAAAAGCCATTGAACGATTGTGCGAACTAAACAATACTGAGATAAAAATATCATATAATACAAAACAAACACGATTACATGCTAAAAGTTATATATTTAAAAGAAAAACTGGATTTTCTACCGCTTATGTTGGATCGTCTAATATTTCAAGTGCCGCGCTTACAAGCGGAACGGAATGGAATGTTAAAGTTACCGAAAAAGAGATGAAAGACGTTTTTGATAAAATATGTGGAACATTTGAAGTATATTGGAACAGTGAAGAATTTGAAAAATATAATAAAGTAGATAATGAAAAATTAAGAAACAATTTATATCAAGAAAAGCACCCAAAATCATTTGATTTAGAAGAATACAATTTTGATATTACTCCATATCCTTATCAAGAAAGAGTTCTTGAAAAGCTTAGAGTAGAAAGAGAAAATCGTGGCAATTTTAGAAATTTAGTTGTTGCAGCTACAGGAACCGGGAAAACGGTTATGTCTGCATTTGACTTTAAACGTTATCTACAATCACAACATGGAAGAAAAATTAAATTTTTATTTGTAGCTCATAGAGAGGAAATTTTAAAACAAAGCTTAAAATGTTTTAGAGGAGTTTTAAGAAATAATAATTTTGGAGAATTAATGGTAGGTGGAATTTTACCCAAAAGTATTGATAATTTGTTTGTATCAATTCAAACATTTAATTCTAAAAAGTTATATGAAAAATTAGCACCTGATTTTTATGATTATATTATTGTTGATGAATTTCATCACGCGGCAGCAGAAGGATATCAAAAGTTATTATCACATTTTAAACCAAAAATTTTACTCGGACTTACTGCAACACCAGAAAGAATGGACGGAAAAGATATTTTACAATATTTTGATGGTAAAATATCTGCTGAAATTAGACTCCCAGAAGCTATTGATAGAAATCTGCTTGTACCTTTTACATATTTCGGAGTTTCAGACGAAACAGATTTAAGTTCTATAAAATGGACAAGAGGTGGATATGATATACAAGAACTTAGCAATGTTTTATCATTTAATAAAGCGAGAGCAATGACTGTTTTAAAATCATTAAATAAATACCTTAATGATATTGATACAATAAAAGGGTTGGGATTTTGTGTAAGTCAACAACATGCTCAATTTATGGCAAAAGTATTTAATGATGCCGGAATACCATCTATCGAACTTGATAGTAATTCTTCAAAAGAATTAAGAGAAAATGTTAAAGATAAATTAGTAAAGGGCGAAATAAAGTTTATATTTGTTGTGGATTTATATAATGAAGGTGTTGATATTCCAGAAGTAAATACAGTTTTATTTTTAAGACCAACAGATAGTTTAACCGTATTTTTGCAACAATTAGGTAGAGGTTTAAGACTTTGTGAAGGGAAAGATTCTTTAACGGTTTTAGATTACGTTGGACAAGCTAATAAAAAGTATAGATATGCTGATAAATATCAGGCTCTTCTAGGTGTTAATGCAATGTCTGTTTCTACCGAAATAAAAAATGGATTTCCAAATCTTCCAAAGGGTTGTTTTATAACATTGGAAAAGAAAGCCCAAGAATATGTATTAAACAACATTAAGCAATCGTTTAATAATAAAGCAAACTTTATTGAAAAATTTAGAAATTTTGAAAGTGACAGTGGACTTGTACTAAATTATAAAAACTTTTTTGAATATTATAATATAAATCCAGCTAAATTATATAATATAGGATTATCTTTCACTTCGCTACAAAATTCAAATGTTATTGATGATGATAAATTTTTAACATTTTTATCTAGAAGTACACAAATAAATTCTTCTGCGTGGATAAAACGACTGTTAGATTTACTTCCAAAAATAAAAAATGCTAAACATATTGAATTAACAGAATATGATAAACGTTGTCTTTTAATGTTGCATTACACTTTTGAAACTCAAAAATCTCCGAAAGATTTAGGTTGTAAAAATGTTATTGAGAGCATAGAAAAGATTGTAAAGGCGCCATATTATGAGGAAATCATAGATTTATTAAACTATAATTTTTCAAAAATAGACATCGTTAATAGTCAAGTGATTAAATTTAGTAATTGTCCTTTGGAATTGTATTCTGCTTATTCTAATGCGCAAATACTTGCTGGTTTTGGTGAATATACAGAAAGTAGATATTTCCCATTAACATCAGGTGTGTGGTATATAGAAAATGAAAAAACAGATATATTTTTTGTAACATTAAACAAATCTGAAAAACATTATGCGCCTGAAGTTAAATATGAAGATTATTCTATTAACGATAAATTATTCCATTGGCAGTCACAAAATAAAACGGATATTAATTCGCCGACGGGACAGCGTTACATAAATCATAAAAAAACTAATAATAATATATTATTGTGTGTTAGAAATTATAGAGTGAATGAATATGGTAATACAGAAAATTATTCAATTTTAGGTTATTGTGATTATGTCTCACACGAGGGATCAAGACCTATTTCGATTGTGTGGAAAATGCATAACAAAATACCTGCAAAGTTTATTGAAAGAACTAGCAAATTGATGGTTAATTAAACATATCGATAGAAAATAAAACAATAACTTAATATTAAAAAACCGTAATGATTACTATTACGGTTTTTTTATTACTATTTTTGTCGCGTGTTCAAATGGTGAACACGCGGGATTGTTATAATTTGGGTGAAAAAAGTTAAAAAATATTTTTCGCTGGGTCAAATGGTGTCCCTACGAGAACTGTAAAATTTAGATATAAAATTTTTCCCCGCATTATCAAATGGTGATAATGCGATTATGTAAAAATATATATGAAAAGTTAAAAAACTTTTCCCGCAGGGACAAATGGTGTCCACGCGAGAATAGTAAAATCATTTAAAAGGAGGTGTGAAATGTAAAATTAAAACTAAAAACAAAAACAAATAAAAATTAAAAGGAGAATAAAATGAAAAAGATTGATACAAGTAAACTTATGGAAGTAAAACTTAGAATTTACAG
>CALWPK010000003.1 GCA_944383415.1 uncultured Clostridia bacterium | reverse complement strand
AATATTGTTGTTTCACATATCCACCATAATCGTGCGGATACTTATATTTTGGCGGATCTTTCACATCGTAGTGATAATTCTTCAAATGCTCTGGCACATTATCATCAGGATTGAACTCCGCATCGTGTTTTGCTTTGTTCAATGCGACAATCACACTGTTGGACTTCTCTGCCTCGCAAACATAAATTATCGCGTGAGCAAGTGGTATGTTTCCTTCTGGCATACCGAGATTTTTCACAGCATTCATAGCCACCATTGCGATCAACGCAGCATTGCTGTCCGCCATCCCTACATCTTCGCTGGCGTGTGCGATCAGTCTCCTACATATAAGCAATGGATCGCACCCTGCTTTTATGAGACGTTGAGAATAATATAGTGCAGCATCCGTATCGCTACCTCGTAAACTTTTGCAAAACGCACTCAACAAATCATAATACAAATTTTCATCAACCGAGATGACCGGTTGCTGAATGCATTGACTTGCCACCAATTTGGTGATGTGAATAGAATTGTCGCTACTGAGTGGCGTAGTCGTCACGGCAAGTTCTAGTGCGTTGTAAGCAGAGCGCAAATCTCCATTTGAAAACATCGCCAGATGACTGACCGCATCTGGATCTAATTTTATGTTTAGTCTTCCATACCCTCGTTCTCTATCTTTCACCGCTCGAATCAGAGCGTCCTTGATGTCCTCCACTTCAAGTGGTAAGAATTTGAAAACTCTACACCTACTCACAATGGCGGGGGTCATACTTATGTGCGGATTCTCTGTAGTGGTACCGATGAAAGTGATATATCCTCGTTCAATCGCTTCCAAAACAGAATCGCTCTGTGCTTTGCTCCATCTATGGCATTCATCGAGAATGAGAATCGTGCTTTTGCCTGTCAGTTCAAAATACGAACGTGCATTTTCTATGACTTTTTTCGCCTCAGCCACACCGCTCGACACGGCATTCAGTTTCTCATAATTCAATTTCAAAGAATCTGCAATTATATATGCCAAAGTAGTTTTACCTACACCCGGCGGACCATAAAATATGCAACTACCCAGTCTATTAACCATCAGTGCACGTCTAATTAAACTATCCTTTCCTACGATCTGCTTTTGCCCTACGAATTCGTCTAGATTGCGCGCCCGCATTCTCTCGGCAAGCGGTGTGAAATTTATATTCAAATCATCATTAATAATAGCCATAAGATTATTATATCAAATTATTCGTCAATTTCAAAATGATTGTTCGATATTAATCTTTTTTATTTTATCATTTGATTTGTAGATCAATGTAAATGGAATTTTATATTTATTCGGTTTCACTTTAATTTCTTTTTCGCCGATTTCAATATTTAAAGTATAGCGTATGATTTTCAAATATTTAATCAAAATTTTGCAATTTTTCAATTCAAATTGATTGTTTATTATATCTAGAAGTGCCATCTGTTTCAATTGGTCAAAATCTAAATATTCTGATTTTACAGAGATATTGAATTGCCTAAAGATTGATGTACAATCAAAAAATATTTTGCACTCGCCCTGTGAGGTAAAATACAAATAATTATTATATAAATTCACTTGCATAACATTTTTTAATATAATGATGTTTGAACTTGTCTTTATATATACCCTATCTTTTAGTACAATGAATTTTGAATTGTCAATCCTTAGTCTGTGGCGAGAATGCGAAAAAAAACTAATCCCATTACGAGTCAATTTGAGCGTAGGAAAAACTGTGTATCGCATTCTCATCTTTTTGCATACATACACCACTATTATACTTGCAAATAAATATGATAAAATTGCTAAAATCATTGTATTAATTTTAGACATTAGGACAAAATTAAAAACAAACATTTGACAATTTTATTTTATTTTAATAAACTATTTTTAAGTTTAAGGGGGATTTATGAAAGTAAAAATTGGAATCAATGGATTCGGTAGAATTGGGCGTTTGGTCCTACGAGCAAGTGTAGATAGAGACGATGTCGAAGTCGTCGCAATCAACGACCCATTTTTGACACCAGAATATGCTTGCTATCTATATAAATACGACACTGTTCATGGCAAGGCAGATTCAGAATTGAAAGTGAGTCAAGATGGATTGAAATTAAATAGAAAACCTATCGCTTTTTATGCTGAAAAAGAGCCTGATAATATAGACTGGCAATCTGCTGGCGCCGAATATGTGATTGAATGCACAGGAAAATTTACAAAGGCAGAAGACGCCATACGTCACCTTAAAGGCGGTGCCAAAAAGGTCATCATCAGTGCACCGGGCAAAAATTGCCCTACTTTCGTGTGCGGTGTCAATGAAGATAAATATACATCGGATATGACTGTTGTATCAAATGCTTCTTGCACAACCAATTGCCTTGCTCCTTTGGTTCGTGTGATCGATGATGTGTATGGAATTGAAGAGGGTCTGATGAGTACGATTCACTCCACCACTGCCACTCAACTCACTGTAGATGGTATTTCGAAAAAAGATTGGCGAGGTGGGCGTGCTGCCAGTGCAAATATTATACCTAGTTCTACAGGTGCTGCTAAAGCAGTCGGCGAGGTATTGCCACATCTAAAAGGGAAATTGACAGGGATGAGTTTCCGCGTGCCGACAATTAATGTAAGTGTCGTTGACTTTACGGTTAAACTAAAAAAACCTACCACCTACGAACATATATGTAAAACTATGAAAAAGTATAGTAAAGATATTATCCCTAATGTTCTTGGATATACAGATGAACCAGTTGTGTCTAGCGACTTTATTGGCGATCCTCACACCTGCATTTTTGATGAAAAAGCGGGTATAATGATCAGTCCTACTTTCGTCAAACTTGTGGCTTGGTATGACAACGAATGGGGATATTCAAACAAGTGTCTCGACCTTGCTAGTTATATGAAATCTGTGGACTCAAAAGCAAACAGAATGAAAAAATAAATTTTGATATTTAAATACCATTTATTTATATATGATTTATTAGGCAGAATTTATTAAGATATAATTTATTGCAATGTTCAAAATAAAAATGCAGGGCTTAGTTATAACAAATCTCTTATTATAAAACAAAAAAGGACATATTGATTTGGTCAATATGTTCTTTTTCTTGCAAGATATATTTCATCGTTAAAATTTATCCAATTGTTCTACTTCTGCGATTTCAAAATTTTTCTACTTTCATAATTCAAATTTCTCAAATCTTTGATTTCAGAATTAATAATTATAAAAAAATAAAAAAATTCATAAAATATCTATTATTTTATTTGTTTTTTATGTACTTTTATTCAATTTTTATTATTTTTTTCATTTCTACTATTTCTGATTCATATCAAAATATCAGTTTTTCAAAAATCCTTTGAACAATATCGTCTTATTCTCTAATTTCAGAAAATCTATTGGCTTGATAATCTTGGGGAGATTGTCCACATTCTCAATTCCTAAATATACCAAACAAGCACGCACAAATTGAGAACATCAATATCTATGGTGCACCTTATAGTCTCTATTGAGCATCGCAAATACCACTCCTAAATAATTGTACTTAAACTAAATTTTGTTTTTTGAAAGATACTCAATCATAAGTTTAATTTTTTTATATTGATTGATATTGATCTTTATGTCCAACACCTTTGCCTTGTTTTTTGAAAAAGTTTGAATGCACCGATGTTCTTTCATTCTTGTACAAAACCTCCGATGAAATGATTGCATTCTGCACCCGTAAAAAAACTTCAACGCTTTCGAAAACATTGTCCCAGTTTGACTCAAAATTATATATATGCTCTTTTCTTCCATCTTTCATTTAAAATTACGTAAGAATTTTGCGTTATATTCAAGTGATGAAATTTTTTTTATAAGATTGAAATTAGCAAAAATTTTGTTATAATAGTAATATGAAAAAATATGATTTAGTAACGCATACATTTCCAGCAATTTTTGACAAAGATAGCAAAATTTTAATTTTAGGTAGCATACCATCAATTAAATCGCGAGAGGCTAATATTTATTTCGGCAATCCCAAAAATAGATTTTGGAAAATTCTTTCTATCATCTTGGATGCACCATATCCGAAATCAAATCAAGAGAAAATCGATTTAGTCCTAAAAAATAATATTGCATTGTGGGACGTACTTGAGTCGTGCGAAATTTACAGGTCAAGCGATTCGACCATTAAAAATCCTAAAATAAATGATTTCAATGTGATTTTTAATGTCGCAGATATCAAAGCCGTCTTTACTATTGGCAAAACTGCATATACCTTGTTCAATAGATATACCAAGCAAACCGCAATATATCTGCCCAGCACCAGTCCTGCAAATTGCGCAATCAGCGAAGAATATCTAATCAAAGAGTTTAGTAAAATCTTGGATTATATAAAATGAATCTAATAATTATTTAGTTTTGAGTCAATATATTCCAACCCAATATCTGGAATTTCACGTTTTATAACAGGTGTATATTTTTTGTTGTTAAAAATTCTATTTGCTTTCATTGAATCAATAAACACTATTGGCAAATTAAGTTTTTTGGCAATTTTCAGTTCCGACTTTCTAACGGTATCAAGACATAAAATATAATCCGCTTTGAATATTTGCCGATTATCTTGATCGCTAGCATTTGGATTCGCTTTCACTTTAATTTCATTGTATGATACCGTATTTCCCATAAGATCATCTACGTCCAAATAAGTTGGGACATAACTTGTGATCGGATATCTAAATCGTTCTTTCAATATAGATTTCTCTTTGCTCGCCAAAGTGGTAAAACTATCCTCATACAGTGCGTGCAAAATTGAATTGCTAGAAAATTTTGAATACCCTAGGCATATTCCATTTTTATACAAAGTAAGATGATTATTGTCTATCAAACTCATACTGATATTAATATTGTGGTCATCATTTGAAACTTCAATATAGTCAAAATCAAGTTTATCTTCGGCGTGAACCAAACAATGAAAATCTCTACTTGATATATCGTAAATCTTCACTCCATCATCTGTTATCCTCGTTGGCTCGCCTTTCGGTGTATATAAATTATCTGCTAAATGTCTTGAGAAACAAAGTCTCGCGGATTTCAGCATATCTGCAAACGTGATTGCTATACTTTTATTCGGAAGCATATCTTCTATCTTCCTAAATTCTTCGCACGCTGCTTGATAGCGATATTTGAGTTCATTTGAAATGATTGATGGCGAGTTTAGTTCTTGATAGACATCTTTTTTCTCGTTGTACGTTTTGAAATATTCAATGTCGTTATACTCTTTATACGTGTCAATTTCCAAATGAAAAAGGTCCACTATTCTATCTATAATTTCAATTTCTTCACTACTAAGCATCTCTTTGAATTCTGGCAGTGTATTCAATGCATCATACAACATTCCGCACGCAAAAAATGTGTCACGTGGGCAGGCCGCAAAATATTTATCAAATATTACATATTTTCCGTTGTCTCGATAAATCACGCTATATATATTTCTCTTATATTTCTTTTTCCCAGATTGATCATCATAAACAAGATCTCCGAATTTGTTCAATTTGTCGTTGATAAATCTATCAATTAGTTCATCATATATTTCTTTCCTTTTCGCTTCAATTAATTTCATTGCATTCGCGTTGTTGTCGATCAAATTGTAAATGATTGACCTATACTGCTCTATATTTGAAATATTCGAAACATAATCTATGAATTCCGAATTGATATAAATCTGTTTTGGAATTCGGAATTGTATATTATTTGATATCAGTTTGAACAATATTGCTCTTTGTTTCTCGTTCATCTGCGAAAAATCTACATCTTTATAGAAATATTCTCTATTGTGAGGCGACAATGCAGACAGCAAAGGAAAATTATTCGCGTATCTCTTGTAAATGTCAGGATTTGACAAAATCGATTGCATATCTTGAATTGCCTGTTCATTTTCCGCATAATCAATGATTTTACTATAATCATATTTTATCGGATAAAAATTCCTTTGAATTATTGACAGAATCTCATCATTCAAATCTGGCATTTTCAATGCACGCGTCAACAAATTTTTTCGCTCTTCATAAATCAACTTTATATTACTAAAAAAAGCATTAGCAAAATATAGTCTTTGCAGTAATGTGAAAAGGTAATTTTTTTCTTTCATACTATTGAGCAAATCTTTGTTTAAAAAGGCATATAGATAATCTACTTTATACTCAAACTCTCCAGCCTCTTGTACAAACATTTTTGCGAAATCGTCGTCAAACAATGAATCAAAACTATCTTTGTCTATGAATGTCAGTATCTTTCCCCAATCAGTTCGAGATAATTCCGTGATTATATATCTCCTAAAATTTTTATCTTTGAAAATTGTCTTTTTTTCATCTGGTGATGCGTTTTGAATAGATTTTACAAGATCGTTAGACGCCAATCTTATAGATGACGATACTATCAAATTTTCAGACATATTGTGCTCCTGCAGTTAATATAACACATTCGTAGAAATTTTTCAATACAAATCACGTTTCATTAATCAATATTTGATGAAAAATAAGTAAAAGTTAAAGGCTTAGACAAATCATTCTAATACATCAATTCATATTTTGAGTTAGTTTTGTTGAATTAAGACTTCTTTATTCAGGCACTTTTTATAATTAAAACACCTCTAGTGAATCTGGTGGCATTTCATATAATAGTAACAACCATCTTTTAAAGGCGATACGAAATTGTGTACATTTTTATATATTTATGTTTTCAACTTTCATAATGAATTTTTACTTTTCAATTTTTATAATACTTTGACATTATTAACGTTATTTGATCAATATGCATCAACCGAACCTCCAGAAAATCTGAGATTTTTATCTACAATAATATTGTATAGATTGTTTTTAATATTTAGTTTCTTGTTAAAAAAATTGATAAAATCTCTTGTCAAAACATTTTTTTTATGATATACTACATTAGTATTTTGAATCTTAAAGCACTATTATATGCGACTATTAAATCAAAATTCAAATTCATTAAATTGCTGGATGTGATCTTTGATCCATTAAAATACAATTTTCGATTACGATCTATTTTATTTCAACTATGATGACTACCTATCATTTGACAATCAATTGCAATCGCATTCGATTAATGAAATTGCCAGCATCAAATTTTATGGAGGTTTGGCTGAGCGGTCTAAAGCAGTGGTCTTGAAAACCACCGATGTGAAAGCATCCTGGGGTTCGAATCCCTAAGCCTCCGCCAAGTGCAAACAATCCGAACCCTTTATGGTTTCGGGTTGTTTTTTGTTTGATTTATTGTCAAAAAGTTCGTCATCTTCTGGCATTTCTTTAAGTTTTAAATGAGTTTTCTTGTCATCACTTGCATTGAAATAAATGTCAATATGGTAGTCAAATAACACAACTTTATTAATAAACATATCACAATTCGTCTTTGCTTTGCCTTTTCGTTGTCTTTGTCTATATCTTTAAATGATAAGAGATAGGAATAGATTTGTTCTTCATTAAATGGTTGAATAGATTGAGTAGAAGTTTGAGCAATCTTTTCATATTTATCAAAACTGCTCGCATTCTAGATAAAACTACTACGAAAGAACTAGAAAGGCTCAAAACTAAAAAATTAGATAAAATCATATTATTTAAATTAAGGAAACAAAATATCTAAATATTTCAAATTGTTTATAAAAAAACATTTGAAAAAACATCAAAAATCAATTATAATGATATCAGGAGTATTTATGGCAAAGTACAATGAAAAATATTTCGGCACAGACGAGATGAGAATAAACAACATAGAAGATTTGCTAGGCAAGGATGAAGAAATTTTATGGAGAGCCAAGCCTAAAAAATCTGCCTATATATGGTCGAAGATTTTGACTATGTTTCCGATTGCTCTAATATGGGGAATTTTGGATGGAATAATTATATATATGCTGATAAAGTATGGCGTATTTAGTTTGTCCCCCACTCCATTGATTGTGTTCTTAATAATATTTTTCATCATTCACCTGACGCCAATATGGATCTGGATCAGCAATATAGTCACTGCGGTGTTTCAATACAAGAATATCGAATATGCTCTGACGACAAAACGTCTAATCATTCGTTCTGGTATAATCATTGATATAAAAAACATATTTTATGCAGACATTCAATCAGTGAATCTACGTGTCGGAGCCTTAGATAAAATACTAAAGGTTGGAGATATTTATATTCGCAGTAATTTTGAGACCGCTGTACTTTGGGATATTGAGAATCCTTATGTGATCGCTAATAGACTTCAAAACATTGTCAATGATATCAAAACTGACGTATACTATCCTAACGATTTACGTCCAAAAGAGAATAAAGGATATAAAACTACATTATCAACAGAGATTGAATCAAATGATAAAAAATAATGTAAATATTACATAACAACATTGACTTATACTCAATATTCGATTAATATATACAACAAAGAAGGTAGAATATGAATTTTAGGAATCAATATAAGAAAATGGGATCTTTAAAGACTGGTATAGAAGTTATCATTACCGCAAAGACTGTTACACGCGAATTGATAGATCACATTTTAATGCGCGAACGACCTAGATCTATATCTTTTTCAGACAGAGTGGAAATTATAGATGAATATTGTCTTTATCGACTGAATATTGACACATTCTACTTCGATTCCGCCTTTAATATCAAAGAAATTCGTGAAGGCGCATTCAAAAAAGTGCGACATTTTCATTGTGCTGACTCCTTTGATAGCGTTTCAATTGTCGGAGAGTCTGCATTTGAAGAGGCTGAAAGCGAGGATGCACTGTATCTGCCGAATGTAATAAGTGTGCCCGATAATTGTTTCAGGAATGCTAGATTTTTGGACGTAATATTACCAAATGTGGAGCAAATTGCCGATTCCGCTGTAGAAGGTCTGCAACTTGACAACTCAAAATCAGTTTGATACAAAAATTTTAATGATATCATAATGCTCTTGTCTAACATCATTTATAAAACGTACAAATGATTAAAAAACGCATTGCCAGTTGTGATGTATCATAAAACTATATTTTTAGATACAGCATATAGTGCAATGCATTTTTATTTCATAACTAAATTAATGTAAATATAAATTTGCAAAATTCATTCTATACCACGATATTGAATATCCTATTGGGAATATATATGATTTTTTTATATCCACTCGACAGATATGATTTGACTTCGGCTATCGCCTTTTCTTTTATTTCTTCTTCTGAAGCGTCTTTGTTCACCGCTATTTTGCCACGAAGTTTGCCATTTACTTGAACTGGAATTTCTATCGTATTTACTACAATTTTGCTTTCGTCGAAAGTTGGCCAGTTCTCATAGGCAATAGTTTCGTTATGCCCCAATTCTTGCCACATTTCCTCTGTAATGCAAGGGCAAATTGGGTTTAGCAACTTGACGAATCCTTCAGCATACTCGCGTGGCAAAAATTCCTCCTTGCTGACCGCATTGATAAATATCATCAATTGAGCAATTGCTGTGTTGAAATTCAGACTTTCAAAATCTTCAGTTACTTTCTTCACAGTTTGATGATATATCATTTCAAGATCTTTGTTTTCCTTGTCCAAAATCGGTTTTTCTTGATACATTCTATAAACTCTATCCAAAAATTTTCGTGACGCAAGGACACCTTTGTCATCCCAAGGTTTCGACATCTCGAGTGGTCCCATAAACATTTCATACAGTCTCAATGTATCCGCCCCATATTTTTTGACAATGTCATTGGGGTCCACTACATATTCTGGATAGCGTTTGCCCATTTTAATTCCGTTGGCACCCAGTATCATACCTTGATGAACGAGTTTTTTGAATGGCTCTTTTACTGGCACCAAACCTTTATCATATAGATAATTGTTCCACATCCTAGAATATAAGAGGTGGCCGACCGCGTGCTCTGGTCCCCCTACATAGAGATCTACAGGCATCCAGTGTTTCAACAATTCAATATTTGCAAATTCTTTGTCATTATGCGGATCTATATATCTCAAAAAATACCAACTAGAGCCTGCACTTCCTGGCATTGTATTTGTCTCACGCATAGCCTTTTTGCCATCAATGGTGACATTCACCCAGTCAGTTGCCTTAGCCAGTGGACTCCTACCATCTTTCAATGGTTTATAATCATCTAACACGGGTAGTATCACCGGCAGATCATTGTCATTCAGTGCTTGCATACCACCGTCTGAAAAATGGACAATTGGAATTGGCTCGCCCCAATAGCGCTGTCTAGCGAAAATCCATTCGTGAATCTTGTAGTTGACCGTCTTGCGTCCCTTGCCGAGTTCCTCTAGTTTTTCAGTGATTGCGACTTTGGCTTGCTCGACTGTGAGCCCTGTGAATTCCTCACTATTAATAAGTTTGCAACCTTTGCCTAGATAAGAATGTTTTTCAAACGCACACTTGTTCACATCGGCGCCTGATATCACTTGAATCATCTGGATATTATGTGCGATGGCATATTCAAAATCGCGTTGATCGTGGCTAGGCACAGCCATTACTGCGCCTGTACCATAACTTGCCAATACAAAATCTCCAATAAATACTGGCACCTCTTTTTTGGTAAGCGGATGGATGGCGAAAATACCATCCAGTTTGACACCCGTCTTGCCCTTATTTAATTCTGTGCGGTCAAGGTCACTCAATTTTGCGGTCGCTTCTCTATATTTTTCTACTTCACGCCAGTTCTTGATTCTAGGCTTCAATTCGTCAACAAGTTTACTCTCGGGTGCGAGGACCATAAAGGTGATACCATAGATCGTTTCAATACAAGTAGTGAATATAGAGAATTTTCCTCCACCCACTATATCAAAATCTACTTCTACACCCTCTGATTTGCCAATGCGGTTGCGTTGCATAGCTTTTGTAGATTCTGGCCAATCAATCTCGTCTAATCCTTTTAGCAATCTCTCCGCATATTTAGGCATATCAATAACCCATTGTTTCATATTCTTCTTGACTACAGGATATCCTCCACGCTCACTTTTGCCATCCACAATTTCGTCATTTGCTAGCACGCAACCCAATTCTTCGCACCAATTGACAGGCATATCTACGCACTTTGCTAGCCCATCAAGATATAATTGCTTGAATATCCACTGCGTCCACTTGTAGTAATCTGGCGAACTTGTGGACACCATTCTATCCCAGTCAAACGAAAAGCCGAGATTTTTTAATTGATTTGTAAAATATTCAATATTCTTAAGAGTAAAATCATTAGGATTATTCCCAGTTTCTATGGCGTGTTGTTCGGCGGGCAATCCAAAAGAGTCAAAGCCCATTGGATGCAATACATTATATCCTTGCATCCTCTTCATTCTGCTGACAATGTCGGTCGCAGTATATCCCTCTGGATGACCTACGTGAAGACCAGATCCTGAAGGATATGGAAACATATCCAAAGCATAAAATTTTGGCTTGGAAAAATCCCAGATGTCCGTTTTGAATGTTTTATTCTCTTCCCAAAATTTTCTCCACTTTGATTCTACTTCTTGATGATTGTATTCTTTCATATATTCTCCTAGTATCAATAAAAAATTGACAGCGGTTATGCTGTCAAAAAATCTTTTCAGCACAACCAAACAATGTGCCGACATTGTCGGCAATCATCATAATAGCAATGCCAATAGTTTATTCCACATATTATGATTATATATTTAATGACTAGATTTGTCAACCAATTTAAAATATATAGAACGTTAAGATTTGATATTTCATTATACTATCTAACGAATTATATTTAATTTTTATTCAATCTTACATTAAAATTAACTTAATTTTTTAACTTTTGAATTATTAATAAAATTTTAGGAAAATATATAAATGAAATGAATTAAGTTTATAAATCTACTATATAAATATCTATTTTTATAAAATTTAAAATTAATTATTACAAATAAATTTAGTTAAAATTTTGCAAAGGAGTTTAAATGAAAAAAATTTTTAAAAAAATCAAATTTACTTCACTAATATTCAATATAATCTGCCTAATTTTTGGAATTTGCTTGATCTTTTTCCCTGAGACTACCAAATATACTATCATTTTGCTATTTGGATTAGGATTGGCAGTTTGCGGTATTGTTGAAATCATAAATTACTTTATATATGGCTATGAAAGTCTTGGATTTTGGATAGGATGTATCGACATTTTATTTGGTATAATTATATCCTTATCCGCAAATGTACTATCCAACATTGCCGTTTTTGCTTTTGTCGTTGGCACGCTGTTTGTATTCGCGTCTTTAAACAAAATGCAAAAATCATTCAACTATAGACGCTTCAATGCGAAGAATTGGTGGATAGATACGATTTTCGCATTTATCATTTTGATCTTAGGAATTATGATTATTGCCAATCCTTTTGAAAGCGAACGTGCGTTCAATATTTTTTTGGGACTTGCAATCATATTCAATTCTTTGATGGAAATCGTCACTAGCATAATAGTGACGACTAGGATCAAAAAAATAAAGCATAATTTTAAAGATTTAGTAAAAAGAGAGACCGTTATAGATCTGGATGAGGATGACTACACAATTGAAAAATAATATTTCAATGAGACTTTGATTATCCCTTCTCTTTATCGCCTAAAAAATTTTAAATACAAATAAAATTAAGATAGAAAAACCTTCATTCAATTTTTTCGCCTGTTTTATCAAAAAATGACTTATGTTTCTATAAAAAACAATATATGCTGACTGCTCATTAAAATTGACTATTAATATCAAGTCCGACTCTATCCATTAAATATATTTTCATTGACGTGATAATGCAATTCCTTTAAGTGAATTTTGCTTCATTGGCATAGATATTCGAGTGGATAGATTTTGATTTCAAATCATAAAAATCTCACAACGGAAATTTTGACGTGCTTAATTGTAATGCTATTATCCAATCAAAATTTACGATTAATATATAGAAAACACGTGATGAACTAGACTCATTCATCCAACTTTTGCGGTTCATCGCATAAATTCAAACTCTATTCGCTTCTCTATTATCTAGGCACGAAACTATTGCACGGTGCAACAGTTGTAGCACTTCCTACAAATATCCCATTTGAAAAACACTCACCCTCACGATTGAATATGCAGGTGTCACTATCGCAAGTTATATTCATATTTTTGCAATGATGATATGGTGCAATATCTGGCTCGTGACTAAACATATCAAGTGAAACATCTTCGACTTGCTTATCCTTATCAATGGTTATGTCACCACAATCTGCACTCGAATTTATGCTAAGGTTAGCACGCGTACACTTTGCTCTATCATTATATATACAACTATATTTTCTACAAACTACATCCATACTTATATTTTTCTCAAAAATGAATAATTTATACAAAATCAAGTTTTAAAATATAGATGTGAACATAAAATTTTATTTTTTCAATATCTTGCTATAAAAAATCATCTTTTTCATATCAAAATCACTAATTTTTTGATTTTTTCACGTTTATACGGCCATAAGTTTTCTAATTATCAACATTTTTCACATTATGTTCGAATACTCAAATAATATAAAATTGACAATTTTTTTTCATTGTGCTAAACTAATATTAGGAGTAAATATGAAAATAATATTGATAAAAGATTTGAAGGGAAAAGGTAAAGCGGGTGATATAATTGATGTCAATCCAAACTATGCAAACAATGTGCTGATCAAACAAGGCATTGCAAAAGTGGCAAATGCCAGTAATCTAAATGATCACAAAGGTCAGGTCGAGGCGAAAGAATTTCATCACGGAGAACTAGTGAAAGAGTATCAAGCGGTTGCAAACAAAATCAAAAACAAAGTATACAATTTTACGCTCAGTGTAGGTGCCAATGGAAAGGCATTCGGTTCAATCACCAAGCAGGAGATCATCAATGCATTGAATACCGATGGAATAAAGGTTGAAAAAAATCAGATCAAGGACTTCCCTACCATCAAAGGAATCGGTCAATACAAAATCACTCTTCAATTGATAAAAGAAGTCTCTGTCGACATCATAGCAAACGTGAATATAAAGTAATCGTATCTTTAATGATGCTGATGTATTAAATTCCATACGTCAATTAAAATAATATTTAATAATTCAAAAATTGATATATATCTTTATAAAAACTGTTTTTTATGAAATAAACACAAATTATATTATTTAATAAAATGGTATTCGTGAAATTTCGTCAAATTAATTTATTAATATAAAATAACACAATGCATAAAATTTGAAGTGAACCCCAAAAGTTAGACAACTTAAGGAGGTTCACTTCATTATCGCATTGTGTTTTATTTTAATACTTTATTTTTTCCGCAATATAATTTATTAAATCATCGATCTTCAAACGAATTTGTTCCATAGTGTCGCGGTCTCGAATAGTCACTGTGTCATTGTCTAATGTATCAAAATCGATCGTCACGCACATCGGAGTGCCTATTTCATCCTGACGGCGATAGCGTTTGCCTATGCTACCTGCCTCATCATAAGTCACCATAAAGTGCTTGGACAGTTTCGTATACACATCCATTGCTTTTTCACTCAAATTCTTTTGAAGCGGAAGGATCGCCACTTTGTATGGTGCGATCGCTGGGTGGAAATGCATCACCACGCGAGTTTCGCCATTCTCCAATTTTTCTTCGTCATACGCCTCGCACATCACCGCCAAAGTCAATCTGTCTGCTCCGATGGAATATTCTATGACATTCGGAATATATTTTTCGTTCGTGTATGGGTCGAGGTACAGCATTGATTTTCCGCTATATTCTTGGTGCCTAGATAGATCCCAATCTCCTCTATGGTGGATCCCGTTGAGTTCTTCCCAGCCGATTGGATAGAAGTATTGAATGTCAGATGCCGCCTTAGCGTAATGCGCCAATTTATCGTGGTCGTGAAATCTCAAGTTCTCTGCTTTGAAGCCTAGCGAGAGGAGGAAATCCATTGCCTTTTTCTTGTACTCTTCGTAGTATTTCATACTTTCATCAGCACGACAAAACCACTGATGTTCCATCTGCTCGAATTCGATCGTTCTGAAGGTGAAATTGCCCGGCGTCACTTCATTTCTGAACGCCTTACCAATCTGCGCGATACCGAATGGTACTTTTGCTCGCATACTGCGCTGAACATTGAGGAAATTCACAAATTCGCCCTGCGCTGTCTCTGGGCGGAGATAAATGAGATTTTGGCTCTCGTCCGTCACTCCGCGTGAAGTCGAAAACATAAGATTGAAATTCCTTATGGGAGTCCAATCACATTTTCCACATTTTGGACAGCAGACGTGATGCTCTTTGATATAATTTTCCATCTCCTCATTGCTCATCAGATCTGGATTGACCTTTCCTTTGCTATGCTCTTCAATGAGATTGTCTGCTCTATGCCTAGTCTTGCAACTCTTGCAGTCCATCTTCGGATCGGAAAAACTTGCAGTATGCCCACTAGCGTCCCAAACTCTGCTATTCATAAATATATCCGCGTCCACACCAAACGAATTGTGCGCCTCTTGAACAAATTTTTTCCACCAAGCACGCTTGATATTGTTCTTCAACTCGACTCCCACAGGACCATAGTCCCAAGTGTTGGCAAGCCCGTCGTAGATGTCGCTACCCGGAAAAATAAATCCTCGATTCTTACATAAATTCACTATTTTATCAAAATTCCCCATACTTTCTCCTTTTTAATAAATTTGTTTTTTATTTGACTTTTCGACTAATTTTTCTTGTATATTCGTATCCTATTTGTATTTTATTTGATTTGTAGGTGAAAATTTCACCACTTTTGCTATAATCTATTTTCTATCAAAAAACTAAAAACCCTATGCAAAAATATTGCATAGGGACGGTGTCACCGCGTTTCCACCCTAATTGACATATATACACCAATTGCATATATTTGCCCACCTTAATTGTATTCTACGCATACCTGCGAGTGTCATTTCCACACTTCCTAGCAAATCGCCACTTTGCTCATAGGATTTTATTAAATTTTTGCACTAACATTGATTTTCGCACGTTTTTCGTTCATTAACCTGTGCTGTTTTAATATCATTTCCGCAATCACTATTCTTCTTTTGTATTTCACATATCTATCGCTACTGCTTGCACCTGCACTTTTGAGTAAGTGCAAATCTTCTCGTATCAAGTTTTCCAAATCCTTGATTTTGTCATCTATATCATTTGACATATCTTCATCTGGACCAAAGTACTGTTTATCCAATTCGCCCAATTCAGAGATCCTATCTAGCAATGTTTCCAATCTTTTAGGAGTCAATTTAGTCATCGTTGACGACCTTTTCCCAGTCTTGTTCTTAGGGGCTGGTGGCGTAGGTGCGACCATCTCAGGAGCAACTGGTGTCACTTCTGACCCTGGAGCAACTGGTGCCACCTCTGTTTCCGTAGTGGTATTAATTGTATCTTTGTCTATCTCAAAATTCGCAGATTTTATCAGTGTATTGCCCTTTTCATATAGATATGTCGGCATATCTTTGCCATAATCGCAAATCTTCTGTGATACCGTGTTTACAATCTTATCCACTGGGACAAACTTCTTTTGTTTCTTATACGATATAGTTTGATTTATTGAATTTGTAGTATTGAAAACTTTTCCGTCATAAGTGAATTGATTTTTCTCTGGATTATAATCAAGGTGCGAGATGAAGTCCTTTTCTTCTGGTGTAAAATAATCTTTGAATTTTTCTTCCTGCTCAAATATGTCGCCGAATTCTTTGAATATCATCAGTCCTTTCATCAAATTGATCTTGTCATCCACTATATCAAATCTAGGATCTCGCTTGCACTCTTTGCCTAGCGACTGATAATTCATTGTCTTGACTTGATATTCTCTAACTTTACTCTCTAATAGCGCCCTTTTATTCGGATCAGTTTTGGCTCCGCGCCTCAATCTCTTGATGTCCTTTTCTAGAGCGGACATCTCTTCCCTATATTTGCTAAACAGATACGCATTGGCAGGAGTGACTTCTGCTCTTCCGTCCACCACTTGAAAATCTGCATAATATTTCGTGGTGGCGAAATTGTCCTTCTTCTCCTCAATTTTTTTCATCCTATCTAGGAATGCGCCAATATACTGTCCTCTAGGAATTTGCGTGAGCAACCTGTATTCATCGTCTGGCATCTCACGGATGCGTTTGTCTATCTCTGATTGCAATTTGCTACCCTTTAGCCCCGCGATCGCAGGATCTGAGGATTCCAAAATTTGTCTTTTGAAATGCTCTTTTACAAATTCGTAATTGACTTGATCCAATTTATCTTTGGTCTGGAAATACAATTCATTCAATTCTTCATTGATTTCCTTGCTAAACTGCTTTCTATTTTCCTCCACCCTATCTTTATATTTATAATCTCTTCGGTTGATCCTATATCCCTTGACTACCTCGATTATGGATTTACCTATCGGATAGGCGACTAGTCCAGCGAACACGCCTGCTACAGCAAATGGTGCAATAGTCAAAGCGAACACTCCTCCTAATGAGAACAATAGACCTGTAGCAACAAATATATTCTTTAATCCCTTCGCCATCTCTCTGCCAATTGCTTCTCTAGTATTATATTTTGGACCTCCTGTAAATCTCTTCGTCCTTGCGTCATAGGTCAATTTGTTTTTGCTGAAATATTTGTATTCATTCAACTCATTAGCAGAATCAGGTCGTGTGATTGTGGCAGAAAGAGAATATCTATTCTTTTGTTGATCCAAATCGGCGAATTTCCCCTCATCATCCACGACTTTATCCAAAATGTACTGACCATTTTTGTATTTTTCGATAAAATCCGCGTTCGCATCTTTGATTGTCTGAGTCTTTTCCTCCTGACTCCTCTCTATTTTGTCTAAAAAGCCAGTATATAGATATGCGATAGTGCCATCATTATTCAAATTAGGTTTATTCAATAGTTCTGCAGACTCTGCGACCTGACTCGTGCTTGACGTCTGAATCAGATCACATTCTATCATAGGTTTTGAGGACAATTTGATTTTGATAGCATTCGCTAGTTTCAGTTCTTTTCCTTGTTCTATTATTGAAGAACGTGCGCTGAATGCGTCTTTTGACACGATCATACCTTTGAAATCACTCGTAGGCTCAAATAGGACGAAGTAAGCATCAAAATCTGTGTCATACAAGCCTACGAAATCATAACAATTCGGTCTTACAGACTTATTTTCTTCAATGTATCTGCCGTCCTTTAATCTCAAATAGGTGCCGTCACGCATTACAGCGTCAGCATTTGAGTTGACCTGCATAGTGTAAACATTGTCATAAATCAGATTCGCCTGCTCCACTGTCAACGGCTCTAATTCCTTTCTGCTCGTCATATCTTCAGTATCTGGGACGAAGTATAACGATTGCTCTACATATCTACTAGGATTGGATAGGAACACCTCCTTGTCTATATGCTCGCCCACTCCTGCAGAGTCTTTCAAATACAAGTTGTCTATTGGTACCAATGTAGGAGAAGATTCCCCTTTGAATATTACTTTGATATAATCTCCTCTATGTTGATTGTTCGCTTCGTAATTTGAAATGTCGAGCAACGCCTGATTGTCTTTTTTGTAGGCAAATTGTTCAGAATATTTCGTATCAATATCCAAATCGGTTGTAGTGATGTTGCCCTTTTCATCAATGTTGAAAGAATGTATCTTCAGATTGGTGATATCTATTCTCTCTCGCGCTTTCACTTCACCTACCGAGCAAGTGGATGAACTGAAGATTTTGGTGACATAAATATTGTCTACGGTATACAAATCTTTGTCTCGAATCACTGCTAATAGATCCACACTTGGATCGGCATCCACCAAGTCTTTTAGGCTACGAAATCGCCCTGCATCATAATATCCTATTTGATCTTTCTTAATAAACTTCATATTAGAATCATTGGCTAATTCTACATACACATATTGATCATTATTGTTAAAATTTGTACTCTTTTTGATCTCTACTGCTCTTTTCAGTCCATATTCGACCTTATCTTCACTGCCATCCGCTCTGACGCCATTCAAATCTCTAGAAACAAAAATCTCTGGTATCTCGTTTGTTCGCGTGTACAATTGTGTATCGTTATCGACCGAACTACCAAACAAGGGATTATTGTTCCCATCAACTGCCATTAAGCGGATTTCTCCATCCGCTTTCTGTTTATTTAGCAATCTATTGAACTCGTTTAATGAACTGATATGCCTAAATGTGGAATCGTTGACATAGACAACGATTTGAGATAGTGGTATATGCCTCAGATTCGAACCGAGACGTACGCTTACAAAAATATCCGCCAATCTCCCACTTCCACTTTTATATGCTTCAAACTCATTGATGAATTGTGTAGCCATAATTACCTCTTATGTTAATTATAACATAAAGTAAATCAAAAATCAATATATCCATCCTTAAAAATAAAAAATGAAGAGTTGAAAAAACTATGCGGATTTGAATTCACGCAGAAATCATTAAGACACACATTCGCTACAATCTGTGCAGAAAACGGCATTAATGAGAATACCATTGCTAAATGGCTTGGGCACGGGAACTCGTCCACGACAAAGAAATACCATATCGATGTACTGTCTGATTTCGAGAAAGAGCAGGCAGAAAAAATGAATGCAATTTTTGACACTAAATTTGACACTAAATTTTTAGAAATAAATAAAAAATAGTAGTGTGACACCACATCAAACACTACTATATATTGTGCTTTTGACGCTCCGAGTAGGGGGAGTAGCGTTAAAAAATATACCCCAATGGGTATATTTTAGCGTCACGAGTACGAGCGTTTACGCGAGTTGGCACCGTAGGTGGAACTTTAGTTCGAGCCCCAACCGCAAATAAAAAAAGACTGCACTGCAGTCTTACTGGCGCCCCGAGTAGGGCTCGAACCTACAACCTATCGGTTAACAGCCGAGTGCTCCACCATTGAGCTATCGAGGCATACTGACAACAAATCAATTATATTATATAATTTATTCATTGTCAACAGATTTTGCTCATTTTTTTTATTTTCTTTTTATTTATTCGTTACCTGATTGTACAAATGATTATCGTTTAGCAACTGAATATAATTCATTTTTATCAACACTTTTTTCAATTCAGCATTAAATTTGTCTATTACTTCTTGATCTTCTTCTATGCCATTAAATATATAATCAGTCATATTGTAAGTGTACACATTTCTACAGAACAGCCCTCCAGTATTTGAATAATATACGACCATATCCACCTCTTCTCCATTCTCCATATAAGAATATTGCAAAGGCGTGAAGAGCGAATGTCCCAAATATAGATTTTGATTGAAACTTATACCCAACAGATCAAATACGGTAGGGATGATATCATAAGCAGAGCAAAATCTTGTATTTTCAATATATATGACATCCTCTGGATCTGTCTGTGTGGAGTTAAACGTTTTCAAGCCCGGACTTGAAATTATCATAGGAATTGTATTTAATTCAATGCTAGAATAGTCTTCATCATCGAAACCTTTTACTCTATTGGATAACTTGTCATAATAAGCATAGTGATCAGAAAATAATACTATTGTAGTTTCGTCATAAATATCATATTCTTTCAATTTATCCACAATCACGCCAATAGCCTCGTCTAATCCCATTGCTCCACACTGATAGTACACCAATTCTTCACACAAACTTGGATATGTGTCATAGTAATTTTTCAAGACATTAGCATACCACTCTGTAGGTGTCAAATCCTCTATAGAAGCATCTTTATCTTTCAATTCCCAACATCCTGTGACATCGTTGTATATACAATCGTCTTCGCCCCAACGGACATAATTTTGATAGCGCATACAATCGGCTTCATTCTCGTTGTACGCATAAGATCCGTGCGAAGAAACTGTTAGATAAAAAGTGTAAAAAGGACGTTCATCATAATCTGTAGGTATTATATAATCTATAGCATTTCTAGCAAAGTCTCCTTCAGCATCCCAATGATTCCATTTCAAATCATCTCCGGTGTATACTGGGTTGCCCTGTGAGTCCAGCACTCCATCTTTTCCTGTAACATTTTCAAAACCTAAATTTGAATGAGTTTTATTCCTGTCATAAAAACTAATAACATGAGAATGAACATAACTCGTGTTGTACCCTAAACTGCTCAATACTCCCGGCATTGAGTAATTGAACGCATTTAGCGATGAGTCATACGAATCCCCTGCAATATCTGTCATACCCTCTCCAACAGGGTAATTACCAAGAATTGCGTAAGCCTCTGAGTAGTTTGTCTTTGATTTGGCAAAAAACTTTTTCGCCACCAGACTATCATTGTCTAAATTTTCGTTGTTTGGATCGGTCAAATAATCCTCTCCGTATATTAATGAATAAATGTTCGGCGTCAATTCGTAAGACAAGTTGTTAAAACCAGAATCATAATTGCCATCCCCAAAGCAAAACCATTCAAGTGATTCCATCATTATCACTATGACATTATTACCCGAGTCAATTCCAAAAACTTCACTATCCGTATAGTTGTACTTTTCTCCCGAGTTGAAATAATCTATTGTAGCCTTTTGAACCTCTTCGTCTATTTTATCATTCATACCCATTAAAAGGTTTGTTATATATCCATAGGATCCAAATTTCGAATAACTGCTATATTTCATAAAACTAGTATTCATAAGGAAAGTATCACTTGATACATAATCGGCACTATCCACGTCTGCAAGACTATTGATATATAGTCGTTCGTCGATATAATATGTACAAGCAAAACATTGTATTGCCAGTATCAATATCACGTTGAAGATCGAATAATGCTGACGAATTTTAATTTTGTCCTTTTTGCACTTCTTGAGCATCATAAATCCGACCACTACGATTGCGATATATACCAACACAAGTTGTAATATCACGGAAAAATATATAAAATTGCTAGTCATTGCGGCGCCAGCCTCATCTAGAAGCCTTATCATATCAATAGAAAAAAGATCACCATAAATCATATACAGCGAATAATTGACATAAATCATTATGACTTGCACGCCTAGAATAATGGTATAGATGATGTATTGTGCAGTAAAATTGGGTATTATGAAGATAAGGATAGCCAAGAACATAATGATTGCAAAATTGTATCCAAAATATTCTGGCATAAGCCCCATACCGAGTATATGAAAAGTGACAGCCTCTAGTATCAAGGCTCCACACACAAAATACATCACCATCAGCAATTTACTTAAAACCGTCTTTAGCATAAATTAATTATATACCTTATTAAAATTTATGTCAACATTATTTCATAACTTGCGAAGTTTAAAATAAAATGTTATAATAGTAGTATGTTTAGTTGGCTAAAAAATAAACTCAATTCGATAATTCCTGACGACATTCAAAAAGGTGTAATCACGTCAAATTTTTGCACGATAAAAAATGGTAGTAAAATAAGTGTGCCGACTGGAGTTGTTTGTTACATTAACTATAAAGATAAAAACTATCTAGAATTAAATGCTGGCGAATATACATTGAATGAAACAACTCTACCTGAATTGTGCGAAAAACAAAAAGGGAAAAATAAAAAATTGAAGAAAATAAAGATAGATTTTTACTTTGTCAATACGAAGCAATTTGATATTTCTTTTACATATAAAGACAAAGTTGAAATTCAAAATAGGTTGGCAAAATTGATATTCACTATTAAATATAATTGCAACGCAATTGACTCAAAAAAATTGTTCAAGTCTATACTCTATATAATACCCGACCCCGATTCTGTGAGTTCTGCAATACTAATAAACGATTATCTCAGGGAAAGTCTGATGAATTATTTTTTCAAAAGAGATTTGGAAAACATACATCTCACTAGTGATATGAAAGAAGAAATAAAAAATCGAATTTCAAAATCTCTTGCAAAAATTGGATTGCAACTGAATTCGTTTGAGATCTTAATTGAAGAACGTGTGAAACGAAAAAAATCTAGCAACACAGAAATTAGTCATACAGGATTCTTTGATAGTTTCAATAATTCATTGACACAATCTAAGCAAGGCACCGATCAGGTCGATAAAAATTTTGTCGCAAATAAAATTGTCGCTGAAAAGTCAATCGAAAATGTTGACCAAAACAAGAAAAACGAGTATACTAGTTCGAATCAGGCTAATACTACAATTGATACACATTCTAGCAACGAAAATTCTAGCATATCCATCTGCCCTAGATGTCAAAACAAATTGATTAAGGGTTCAAAATATTGTCACAGATGTGGATATCAAATCAATTAGGAGGGAAATATGAGAAAATTCAAAAAAACTGACATAATTGCTTATGTTTTAGAAAATCACGAAAATGCTGAAGAAATTCTTACAAACTTCGGTTTTCATTGTATCTATTGCCCCGCTTCTCAAATGGAAACGATAGAAGAGGCTTGTGCTGTGCACGATATTGATGTGAACGATCTCTTAAATGCATTGAACGCACAATCAAAAACATCAAAATAATTCACAAATTAAATCTCTGACCTAATTATTTATCAATATTAAAAATGATAATTGGATACTAGTTGACTTATCCTTTTATTTTGAGCATTATTTCATTATTTACCTGACAATATCCATTGAATAAAATCGTAATCATTTTTTATAAAACATAGTGTTTATTTGACCATAAAATTCCAGCAATACCTAGCATATTTGGAATATAAGCCATATAGTTAATCATATATTTTCCTCACAAAACTTTTCTTTTAGATCATTCAATTTCATTTTTTATATTATAGTTCTTTTCATATCTTTACGTATAGCAAATCTAACGATCATCAAAGAGTTTTTCAAAAAATAGAAGAGCGAATTGCTCTTCTACTTTTTCTTGTTTGAAATATTTGAATTTTTCTCTAATTCTTTTTTTGTCTTTTCAAGTTTTGCACTCTCTTTTGCGATTTGATCGTCAATTTCTTTCAAATAGGCATCAATATCGTTGATAGATTCTTCTTGTTTAGAGGTTTCTGCCTTCTTTGGTCTGCCTCGTTTTTTAGGTCCTGCACTCGTAGATTCAGATGTGGTATTCTCTACTTTATTTTTCTTAGGTCGTCCCTTCTTCTTTTCTACAAGAGTTGGTTCACTCACCTCTTTCGTACTTTCTTTTTTTGGTCTACCTCTTTTCTTCGGCTTGCTGGATGTATCTATTTTGGCGTCACCTTGTGCTTTCTTTGGACGTCCACGACGCGCTGTCCCCGCATTTTGCGTATCTACTACAGGTTCTACAACTAAATCCATTATCTCTTCTGATGAAGTATTTTCGCCTACTTGTTGATTTGCAAGTTCTATTTTCTTTGGTCTACCTCTTCTCTTAGGTTCTTTTGAAATCTCTTCAGGTTTTTCTTTTTTAGGTCTTCCTACAGGTTTTTTGGGTTTTTCTTCAGTTATTTCCTTTCTTGGTCTGCCTGCTTTTTTCACAGGTTTGCTTTCATTATCTTGAACGGTGAAGATATCTTCTGAACGCACAATATTATTTTCCCCTGTAATATCGTCATTCTGATCTTCCTGAACATCTTGCTGTTCATAATTTTCGAAATTTTGATTGTCTCCTATGGTAGTATCGCCCTGCCCATCTGCGAAAATCTCCTTATTGGCATTTGTATTATATGTTTGATTTTCCAAAGATTGAATATCTTGATTTTCAGCCATCTGGTCGTCTGCTTGTCCGATCTCGGAATCCACTGTCTGATTATTATCAATAGTTTGTTCAATATTCTGATAATCATTATTTTCTGGTTGATCATAATTATATTGAGTTTCATCACTTGATACTTGTTCATTTTGGGTCTCAGTCTGCTGACCTTGCTGATTATCCACTGGAGCATATATCGGTTGCTGATTTTGATATGCTTGCACATTTTGAGTCGATCCTTGTTGATCAAGTCTTTCAGTCAATGCCTGATTTTGACTATAAATATTATCCAACTCTTTATCTTTTGATACAATCGTCTCTTCTAGTTTTTTAATCTCTTGTTTCAATTTCGCCTGAGTTTCTTTTTCTCTCTCATCCACTGCTTTTTTCGCCGCATCATAAACTTTATTGCTATAAGTATCGAACTCACTCATCATACCTTTTTCCAAAGTCTTGCGAGCTTTCTTAATCTCGTTTTCCACATTAGTTAACTCGGCTTGATAACTTTCTAGCAATTTCTTGTGTCTATCTGTTGCAGTATCATAATCACGTTCCAAATTCCTTTGACGATCAAGTTCTTGTTGCTGTTGTTTCTTCAAATAGTTGGCTTCAATAGTTGAAGAAACTTCTTCTAGTTGAGTCTTGAAATTGTCAAACGACTCTTTGCTCACCTGCATCTGACGCTGATACTCTTTGGTCGTCTCTCTGAAGTTCATCTCCTCTTGTGTAATATCCGCATTGATTTGCTCTATATCCTGCATATATTTTTTGCGCTCTGCGATATAGTTTTCCGCTTCTTGCATCGCACGTTCCAAAACTAGTGAACTCTCCACGCCCGCTTCATCAAAATTGAATTTTTCGTGCTCAACATTCTTCAAACGCGCACGCTCCAATTCTCTCTTTTCTTCCTCAGCACGTTTTTGCAGATAAGCATATAAAATGGGGATTCCTTTCCTGATTTCGTTGCGGTCAAACAGTACTTCATAATCAACATAATCAGGTAACGTTTGGGTAGCCTTGTCAATATTCACTTCAAAATATTGGTAATTTTGATTCAAGTCACTTACAATTGCATTATATCTCAGGCCTAGGAAAATAGTGATTATGTAATTCAAAACTATGATTATGATCGGGCACAACAAAACGCGTTGTAACACCAAAATCAAATCTAGATCTTGAGAAAATTCATACGAATAGTACAAATTCAAAAGTATTGCAGCAAACACATAAATATAGGTCAAAATATTCATCACGGATATTGCTCGCTTATACGAACTATTTTTAATAGGGGCTGACACGCAAATATCAAATGACATATAATGACTTGCTTTATCTTCACGATACAACACATATTGTTGCCACTGCTTTCGCAGTTGTTTCGGCACCTTTCTTGATTTCATTCTGTTGTTGAAAGAAACTAAATTTTCTTCTGTGATCTGCGGATTATCAATGAAATAATTATTAAACATATCTACCGCTTTGATAAGTCTAGCCTCATACGCTCTAGATGTTGTAATGATGACAACAACCACAGTCAACAAAAATAATGAACAAAAAATAATAAAAATTACATTATAATTCAAATAATTTTTCAATGAACTAAAGAATTTATCAACTTCATTAAAAATGTTCATAAACACCCCTTTAATCAAAAATTCATATAATTTGACATTTATCTACAATATTATTATAACACAAAGAATAATTAATTACTAATAATTTTTGAATATTTTTTCAATTTTTTTTATGTATTTTTTTTAGAATTTTTCCAATCGTTTTCAATCACAATGCCGATCAAGACGGAGACATAATTGTATTTAAATTTAATGCATAAAAATTATAGAAATTTACTGAATAAAAATTTTAAATATTCCGATTGTCAAATAAAAATGCCACAAATAAATCGTGTGAGATAAAATTAATTTAATCACCAAATTTTTTATTTGGTATTGCAAAATTTTTGATCTATGATATAATACTCATATAAAATCTATGCTTGCTAAGGAGAAATTATGGTAGAGATAGGAAGTGAACAGATAGACGAAAATGAGAAAAAAGTGGTAGAGTTTGACTATGTCTATACGAACGACGGAGTTATTTTAAAGTTTGACATTAAATATTATTCGAATTTTAATGTCTGGGGAAAGGAAAATGTTTTGGTGGATAGTTTCACCTATTTTTATGATCTATCTTTCCGCGCGCTGGCTCGTCTAGGTATAGATCCGAACAATATAGAAAATGCAATTAAAGAAAAGGTTAATAACGATATAGAATTTGAAGATGATTTGAAGGACTTTTCGAGAAAGAGCGATACGATATCATTACGTTGCAAATATATCACCAAAAGCGCATTTGACGCTAGAACTATAGTGAATAGCGTACATGATTTGGATGCTGTGGTGAATAAAACAGATTATTCCACACTGTTTGACAATTTTGACCCTCTGAAAGACAAAAAGATAGAAATGGCATATCGTGCGCTCGTCAAAGGTGAGGATATACAGGGCTATTTTAAAGATGATTATTACAATGGCACTTTTACTAAATATGACTTAGCAAAGATTTTCAAATTGCACGAAAAATTACTTTGCAGTGAGTTTGAAACAATAAAATTAAATGAACTGAAGCCTTAAAAAAATTTATCTCCTAGTTAAAGGAAATTTTTTGTTGATTTGATCGATTAGACAATACTATCTATTGATATAAAAATGAATAATAAACGAAATAAATCGTCAGATAGAAAATATTTATCTTAATAACAATATGAAATATAATGTTATATTGTATTATATAAATAAATTAATTGAATAAAATCAATATATAAAATATGATATATAAAAGAATATATGAGTTAAACAATATGATGAGTATTGCAAAATAAACAATATAATTAATATTATAAAATAAATTATTTTAATAATAAATTTATATTATTATATCTAATGAAACCTACCTAATAATATGTCTAAATATTTATATCTGAATACTATATATATCCATATATTAAAATATCTATATGCTAAGATAATAAATATAGACAAATATAAAAAATAAATTAAATACGAATAATAAATATAAATAATAAATTAAAATACTTTATTTATTCTAATATCGCCAAAGGAAAAATTTTCCACGATCATATTTAATGATTAAAATTTTTACTTAATAAAAATACTATCCCCAATATCAAAATAATACATAAAAATATGAAATAAACAATTAATTTCGATAAACACACTGCATTCATTAATCACCAATTAATATTGCGAATGAAATAAAGAGTAAAATCAAAAAGTGATTAATTCGTGCCTTTGCACATATTCCGACATAAATATTTGACATTTTGCAAAAAACATTTTAATATATATTATCATTGGAGGGTAAAATATGTTTTATACATATATGGTATATTATATACTTGGCATTGTTATGATACCTGGCTTAATCTTGGGAATTTGGGCACAATCAAAAGTTTATTCTACTTTTAATCAATATAATAAAGTGCAAACGAAACACGGAAAAACTGCAAATGAAGTGGCTCGTTTTATGCTAGATAGCGGAGGTTGTGTAAACACGCAAATTCAACAGATAAGAGGAAATTTGACAGACAACTACAATCCAAAAACTGACATTGTGTCTCTTTCTGAAGCCGTCTATAATCAAAGTACAATTGCATCCATTGGCGTCACAGCGCACGAGATTGGGCACGTGTTTCAACATAGAGAGGGATATGCTCCTATCAAAGTGCGCAACGCACTGGTGCCAATTATGAATATCTCTGGACTAATTATGTGGCCTTTGATTATCATTGGATTGATTATGGAAATGATGTATTACGTCACAGTTGCAGATTGGTTCATCTATATTGGGCTTGGAATATACGCATTGAATATCGTATTCTGTTTGATCACTCTGCCTATCGAATTGAATGCTAGCAAACGTGCGGAAAAAATGCTTTTGGCAACGGGAGAGATGGATCAAGAAGAGACCAAAGGCGTGAAGAAAGTACTCAATGCTGCGGCTTGGACGTATGTCGCCGCACTAGTCACTTCCGTGCTTTCATTATTGAGACTCATATTGTTCATCTTTATGATGCGTGGAGATCGCAATTAATTATTATTTATAATTTTTCTTTTGGCACGCGAATATGAAAATTTGGTCATAATTTCATATTCACTAGTATTGATATGATCGGCATACATTTTCAAGGAGTTGATATCGTTTAGAATGAAAACATCATCTCCTTTTTTTATTTTTAGATTAGATACATCCACCAAAAAACAATCCATACAAATATTTAATATTTTGCATTTCTCACCTTTTATATGAATTTCCATCCCAAGAAAAGCCATATCAAAGCCGTCTGCATAGCCGAATGGCACTACTGCAATACGCATATCTTTCGGTGCCACGAACCGATAGTCATATCCGACCAATTCTCCTTTCTTTATAAAATTGATTTGCCTAATCTTGCTCTCAATGCTGACGACAGGACGAAATCCCTCCCCAGATTTGTTGTAGAGATTGAATCCTACCCTAACCATATCTAAGTGATGATTGTGTGATAAATTCACAGCACTATTGTCTGCGTGTATCAGAGGATCAAACCTCATCTTTTTTGAAAGAAAAATAAAAGGTAAAAATCTATACACTTGCGTCTTCACATAATCGTCAGATGTAGCAAAATGAGTGTATAAGCCTTCAAAGTGCAGTTTGCTATTTTTGATCAACTTCAGTGCCTGCCGAAATTCTTTGAGTGAACAAAAGCCATATCTATTCATACCCGTATTAATTTTGATATGAACATTTATCTCTTTGTTTCGTTTCAAAAGAGATTTCACATCGTCAAGCGAATTGCAAGAATATGACAATTGCGGATCTTCTTTTATATCATCTGGACAACCTAGTATCAAAATTTTTTTCTGGGTATATTTTTTCAATCTTTTCGCCTCAAAAAAACAAGCCACTCCATAAAAATCTACAAAAGGATCGATGATTTTCGCGACCTCTTTCATCCCTACTCCGTAAGCATTGGCTTTCACCATAGCACAGAGCAACGAATTTGGATTATTTAGTCTGACTTGTTTTATATTGTTTATCAAATTTGTTTTGCTAATCAAAATTTCATTAATCATATTGATATATATGACTGAAATTTTTATTTTGCACTAAATTCGCACCCGCAATAATTTTGCCTATAAATATCTAATTGTTTTGCCAACTGAGTACTTCTCAAAAAGCCATTTTCCTTCTTGAAATCGGCGTATAGATATTTTATATTATACTTTTTCGCAAGATTTTCGCCTGTGAGATTTATAAATTCAGCATTTTTGTGCGGACTGATCGTAAGTGTGGTGGTAACGTAGTCAAAATCGCGAGTCTTTGCATACTCGAACGCTTTGTCCATACGGTTAGCGATACAAACATTGCACCTTAGCCCACCTTCCCTTTCGTTTTCTAAACCTTTGACCTGTTGTAAGAATTCATTATGATCGTATCCCAAATCTATGACTTCAACGCCAAGTTTAATAAATTGATCTCTCCTCCTATCATACTCTTCTTTCGGAAATATGTTAGGATTGAAATATAGATAAGTGATATCAAAATATTCTTTCAGCCTCTCTATCACCGCACATGAGCAAGGAGCACAACAACAATGCAAAAGTAGTTTCGGTCTATGATCGAAACTACTTATTTCTCTATGCATCAATTGGTTGTAATCAATTTTCATAATAGATAGTATTATACATACGAATTCTTATTTTGTCAACAAGGATTAATTTACAAAATTGAAAATGTATATGCTTGAATATTCTTCTCCGTTGTTGAGACCTGAGAATGTGATCTCTACACTTCGACTAGGTTCAAACACAATGTACGCTTCATTTCTATTAATTAATTGTTGAATCTGAGATGCTGTCAAAGATATTTGCGTTTCAGTATTTAAACTCTCGTCGTCAAACTTGTTGGCAATCGTAATGGTTAAATCAGAATCTTCATCAAAATCATTCAAAACGAATTCATAATACATATTGAATTGTTCTGTGCCTGAAATATTGGTATGTTGAATCAAATTGAATGCATATATTCTATCATTGATTGCAGTATTTTTCGTGTCAGTAGAAATGAAGAAATGTCGATAAATAGTAGATGTATCACCCTCCGTAATCAAATAATCAAGCCTATTGATCTTGTCTGTTTCGGCGGTGAGAACAAGTCTTGAATTCGAATATGTCTCTCTATTCCACGCATCAAACGTAGCGACATTTGCTCCAAGTATATACGCAACAAAGGTCTTATCATACGTGTTAGTATCAAACTCTAAGATGTTTGAATATGGTATGTCGTATTGTGTACCATTATATAATACAGCATCGTTCACTACGCCCATATAAGTATCAGCATTTTCACCATTAAATGTTAAATTCTGACCATCAAAAGAGACTTTGTATACAAAGTTGTCATCATTTGACACGCCAGTCAAAAGTCCTAGCACACGCAAAGCACGCATTGCTTCATCAAACGAGGCTTGGTTTGCCGAATAAGAATAGAAATATCTTGCATTTTCTAGCCAATAGCGCAATGTATCCAAACTGATTGATACGCTGGATATTTTATCTAGAACGGCACCATTGTTTAGATATCTCAAACTATCTTCTGGCACTGCCTCTCTACTTTCATTTTCAATAGCACCAGCACCACTGAGCCTATTTATCAAAGCCTCTCTATCATAATTCGAACCTATAATTCCACCAGTGAAATATCCTACCAAATTACCATCAAATGTAGAGTCTGCTACGTATCCGTTGATATTTCTACCGATAATGCCCGCAACTGTAGCATTTCCAGAAGTCTTAATAATATTAATAGAAGCATTCGCATTTTCTACATATCCACCCAAATTCAGTCCAACCACACCTGATGAAACATTAGACGAATTGTTGAATAGCGTGTCAGTTGCCGAATTCACAATTGTATCTACGATCAATCCGCGATTTTCTCCAGCCACCAACGCTGAATATTGTGCTCCAGATATAGATCCTGCACTGATATCTGCAATCACGTCGCTCACCCGAACGCGTTCACCGACGAATCCGAATACCGCACCGACAGTATCTCCTATAGCCGTGATGTTGCCAGTCACCTTGATATCTTTCACGTCAAAGTAGGATGATGATGCAATATCTCTATTGCTATTGATATTGTAGTTTGCATTTTGATATCCATCTAAAATACCTACAACACTACCCGCATAGTATACGTTGTTGAGATTGTATGAAACATCTCTATCGTTGTTTTTGGATAGATAAATCGAATATTTATATCCTGAAGACGTCCTCGTGCTGTTCACTCCGATATTACTAGTGATCGTCTCAATATTCACATTACCTCTCGCAATGCCTGCTAGCCCGCCGACAGCGTTGGCACCGACAACTATTACGCCGTCTCCATTGATATCAATATTGTAAATATTGAAGTCCTCAACAATTCCTGCCAGTCCGCCGACTGCGACCGTCTTGGTAGCCAAAATAGATCTGATATTCAAATCAATGTTCCTAACCGAATTTTCAATGGACACATCCTCCGCACTCAAAAATTCTTTGAATAGGCCAATGCTATATAAACTCGAGCCAGAATATATCATTAGTCCTGATATATCCATATTGTTTCCTTGCAAATTGCCCTTAAAAGTGTATTCGCTAGTCACTGGGTTGCCATTGACTGAACTAAAGTCGATGTCTGAAATCAATCTATAATAATCGGTCGTTTCATTCGTAAAATAATAATTCCAAGTATCAATATCATAGATCAAATATGGATTATTCTTTGAGCCATAGCCTGCGTTTATGATCTCATACGAAGTGAGGATCGTAGAATGACCGCCTTCATCCGTGACTGTTTCGATATTGATCCTAATGTTTCGCAAACCATAATACATATACTCAGTGTTTGCTTGATTGCTATTATATGTCACTATCTCTTGGCTGATCACCAACTTAGGAGTGGAGCCTGCCTCTATATACCAAACAGCACTTTCATTATCTCCGAAAGTGAATGACGGATACGAACTTGCCTGAGTCATATTCGAGGTTTGGATCGTAGTCAAACCTTCAATATTGTTGGAATATCCGCCAGGAACTATCATAATCTCGTACGATTCACTGACTCCTGTCGTTCCGCTAGGTGCGAACATATTGACGTCTAACGAATTCCTACTTCCCTCATTGATATAAGTATAACATCTTGAAATAGAGCCAGAGTTTGCGTTTATAAATCCTGAGAATCTATTGTTGTTTGCACCAATTCTAGACAGATCTACATAACAATCATAAATTGTGCCACTGCTTGAATATACAAATCCAGCCGAGATATCTTTCGCTGAGATATTACCTATCGTGTTGCCCGACTGAAGTGTAGTGCTATTTGATTTCACAAAACTCATTGAAATTTCGCCCGTGTTGATCACCACGAATCCTGCCACACTGACCAGGCTCGTGTTCAATACTGAATCGTTATATGCAAATATTAATCCGCCATTTTGATAATTTACCCTATTATTTTCTCCAATAGTAAATATAGAATTGCCAGCATCGAAACTTGATGATACAATTTTACCTTCATTGCTATAAGCAAGTCCGCCAATATTGGCAAGTGAGAATATGGACAATCTGCTAGTAGAGTTGGTGATATATCCCGTTCTAGCATTTTGAGCCACCAGTCCACCTATATAGAAATCTATATTATAACTTGAAGTCTTTGACTCTATCACTGAAGCATTTAACGCCACGTAGCCATTGGATGTACAATTTGTGATAATTCCATTGTTCACTGGAGTGATTGCTCCAAAATATGCACTTGAGTAGTTTACATCAGGATTGTTACAAATATCTGCATAAGTGATATTAAATGTCGAAATTGACGGAGACACCTGACCGAACGAATATGATCCAAGTCCATCTCTAGTGGTCTGATAATTGACATTCAAATTCATCACAATCATACCCTCGTAAATTTCTCTAAATAGACCAGCATAGATCACTTCTTCATCAAATGATGCGAAACTTCTGATAGTAATGGTATGTCCGTTGCCGTCAAAAGTCCTGAAGAACACATCTAGAGGAACATAATTGTCAAATACCAAATCTTGTGCCAAAATGTAGTTCACATTCTCACCCGATTGCATAGTCAAGAAATCTTCTTCATCCACTATCACTTCAGGCTCTTCATACGTGTTGGAATTCACAAAATTTAGATAGTATCTATAAGAATATTCCACCTGTTCTACGGCTGGTGCGTCATTTGAGATATCTGGAGTGATATTTTCGTCTAGAGTCGTGATAGTCCAACAGTTTTCATCCAATTTCAATATGAAGTTGAGACTCAAAATCGTGCCAATATTTCCACTTTGAACCTCTAGCGTATTCCCAATCAAACTTAAACCTGTCATATTTCCGTCATCGTCTGTATCATAATTTGATAATGACAAATATTTGTTGTATAGGCCATTGATAGTTCTATCCGTATTGAGTGATTTCAAAATCTCATTGATATAATATATCGCTCCTGCGTCCTCGCTGATTGTGACGTCTGAATCATATCTATATACCCTGTCCCAGAAAGAATTTGCATAATAGAAACTAATATCGGTTTCATCAAAATAGAATTCCAATGTAATAGGCTCATAATAGTCGCCATAAATCTCAGTATCTCCCGACAAATTAGTCCTACTATGTGTCACACTGATATCATATATCACGAATTCAACCACCAAGACATTCAAACTAACCGTAGCCTCTTCATAATCTCCATTTTCAAGTGTTGCACGTGTGGTGAAAGTCAGTTGATATGTATTGCCTACCAGATTTTGTGACTTGTTTCTAAATTTCAAGGTGTAGTATCCGTTGTAATCCTCCACCATTTCAAAATAGGTGCTATTAAGAGTGATATCTACATTTCCGTCCGAATTCGAGGTAGTAATCCTGAATCTTGAATCCACGTTGTTTGCAATATAGATCGTGTTGTTTTCTGAAGAATTATTTGTCTTTGAATAATGTACCTCTCCAGTTGGTTTCAAATAATCAACCTGTATTCCTGGTAGCATTTTCACGTCTATAGTATAGTAGAAACTCTCTCCGATCTGCTCTCCACCGTTTAGATATGCCGTCACTCTGATCGTGTGAGGAATAGAACTAAATGTGTTGCTAATCATCGTGGCTACATATATGCTTCCATTGAATCCGTCATAATTCTTAATCAGTCTAATACCTCTTCCATCGCTTGATGGCTGATCCATTTCTGACAATCTGGCACCAGCGACACCATCAATTTGAGAAAAGATTATTTCTTCTCTACCTGTGACATCGCTGATTTCCAAATAATCGTAGTAGCCATTGCTAGGTGCGATATCGATTATGATTAAACCTTCGCCAGTAGGTCGAAGCACGTTACTTTGAGCAATACTTCCATCGTCTGAAGTATAGACATAGTTTTTGATCTCAATCTTGTTGATTCTCTGAGGTAGCACGGTGAAATCAATGCTTGCGTTTTCGCCATTTGGCAATGTATACGTAATGTGCAGACCAATTGGCTCGTTGCTAGTAGCACTGTACTTTTCCTCAATCGTCAATCTATAATACACTGTCTGAATACCAGAATCGTTCAAACCATCATTTCTGATCATCTCAATTCTTGCTTTTAAATTGCAATCATTCAAAATCAAGCCAGTCTCTATATCATAGAACGATGATGAATATATCAAGTCTGAGGTTAGGTCAGTATCTGTCAATTCTATATCTGTGGTCACATACGCTGTGATTGTCGTATTGTCGTTTGGATATAGCGTCACCGAATCGTAGTTCAATGCCACCTTGCTAGGACCTTGCCTGGTGTACAGGTGGAAACTTGTCGTACTATCATTAAGATACCTATTGATCTGAATACTACCAAGTGTCGCATCTTGATAATTTATCACGGTATATGGCGTGGCTGTGACTATGAAATAGTCATTTAGTATATACTGCAATACCGATATACTGAACGGCGTGTCATCACTGATAGTGTATGTCACCATTTGGTTCACGTTGTCAATGACTCCAGTGACACCACTGACATTCAAATAATCAGGGATATCAAGATACGTGATAATGGAATCTTCGGCATTTGATGTTTCAATGTCTACTTGCAAATAAATCTCTTGATTCGCTCTATACTGATATTCTTCGCCGTTATGCGTCTTTGAACCTATCGAACTTATATAATACTGCTTTGCTTTTCCATTGGCGATATATTGGGTATCTACACTCGTCTCATTGGTACTGCTATCGCTAATAATCAAATCGTCTCCGACCGCATTGGACACATCTACTGTAACGCTCGCACGAATTGATGTATTCAAAATGGATATGAACGTCAAAGTGCATTGCCCCACTCCTCGTACGGTCAATTCACCATTGTTCACATAAATTATTGCACTATTCGAACTCTCCGCATATATACGTATCTGACTAAGCATAGATGGAGTGCATTCAAAATCAAATAGATCAATTAGATCGTAAGTATTGAATCTTTCGTTCAATTCGTTGTATAAAGTTGTATAATTTTCATTCGCACTATCCAATATGAAATCATAATAATCAAGGTGAATCAAATTATTTAGTACTGAATTGTTGTAATACAATTTATATTCATCTTTTATCAATGCGGTGAGACTTGTAGGAGCAATTTCATATAGGCACTCACCATTTTCATTCAAAAGGTATATATATCCGCCGTTTATTTCTTCATTGTATGCCCAATAGGTTGAGTCCACCCAATCCTGCATATTATCAGTAGCATCACCTATCAACATTAGCCCAAATCCGCTCGCATAATTACCTATCACCAAATCTTCTTGATCGACTACGACCGTGTATACGTTGTTGTATAAGATATTTGTATTGTTTGCCAATGCCAACCTTTCTGTCTGATCGGCACTTGCCTCATAATAATAATCTCCGTCAAGTTTTCCTATGAAATATGCATTGGATATAATCGATACATTTGTAGAACCTCCATTTGCTAGAATTCCTCCAGCGTCCGAGAGTAGAGCACTGCCTGTGTCTGCTAAAATATACGCGTTCACGCTAACTGATTGAACTATTACAGTCTCTAATGTGTTGTCACCTTCGTCCAATATCTTATTTCCATCGTTAGTAGCAAATCCTACGATACCTGCGACAAAATATCTTCCTAATATATCTGGCGTGCTATTAAAACATTCACTATAATTATTCGTTTGACGCAAAATATTATAATCCCAACGATAACTCATCACACTACTATAGATAAATACACCATTGTTTGAACTACCGGCGATTCCACCGACCCTACTATTTGCGTTGATTCCAGTGCCGGTGCTAGAGAGAATCTGATAATGCACCTCTTTGTAACTACCGCCATCGTCATTGCCGACTATACCGCCCACATTGTCATTAGCGTTGATTACAACATTTGATTTCACATTCTCTACATAGTAAACATCTGACAGCGTCTGATGCACATCATTGATCTGCCCATTGCGAATGTTGACTGTCATATTTATCTTTGGCGTCCTATTGATTCCTACCGCTCCGCCCACGTTGTTCAAGCCCGTGATCGAACCTGTCACGAACGCATTTGACAATCTGCCTATCATTTGAGTGCTGTCGATTGTCTCATAATCGTTTATACCAACAATTCCGCCAATTGCAGAATTTGAGTTCGTATTGGATGAGCGTATGTCAATATCCGCCATAGCACCCTCATTGGCTATATACACGCTAAATATTATTTCAGTGTCAGAATCCGATGGAGTATTGAGTAGTGAGTAGTTTGAATTCAGATTATTCGTCTGGTTATTTGAATTGTCGTATCCAACTATATTTGAAAGGTTCTTGCCTACCAGTCCACCGAAGTATACATTTGCGTCTCCAGATAGACTCATATCGCCCTGACTGCCAACAATAGTATTTGATAGATATTGAATCAGTCCTCTATTTTCCGCCACCAAAGCACCAAAATATGTATATGGCACACTCAATGCGGATGTATCGATATTTGCTTGACCTTGAAATACTACTGATACATTTGTGAGAGTTCCCATATTTTTATCTATTACGCCTAAATATGTATCGGTCGACACCTCTATGTCATACTGATAGTTTACATTGAAAGTGATATTGGATATTGTCCCAAGCATATTCACAAATAGGTTGTTCACATCTTCACCCAGCGTGATTCCATACAAGGTGTAGACAAAACTAACATTATTGCTATCCTGATAGGTGACAATACTTCCAGAGAAGTTATTTATCGTACCCTCACCAGTATATGAAGTGTTTGATACATTGATATTGTTCATCAACATATAGTGAGAATTTGGGTTGGAATTTATATCCCAGAAATCGTCCGCATCGTTGATGATAAACGGATTCGTCTCTGTTCCGTCCGACAAATAGATTGATATTAGAACGTAAGCATTTTTATATGCATTGATATTTTCGTCGTCTCCATCCATCAAGAAACTAGTGATATCATCAAATCCTGCTGTAGAAGTTGAAATTATCTGATTCAGAGCATCTTTTGCGAAAATTATCAAATTCAATCTATTGATCGTGCCTATTTCATCATCTCTCACTCTTAAAGTACCAGTATTGTTGTCAACTGAGATGATATTGTAATAATTTTGGTTTCCAAGATTGTCTACAATCACCATATAGATATCGTCATTCGTAACATTTCCGAGTGTTGAAAAGTTGCTTGCTTGCACCACATATTCTTCGCCCGCTTTCAGGTCTATATAATAATCCTGTCTATCGTCCGCTGTATAATTGACCTCACTTTCCACCGTCAAATATTCTGTGATAATTGGATTGTGCACTGTAATTCTACTTCTGAATCTAAATATTGTATTAAACTGTCGCACTTCTGCATAGATATCGCAATAATACAAATCCACATTTTGTCCACTTCTGAAAGTGAGCCCAATATTTTTATCTCCCTGAGCATCCGTTCGCACGCTATCATCATTGTTTTGCGTATACCAAATGACTTTGTATTGATTGACACTGACCTCTCCAGTCTCTTCATCGACAGTTTCTCCTGACACTCCAATGTTGTAATTGCTCTCTTGATTTTGTGCTTGAACATAGTTCCACAAATATTGTTTGTTCTCTCCCAAAATAGAGATCTCTAAATTGACTGACGCCTGATCCTTATAGTATGCGCCTAAATATTCATACATATATTTATCGGCGCTATCAATATTGATATCTATATCATCTTCATCAATTTCGTCGTAGATAAAGAATGTCACATTCACTGGGATTTGAGCATATCCGTTAGGCGTAATGATATCTTGATAATTCTGTACCATTACTGTAATAGTTATATTGATATAATTGTTACCGTTATTGAAATATGTACCTTTTATAAAAGATATTTCTGTCAAACTATTTTGATTGTATAACTTGAGATAATCCGAAGCCGACTCTGCTGTCACATCGAGAAATTCTGCGTTGAAATCATATCCTAGCAGATAATTGCTATCGAAATAGTTTTGCAAAATGACTTCTAGAGTGAGTGTCTGACCAGATGCCACAATATAATCTGCTTTATAATCTTCATAAAGATATTCTTTGGTCAAAATTCCGTCTATATCTACAAATCTACTGTTCCTAAACGCTTTATCGTTCTCTTCAAAACTATAAGTTATGTCATCTTCTACCATTTTTTGATAGACGTAGCAATCTATAGTCAGAGTATATCCATTGCTGTGACTAAAGGTGATTTTGTATTGCCCGACATCTGTATTTTGGTTGAACACAAATAATATAGCATTTTCTACACCACTATTTGAATTGAAAGTATATGTTATGTTTTGTTCACCCAAAATCAGATTTTCTTCACCGTCTTTGCCATTTCCGTCATTAATTGAATATTGCTTGATTTTTAGCGGATTGTCCTGTCCCCCTTGAACGCTGATATTAAATGTCGCATTCGACAACACTCTATCTCGATCCCCCAAGACATTGCCTGGTCCCACATACAACAAATATGCGTGGATATCCACATTGTCTGTACCTTCGAGCCTATTTAAATTCACTTTGCTGACAGGATAAGGATCTGCATTTGCGTCCGAGTAAATTGTCTCTGTGTAGGCATCGTTTTGAAGGCTTAAATATCCCGCATTGACTTCTAGGCTCTGCACGCCTTCCAATCTATTAAAAGTGATATTGATGCTAGTGTTTGATATTGGCTCCAAATAGGTGTAATCTCCAGAATAGTATGTGAACACATCTAGTTCCAAGCCATAGTTATCTTGTGGTATGTCAGTTTCTACATATTTTATGTATAGGTTGTCCACATTTGTAAACGACTCAGACACCATAGATTGCAACTCGGCATCATAATAGAATCTCAATGGCTGATTGTGTAGATATATTTCTAACACATATTTATTGTTTCTCAAAACTCGCCCAGCATATTCATAACTCGTTGATAGTGTTGTGAAACTGTCATCTGTATAAATTTGATTGATACCTACATATCCTCCATTAGACGAAATATAAGCGTTTAGAATCTCAGGCTGAATGCTGATTCGCATATTTTTCAAATCTTCATAACTAAAATCTACAATAGGATTAAAATTGAATAGCGCACCGAGTGCACTTCCGCCAGACGCATAATAGTCATACAGATCTAAACTATAATTTATATCTACATCTTCCCCCTGCATCTGCACTTCAATATCACTAGGTTTCAATTCCGCTTTCACTTTAAATTTTTTCTCTACCAATCCGATGTCTCCAACACAATTTTTTGGCACGAGTCTAATCGTGGCTGTCACCTCGTTTGATGTGTAATCTACCGCTTGAAAAATGAGAGTATTGTTTGAGTTATATGAAGTGATGTTGTCATTATCTGTGCTCAATTCAATATCATAAAAATCATAATAATTGATACCGCCCATTTCAAAGTCGACATAGTTTTCACCCTGCAAATATTGCAGTGAAATTTGAATGTTGTTGAAATTGTATTGTTTCCCGTCTGTCGCGATCACACTGTCGATCTCTTTTGCAATCAAATGAATCGTCTCGTTTGAATCCAAATACTCTTGATGAAAGACATCTGTTGATAGATACACGCTATCGCTAGTAAGCGTTCTGATAAACTTGAAGACAATCTCATTGTCCTGATATTCTGTCAGTTCATAGCCATCTAGGTATGTGACGGGATAAAGCAGCAATTCCGCACCATTAGGAACGTTTGAGTTGATCGTAAACCCTTCAATCAGCGAACTATCTACCTCCGAAGAAATAAAACTTACATTTTGCACACTTGAATTGTCTTTCACTTTGAAATATACTGAATCTGACGCCCCTGTGCTTTTAGGTAAAAGCGTCACCACCTGACTAGCGTCAATATGGACCTCTCTATCCCCCGTATTTGGAATAGAGACAACATACGTATCCGAACTGGAAACTATTCCTGTCGCTTTTCTAGTAATTGTCAAGTCAATGCTCACCTCTTTGCCCGAAGATTCGTGTTTGACTTTTAATTTTCCGCTTCCTTTTGCCACATTAGCACTGATATCTGCATAATATGTGTCATTTTCTAGCCTTTCATTGCTAACAGATATTAGTTCGCTAGGACTTGAATAGATTTCGACTTCTCCAATGTCAGAGTCGTCAATACCTGAAAAACGAACTCCCACCCTGACGGATTGCAAATCGGCATTATCATCATCTATGATCAAATTGACAGATTCCACCCTATTACCACTCGTGGAGTAAAAGGTCATCTCTAGATCTTCATATTTGTCACCGCACGCAGAAAAAATAATACACGAAAGCATCATAATGAATATCAGTGCAAAAGTACATTTCTTTTTCATTTTCTCCCCTATTATAATTTAACCTAAATGCGACAAAAATATTTTAAATTAAATTAATATTTATATTATAGAAAATGTGTGCTAAATTTGTCAAATAAATTGGAATTAATCATAATTAAAAAATATATAAATATATTTATTTAGAGGAAATTATGGAAAATAAAGAAAAAGAGACGAAAAAAGAACAATTAATCGTATTGAGCAACAGGACGAATCTATCAGTTTCTGGCACGAATAAAATAGTGAGTTTGAAGCCTGAGTTGATACAATTGGACACAAACTTCGGCGGACTGATGATCATTGGCGAAAATTTAGAATTGGTTAAATTGGACAATACCACCACTCGTGCTGAGATTAATGGGAATATAAATTCTATCAAATTCGTTCAAGGAAAGGAAAAAGAACCATTTTTCAGGAAAATTTTTAAATGATATTTTCAACATTCAATCAAGTAAATTGCTTTTTAATTTTTTTGTTTTTTGGAATTATTATAGGATTGATTTCAAAATTATTTTTTACATTAATTTTGAAAAATTATCAAAAAATATTCAAAAAAAACGTGTTTTACACCATTTTTTACACATTTTTTTCAATAATTTTTGTATTTTTAATTAATTTTTACAATTTAGGTCAATTCAATTATGCTCTAATCATTGCCTACTTGCTGGGATATTTTTACTTTTTATTTATTAGTAAAAATTTATTTGCTTTTTTAGAAAACAAATGGTATAATAAAATCACAAAACTAAAGTTGTTTAGGAAGAAGAAAAATGAATCAAACGAAAAAGGCTAAATTATTCGTATTCTTGGCAATAGCGGTCATTGTCCTTCTTTTGATAATCAGCATAGCACAAATTGTGTCTATAAATAACAAACAACGAGAAATTGACAATCAGCAAATTGAAATTGACCGATTGAATAATGAACTTGACTACTATGAAAATCAAAAGATTGAAAATAGTGACGACATCTCCTATGATGACAAAAATGGTGATGTTGAAATAAATATAGAGGAAAATGAATAATGATAATCACAATTACTGGAAAACCGTGCAGTGGCAAAGGAAGTATCAGCAAATACTTGTGTGAAAAATATAATTTTGAATATATTTGCACTGGAGATATGTTTAGAGATCTATCTAAACAATTTGGCTACGAAAATATATTGCACTTTCAAAAAAATCACGATAAAATAAAAGACATAGATAAGATCATAGATAGCAAAATTGAATCCATCGGCAAGACGAGACTTGACGATGATATTATAATTGATTCGCGTCTTGCGTGGCATTTCATCCCAAATTCATTCAAGGTATTCGTAGACATTGATTGGAATACCGCAGCGGACAGATTGCTAAAGTCTAAGCGAGAGACAGAGAATGTGCAAACTTTGGCTAGTGCGAAACGTACATTGATTGAGCGATGGGACACTGAAAACACAAGATATCAAGAATTATACCAAACAGACAATACCAATCTTGACAATTATGATTTAGTGATCACAAGCGACGGGAGTATCGAAGATCTATCTGAATATGTTTTTGAAAAGTATAAGGAGTTTATAAAAAAATAAATTCCTTTTTTCATTACATAATTAAACAATTCATTAAAATTAGGACAAAAATCTAGATATGTAAATTCATAAACATCATCTATTAAAATCCATATCAATAATTAAACTAACCTAGTAAAATTTTTATCTAGTTATAAATATTGTTAACCATCCTATCGATTGACATTCAAAGGTTGAATGCTAGGATATTTTTACATTGCAAGACTCTTTTTCATATAATAAAAATATGAAAAAATGGCTTAAACTCTTGCTCGTCGTTTCATTCTTTGCAATTGTCAGCATAGTCGCATATTTTATTTTGCGAACCTTTGGCATTGCAGATATTTCAAGTTTGAAACAATTGATTATAAATAGCGGTCAATACGGAATCCTTACCTTTATATTTATTGAGGTTTTACTATTCATACTATTCTGTTTTGTGCCTGTATTAAACACGGCATTAGTAGTACTAGGATGTATACTATTCGGAGCAAAAACTGCATTCTTCATCTCTTGGCTCACAAGCATTATATCCTCAATTGTTCTATTCTTTCTAGGTGATAAATTTGGTGAAAAACTTGCTGTAAAGTTGATTAGCAAAGACGAATTGGAGCACGCTCAAGATTTGATAGATGCCAAAAGCAAATTGCTTCTTCCCATCGTGTTTTCTATACCAATATTTCCAGATGATGCAATTTGTATTGTAGCGGGTATGACGAAAATGAAATTTTCATTTTTCATAATCGTCACAATAATATTCAGAGGTATGGACAATTTATTAGTTTGTTTCTTTGGTAGCGGAATCATCGTTTGGTCTGAGTTGCGCACAGTTGATTGGATCATTATTTTTAATCTAATTATAATCGATACATATTTAATATTAAAATTTCAAAAATTTTTTGAAAATCATATAAAAAATAAGAAAAATAAGAAATAATAAGCAAAAAATCGCAATTTTATCTGTCTAAATATGGATTTTTGAAATTTTTTTTGTTTTCTTGCCTCACCCGTGCGATAGCCAAATCTCCTTTTCCTACATCTTTATTAATAGTGCTACCCGCAGCAATATAAGCATTGTCACTTATAGTCACGGGTGCAATTATGTTCGCATTTGATCCTACAAAGACATTGTCTCCCAAATAGGATTTTTGCTTTATCTTTCCATTGTAATTGCAAAACACTACCCCACACCCTATATTGCAATTCTTCCCTATCTCCGTATCTCCAATATATGCTAGGTGTGCCATCTTTGAGTCATCGCCAACTATAGCATTTTTCACTTCTACGAAATTACCCACTCTACAATTTTTTCCTATTTTAGAATTACCTCTAATGTGTGCAAAAGGTCCTATACTTGAATTGGATTCAATTTCTGAATCATTGACAAAACTCGATAGTATTATCGTACCGTCACCAATCTTTGAATTCTCTATCACAGTATTGGACGAAATTTCAACATTATCCTCAATGACAGAATCACCCAAAATGCAAACATTATGTCCGATTTTCACATTCTTACCTATAATGGCAGTATTTGAAATCAGAATAGTTTTATCCTCATTTTCTCTTAACATAACGCTCCTATTTATGTATTAATATTAGGAATTTGTGCAAATATGAGTGATTCTCAACTTCTTTTTAATTCGTACACTAAAAATTAGACGATTTATAAAAAATTTAAAGTAAGATTTTTAAACTCCACATAAAAGATTAATAAATAAAATCCTTTTGAAAGTAATTTACTTTCTCATAAAATTTTTCATAAGTAATTGCTAAAAAAAAGATAATTTTGTATAATAGACTTATGGAGCGAAAACCTTTAACCATCAAAGATAGTTCTGTAGCATTTTTATCCGCATTTTTGATCAGTCAACTTGCGATAGTTTTTGTGACCATTCTTGCCATTATCATCTGCAACATTGCAGGCCTTGGATCTGAAAGTTATCAAACTTTTTTCAACACCTCTTATGGATATCTGATCTTGGCGAGCGTGATGTATCTTGTGATCGCTTTGGTATTTTTTTTCATCAACAGAAAGAGCGACAATAAAATCATTTCAAAATCTAGTGGGAAAAAAATCTTGTTTTATATTTTGATTGCGATCATATCTTTTCTCGCACTGTATCCTATAATCACTTGCATTGATACTCTACTGGTCAACCTAGGAATAAGTTTGAATACCCTACCCTATGAATTGAACACTTCAGGATATCTAGTATCTTTGCTGTCAGTTGTCATCCTGCCCGCAATCGTTGAAGAATTGCTATTCAGAGGTCTAATTTTCAAAGGACTAAAGCCGTACGGCAAGGTATTTTCTATCTCGATAAGCGCCCTCATTTTCTCGCTATATCATATATCGATTGACCAAACAATTTATCCATTTTTGATAGGTTTGCTGTTGGGTGTAATAATGTACAAAGAAAACAACATATTATATTGTATTGTCGTCCATTTTACCAACAACCTTTTGTCCCTCACTCTGTCCTATCTAAATATCAATTTGTCATTCAACCATTGGACGTATATCTTGATAGCAATAATTTTGTTGATCGCCTTCGTATCTATTGTCTTGTACTTCACATTGAAAGGTAGAAAAGAAGAACCAAAAGAAAAAATCACAACTGATGGCAAAGCATACTTCTCAATTTGCTTAACAATACTGGCAATAATATTCATTTTATCCTCTATTGAAATTTAGGTTTGTAGTTGTGTTCTCATTTTGAAATTAATAAATTTAAGTAGAAAATATGAAAAATAAAACGTTTTTTAAAATTAATATAATTTACTTTATTGCAATGATTTTAGTTGCGCTAATTTTTGTTTTGGGATATTTAGGATTGTTGCAAAATGAGTATATTTCAACTTTTCTAATTCAGATAATGGTGATGTTTGCCATCCCAATGCTATTATATACCTTATTTGTCAGCAAGAATTTCAAGCAAACATTCAAAGACACTGGATTCAAGAAAATTAGTACACGAATGATCGGAATAGCAATCTTATTGGGAATTGTATTATATTTCATAAACAATTTCGTAGCACAATTTTTTTCCAGTTTGATATCTTTGTTTGGATACGAAAATCTCACTAAAACTACAACCGTACCATTCTCGTACGAACTTTTGTTTAGAGAATTTTTATTATCGTGCGTTCTGCCTGGTATTTGTGAGGAGTTTTTACATAGAGGAATAATGCTATTCGCTGGCAAAAAATGTGGGAATACTAGATACGTTTTGATCATATCTTCAATACTATTCGGTTTGATGCATCTTAATATCAATCAATTCTTCTATGCTACAATTTTAGGATTTTTAATGGGATATGTCGCAATCGTAGCAGACAGCATATACCCTAGCATTATTATACACTTTTTGAACAACTTTTTGAACACTTACTTTTATTATGGATATTATCTGAACTGGCCATTTGCAACCCTAGTAAACGACCTACAGGCATTGATTGCTTCAAATATATTTGTTTTCATAATCGTAAACACCATTTTAGTTTGCTTATTGATAGTTTTATATCTCTATTTGACTCGTTCGCTAGCAAAAGAGCGAGTCAGATATGATGTGAAGAAGATAATCTCTTGCCTAGAGATAGACAATCTACCTCTCGAACAAGCGCAGGCAAAAATCAACCAAGCCAACGAAATATTACAAAAAAGTGAATCATTAAAATTCAAAAATACCGTAACTGGCGGAGGTAAATTTTCATTTTTGTCTCAAGTATTCTTGATATCTAGTTTAGTGTTGGGTAGTTTAATAACGATTTCTACCTTTGTTTGGGGGATTATCTAATGCTGAAGATTAATATAGTAGCGATCGGAGATATAAAAGAGCAATACCTAAAAGAAGGCTTAAGCGAATATCTAAAGCGAATTTCACGCTTTGCCGACATAAAAATTCTTGAGATAAAAGAGCACAATCCATCATCAACCAATCCAAATGATATCTCTATAGCACTTCAAAAAGATGCTGTTGAAATAAAGAAGAAAATAAAAGGTTACCCTATTTGCTTAGATATAACAGGCAAAAGTCTAGATAGTGTGGAATTTTCCAATTACTTAGATAAACTTAGTTTGAAAACTAGCGAAATAACTATTATTATAGGAGCGTCAAACGGCTTGAGTGAAGAACTAAAATCTCAATGCAAAGACAAAATCTCATTTTCAAAAATGACATTTCCGCATCAATTGATGCGTCTGATTTTGCTTGAGCAAATATATCGTGCATTCACAATTGTCAATAATATTTCATATCACAAATAGAGGTGATTATGACATATCAAGAGTTGGAAAATCAAATTGTAGGGCTTCAAGATGAAGGCTTGGAACTTTTTAATGCAGGCAAATCCGTGCTTGGAAAGAATATTTTGGCGACTCACGTGGGTGAATATTCTGGTCCACAGGTCTTGATTCAGGGCGGAATTCACGCACGCGAGTACATCACCGCTCTACTCTTAGTTGAAATGGCAAGAAATTTACATAACAACGATAGTGTAAAGGGTGGCGGAATTTATTTTGTATTTTTAACCAATCCAGACGGTGCACAGATTTGCCTAGACGGAATAGATTTTTTGAACTGCGACATCACAAAAAATTATTTGCTCAGTGCAAATAACGGAAGTACGGACTTTTCTCAATACAAAGCAAATGTCAATCTAGTTGATCTCAATACAAACTTTGATGCAAATTGGGGAGGAGGCAGTCAAAATGTATTCTGCCCCGCCACTGAAGATTTTGTAGGATTTTACCCAAACAGTGAACGTGAAGTGCAATCATTGATCGACTTTACTTTGAATACTAAACCAAGCATTACAATTTCGTATCATACAAAAGGCAATGTCATTTATTACGGCTTCGAAGGTGAGAGCGAAGAAAATATCGCACGTGATCAGTCTATTGGCGAAAGTTTTAGTGAACTTACAGGCTACCCTTTGATCCTGACAGAAAATTCAACGGGAGGATATAAAGATTGGTGCATTCAAAAACTCACCATTCCCTCCTACACCTTTGAGGTTGGGGACGAAAGTTTGTCTCACCCTATAGGCGTTGAAAGTTTGCCAGAAATTTATAATAGGAATAAAGACATCCCCCTTCTAGCACTTCAAAAAGCGATTGAATACTCAAAACAAATTGACTTTCAGGATCCTTTTGTGCAAAATATAGATAGAGAGGTAAAGACAAATGGATTCAATGAAGAAAGTTACTGCGCTCGCTTACTTTGCAAACTCAATAGGAGAAGTGCCCATAGGCGCGATAATCACTCGCGATGGTAAAATAATTTCACGTGCATATAATACGCGAGAAAAAGATCAAATCGCCACGCATCACGCAGAGATCTTGGCAATTGAAAAGGCGTGTAAAAAATTGAAATCTTGGCGACTGGATGATTGCGAAATATATGTCAATCTTGAACCCTGTCCTATGTGTGCAGGTGCAATATTAAATGCACGAATCAAACATTTGTATTTTGCAGTAAAAGATGAAAAATCTGGAGCAATATCAAAATTTAATATGTTAGAAAATACACTCAATCACACTACCTCTTACACGCAAATTCACGAATTTGAACAAGAAAATAAAATGTTAATTCAAAATTTTTTCAAATCAAAAAGAAAAAATAAAAATTTTAAATAAAATTTTAATTGAATCAAAATGCGATAAAAATATAAGACTATAATGAAAATTTAAATAAATAAAAAAATTTATAAAATATAATAAAAAAATATTATTTTTAATAAAAATTTACTAAGAAAAATTCATTTTTTAAATTTTTTGGCATAGATCTAGAATTATAATTTATTTATCCTTTATTTAAAATAAAAAAATCACGAGTAATCGTGATTTTATTTTACTATCCTTTTTAGATTGTCGCTAGGTTTGAATGCTGGTGACTTTCGTGCTTCTATTATCTGCGTTTGTCCCGTTTTGAAACTATACATCGGCTTTGATTTCACCTCGTTCACTTTGAATTTTCCAAAGTTAGACAAAGTGACGCTATTACCTTGACTTAGTGCATCCTTAATTACTTCTAGAATAGTATCCAAACAAAGTTTGCAATCTTTTTTAGTTAAACCCGATTTTGAATACACCGCATTGACAAATTCATTTTTATTCATATTTCCCTCCATGATGATATTTACCAATACAAAGTTTTTTAAACACTATTTTACTTTATATTTTACCAAAGCGATATCTCTTTTTGTAAAAATCTTTGTCAAAATCAAACTTGCAATATAACTAATGCCTGCCAGTGCTATCGCTAGCAATGTGTTCGCCCAACTATTATTAAAACTTAAAACCACGATCAAGACTAACAACATACTACTGTTGCACAATATTAATTTCCCTGTGAAGATATAATTGAACCGCAATTTAAAATGCTCTTTGATCTCGAAATGATTTAGCACCATCATTGTAATGTAACAAACAAGATTTGATATGGACAACACATAGATATTTAACTTCAAACTTGGCATAAATATTAGTTCTATAATAAATTTCAGCATCACCGCTATCGCGAGATTCCTCACGCTTGCCATCCTTTCGTCCACCGCCTGCAAACAACTGGAATAAACTTGACTGATTGCCAAAAAAACTGAACCAAATCCAGATATGATCAACAATCTATATGCAACGTTTAGCCCACCTATACCCATTGAATTCAAACCATTCCCGTACAGCAATGAGATTAGCCTATCTGGAATTAGTGCAAAACACAGCACAAAAGGTAGCGTTATAATTAAAATAATTTTGATCGCTATTGACAACACAAAATTTTTGTTTTCAGCAACATTGTTTGATGTAATGCTCGGCAAAATCACACTCGCGATTGCGAAAGAAAATATTGTAGGCAAACTGACCAAACTAGACACTGCCCCGCTTTCCAATCCGTATAAAAAGACGGAAGTTGATTGCGTGAAATTGATATTTAATAAATTTACCACAAGTATACTATCTATAAAGGTTGCAATCGGCATAATGATGTTGGTGAGAGTAATAGGCAAAATATCTTTCAATAAATTTTTCATCTCAAGATTAGACGGATTCTCTTCTTCGCTTTTGCAGTTCCTATAATAGATAAATAAGATCAACAATGAAACCATTTCACTTACTACAATACTAATCATCGCCCCAATTATAGATGCCAATAGACTTATTCCGATTAAAGATAGGCTAAGTATTAATCCTATGCACAATTTTACAAATTGTTCGATGATGTTTGATACTGAACTAGGAGTAAAATATCCAACTCCTTGAAAATATCCACGCAAGACGCTACAGACACTGACCAAAATAATGCTTGGTGCTAAAATGATATAGCATATACTGATCGACTCTTCTCCTTGAAGTCTCGCTAGACCCTTACTGCATGTAAATAAAATGAATGATAAAATTAGAGAAATTATCATCACAAAAAATAAACATTTTTTCACCACACTTTTCCCTCGAGTTTTTGATTTTGCAATCACTTTTGAAATCGCCATCGGCAATCCTGCAGTAGCCAACACCACACACAAAGAATAAAGTGGAAAAACCAGTTGATATAATCCGATTCCTTCTCCACCTAAAATTCTAGTCAATCCTATCCTATAAATTGCACTAAATATTTTTGCCAAAATTGCTCCAACAGATAAGACCAATGCTCCTTTCATTAAATTATCTTTTTTCATAAATATATGTTTTGTAAATTATTTAAAATTATGAATGATAATTAGATTAAAATTAATTTAGCATTTAAAGATTGCAGTATAATAATTTTATTTTTTAAATTATAATTAAAATTTTTTATAAACATAAGAATTGCTTTCATTCATATTTAATTAATGAAAAATTTAAAAATTGATTTAATGTTATAAAAAAATTAATAATTTTTAATGTTTTTTAAGAAATTTTTTAATTATTTTTAAAATTGTTTTGAAAAGATTAATTTTTGATTTATAATTCAATTATGAAAATTAATTTCAACAAATTTATAATTGCCTTGGCTCCTATGGCTGGTATCACCGATTTTGCATTCAGGAAAATTTGTGCAGATTTCGGTGCCGATATGGTGGTCAGCGAGATGATCAGTGTTAAAGCACTTGAACACAATTCAAAGACATCGCAAAAAATGCTCAGGGAAGAATCCAAATCTCTTCGTGCCGTTCAACTTTTCGGTCACGAAAAAGAAAGTTTAATTAAGGTTATATCATCTGACATTTTAAAAGACTTTGACATTATTGATTTTAATTGCGGATGCCCTGCTCCGAAGATTGTAAAAAACAATGACGGATCGGCAATGATGCGAGACATTGGGAAAACTAGGGAAATTATCTCTGCGTTGGTGAAGTTTAGCAACAGGCCTGTTTCGGTCAAATTTCGTCTAGGTATTGATGGAGATATAAACTATATTGAATTCGGAAAAATGTGTGAACAAGCGGGAGTTAGTTTCATCACTCTTCACGCGCGCACAAGAGAGCAAGGATATGCCGGTGCCGTTGATAAAACGGCATATAAAAAATTGGTGGAAAGTGTACGAATTCCAGTATTTTGGAGTGGCGATATCAAGACTAAAGACGATGTTGAATACGCTAGATCTATTGGTTGTGCGGGCGTGATGATAGGAAGGAACGCTATAGGTAATCCTGAAATTTTTTCAATTTTGAAAGAAATAAATCCTCCATATTCAAAAAAGGATGCGGTCAAAACTCACCTCGAATTGCTGAAAAGTTATTACAAAACTGAGCGTACACTCGTGTCATATTTCAAGAAACATCTTATGTGGTACGTAAAATCAACAAACAACGCCACCCTATTAAAACAGCAAATTCTCCAATACACAACACTTGAGCAAATTGAATCCTTAATAGCACAAATGTGAAATACTGCATTTCATTATAAATTTCTATTTGAATAGATTGATCATTGATAGATTACATAATGTATACAATTATTAATATTTTTTCATATAAAAATGTTAATAGACTAATATAATATCAAATATTAGTTGAAGATTTGATAGAATTTTACAATAGAAAAGATCAAAAAAATAGGAAGAAATCCAAAATTTCTTCCTAAGTTTTTTGAGCGACCACATCGTGATTCACTTCAATCAAAGTAGTCTTTTCATAATGGTGACCCCGCCGGGACTCGAACCCAGAACAAAGCCTTAGGAGGGCTCCGTAATATCCAGTTTTACTACGAGATCTTTACGATAAAATTTCAAACTATGATAGTATATCATATCTTCAACTAAAAATCAACTATCAAAATGAAATTCAACCTATTATTCTAGATTTCATATATATTTTTTAAGAATTTTGACATATAAATAGATTGAAATATTTAATGCCTGAATACTGACACCTAATACAATACAAAATTAAGATCCAATCCTCAGTAATGCAAAATTGCAATCACCTACTGCATAATATAAACACGTTGTACTGATAATATTTTATATTCCGTTTTTAAATATCAAACTTTATTTTCTCATTTATTTTATTTAATCAAAAATTAACCTCAACCGCAATACTAGATAATCAATAGGTTTTCATTCGTAAAAAAAATAGGAAGAAATTAAGATTTCTTCCTAGCAAGTTTTATTTTAAGTGACATATTTGCGGTTCGTTTATCAAGTCTATAACAAAAATTATTTTGCTCTTTTCATTTTGATTACAATTTTTTCATCAGCGATTTCACATTTCTCTTCCACTTCAGGATCGCTCAATTTCATCACATCTAGAGCCAAAAGTTCGCTCTTGATTTTGTCAGCAAATTTGTCAATGATTTCGTTCAGGTCCTCACTTTCAGTCTCAAAATCCAAATATATTCTATCTTCTACATTGAAATTGGCTTCTTTTCTCAAAACTTGTGCCGTACGGATCAACTCTCTCGACAATCCTTCAAGCATAAGTTCTCTATCAATGGTGATGTCGAGAACGACTGTCAGACTTTCATCGTTGGCGATCACAAAGTCGTCTTTTGGTTTGGTGGAAATATTGAACAATGAACTATCCAAATTCTTAAATTCGCCGACATTTACCTTGCCCGCTTTGAATTCTCCCACCATTCTAGCCATCTCTTTCTCGCCAGCAGAAAGCAACAATTCTTTTACTTTTTGGACGTCACCTTTCAGTACTGCACCCGCCTTTCTGAAGTCAAGCACCAAAAACTCTATATTGAATTTGGAATTGTCTTTTTCCATCACGACATTTTTTATATTCAACTCACTCTCTATCATTTCTCTATAGATTTCCACCGCCTGAGCGACATCGTCATTGCCGTTGATATATAGAGTTTTGAGAGGTTGTTTCACTTTGATCTGATTTTCGTTTCTCAGTTTGCTAGTGAGTGCGAAAACATCGCGCACAATATCTGTTTTGTGAGTCAAACCTAAATCTTTCACCTCATATTCATTCAAAACGAAACCGTTTAATGCCACACTTTCCGGTGCTTTTTTGTCCAAAACACGCACCGCATTTTGCCACAAGTATTCGCTAATGAATGGTATGATAGGGAACATCGTCATACTGATATTCTTGATAGCATAATTCAAGCAGAAATATGCATTGAGAGTGTCAATATTGTTTTCGCTCTTGTAGAATCTACGTCTATTATTCCTAATATACCAGTTGGTCAGTTCGTCCACCAAGATTTCAAAATCTTTAGCGACCGCACCGAAATTTTGATGGGAATATGCAGTATAGGCATTGGAAGAGAATTCATTTACACGATTGATTAGCCATCTGTCTATGAACGAAAGTTCGCTTTCCTTAGGCTTGTAATCTGTGAGGTCTGGATTGTCTATATATGCATAAGTGTTCAAGAATACATACGCGTTCCAAAGACCCAAAAGTTTTCTTTTCACTTCATCACACGTTTCGCGTCCAAACTTGACATCGTTGATAAGCGGAGTATTGACGAAATTGTATCTTATGATATCTGCGCCAATCTCTTCAAATGCGGTATCAAGAGGAATATTATTAGGGCTAGATTTTGACAATTTCTTCCCGTCTTGAGCGAGCAACATTGGAGTGGTGGAGATCTTCTTGTATGGTGCTTTGCCCAAAATGACGACACTCATAATGAGCAAGGAATAGAACCACAATCTGATCTGCTCTTTTCCCTCGATCACGCACTCTGCTGGAAAATTTTTCTTGAAAAACTCTTGATCAGTGAAATATTTGTTTGTGCTGAACGGAGTAATACCAGCATCTAGCCAAGCATCTCCCACTTCTTTGATCCTCTCCACCTTGCTCCCGCAATGAGGACAAGTAATCTTCACATTGTCTATATATGGTCTATGAAGATGAGGAATCTTGTCCACCTCTTCTGCACTCGATAGGTTTTTCAACTCTTCAATTGAGCCAACCACAGTCAATTCTCCGCAATTTTTACAAGGATAGAAAGGTAGTGGCAGTCCGTAATATCTATTCCTACTTATTGACCAATCTCCCATATTGTTGAGCCAATCTAGCATACGTTTTTTCATAAAATCTGGCTGGAATTCGACGTCGTCAATCGTCTTGATCAATTGAGGTCTCACCTCATCCACTTTGATGACCCATTGACTGATCAGCCTGTACACCAAAGGGCGTTTGCATCTGTGGCAATGTGGATATCTGTGAGTATATTTGTGAGTGTAATAAACTTTTCCGCGCAGTTTCAGCACATCGAATATGAAATCGCGAGTTTCGTCATTGTTGGCATCTTTGCCCGCCAACACTCCGAAATTCGGATAGAAATATCCCGCCTCATCAATAGGAATAATATTTTTTAGTCCAATCGATTTGCCCAAATCATAGTCGCTCTCTCCACAACCCGGAGCAATATGCACCGCTCCAGATCCTTCGCTAGCGTCCACCATATCCCACGCCACAATTTTATGCTCGAATTGCTGTTCATCTAGTTCTGGGAAACAGGTTTCATACGCCTTGCCTACCAATTCGCTTCCTTTCACTGTCTTGATGACGTGATCCACATCGTCTTTCAAGACTTTCATAAGATTCGCCATCACTATCAGATTCCTGTCGCTTGACTTGATCTTTACTATATTATAATCAAATTCTGGGTTGACAGCCACAGCCACATTGGCACATAGTGTCCAAGGAGTAGTGGTCCAAACGAGGATATCGTCATTCGAATTTTTGATAGGACATTTGAAGAAGATTGCCTGACAGGTATCATCGCGATATACGTCATCTCCAGACATATCATTCTCTGCTATGCTGGTACCGCATCGCGTGCACCACGGAGTGGGACGATAAGATTGTTTGATCCAACCTTTTTCGTGACACTTTTTCAAAAAATACCATATAGCCGTGATATTTTCATCGCTATTGGTGTAATAACTATCCTCCCAATTCATCCACTGACCGAGCCTGATGGAAGATTGAGTTTGCAGTGCAGAATATTTCTCCACAGAGTCCATACACGCCTTGACGAATTTATCAATTCCGTAGCGTTCAATGTCGCGTTTGCTATCGAGACCAAGCGCCTCTTCGACTTTCTTTTCCACAGGTAGTCCATGTGCGTCAAAGCCGTTTTGATAATGCTGATCGCACCCACGCATTGCCTCGAATTTGATCATAGCGTCCTTAAACGTCCTACCATAGGCGTGATGAAGTCCCATAGTATAGTTTGCCGTGATAGGACCATCAAGAGTGGTGAAATATTTGCCAGTCTTCTTGTTCTTTTCTTTCATCTTGTTGAAGATATCTCTATCCTGCCAAAATTTCAATATTTCTTCTTCCATTTTCACATAGTTTAGATTCGCACTTTCTTTCTTCATATTTTCTCCTAAAAATCAAAAATTTTAATATCTCATTTGAAATAATCTTAAAAAATGCCAGCGCTTGCTGACATTTCGTTTAATTACAGCAAAACGCTCATCAAATGATTGACGATACAATGATTTTGCCAATAATTATGTTCATTTTCATAATATGATATTAACATATAGTCAAACATTTGTCAAATATCTTGAAATAAAAAATAGATTATTGATATTCATATTTATGAAGGAGAGGAAAAAATGAAGTGAACATCAAATCACTTCATTTTTATTTCGATAATTAAAAATTTATATATCATTTTCACCTAATGAAATAATGATGGAAATTGAGACTAAATAGAAAATTCAAATTGATATCCTAAATCTTCTCTGCCACTTCCCAAGCGCGCCAAACCACAGTGCGCAGATTGCCCACTTTCAATGCGTCTCCCACGATGTGGACGTGCTTATTCTCCTTAGCGATAGGGTTCGGATCATAGCCCACGCAGGTGATCACGCTATCCACAGGTTCGGTGTGCTCTGTGCCATCTTTGTCCACAATGACGATAGCGTCATCTCTGATCTCTTTGACACTGCTCTCTAGATACACAGGGACATCATTATGCTTGAAATAATCACGCAGATATGACGAATTCGCTAGGCACAGTCCACGCACAGCCATCAAATCTTGCTTTGCTTCAATGATAATAGGTTTTTTCTTATTCAGGCTCAATTCATAAGCGATTTCGCATCCAGTGAGCCCTCCGCCGATGATTGCCACACGCTCACCCACAGTCTTGGTCTTGTTCAAAAAGTCAATCGCTTCGATAGAATGTTCTATTCCTTTGATATTCAGTTTCTTCGCCACAGCGCCAGTCGCTATCACCACCTCGTCCGCGTCAAGCGTGGTGATGTCCTTGATTTCGGTATTGTATTTCACTTCTATGTTCAGTTTCTCAATCTGTCTACGATACCAATCCAACAACTTCCTATCCTGTCCTTTGAACGACATCGCACCTGCAGGTATGAACACACCACCTAGTCTATCAGTCTTTTCGTAAATGGTCACTTTGTGCCCACGCATTGTGGCAATTCTAGCCACTTCCATTCCGCCGACACCGCCACCGATGACAGCCACTTTTTTGCTCACCTTCGCTGGAATGAGGTCATATTTGCCCCCGTCCATAGTCATAGGATTCAATGCACACCTAGACATGTGTTTCGAGTCCTCCATAGCCTGATCGTTGGCTACTCCCTTGTAGTGTGCCATAGTAAGACAAGCATTGTGACAATAAATACAAGGTTGGATATCCTCAAGTCTATCTTCCAATAGTTTGGTCACCCAATGAGGGTCGGTCAAAAATTGTCTAGCCACTCCCATTGCGTCAATTTTGCCGTCTTTTATTGCTTTTGAGGCAGTCTCTGGCTCCATTTTCCCTGCACACACGACAGGAATGTCTACAAAATTCTTGATATGCGCCACATCATCCAAATTGCAATTCTTAGGCATATAAAGTGGCGGATGAGCCCAATACCACGCATCATAAGTGCCGTTGTCTGCATCTAGCATATCATAGCCGGCATCTTGCAGGTATTTCGCAGCGACCTCGCTCTCTTTCATATTTCTACCGATCTCGATGAATTTTTCACCCGGCAGTGCACCCTCGCAGAAATCTCGCGTCTTGCTGACGACAGAGTAACGCAGTGTGACAGGATAATCTTTCCCGCACTCCGCCTTGATGGCACGCACTATTTCCACCGGGAAACGATAGCGATTTTCGAACGAACCACCATATTCGTCCGTCCTATGATTCGTATATTCGAGAGTGAATTGATCCAATAGATACCCCTCGTGCACGGCGTGAACCTCTACACCGTCGACTCCTGCATCTTTCAATAGTTTTGACGTGAGAGCAAAGGCTTTGATCATATCTTTGATCTCTTTTATTGTGATTTCCCTGCACTCATAATCCTCTAGCCAGCGTGATGGCAATTTGCTAGGAGACGCGCAAAGATAAGGCAGATTGATAATAGGTTTTAAAATGGTAGACAAAAATTTGTTTTTGACAATAGGTGCCATAGAGTTAGGAATGGAAAATGATCTACCGAATCCCGCAGTCAACTGCACGATCATCTTCGCACCAGTTTTGTGGAATTCCTCCATATAGGCTTTGAGTTGCTTGAACATACTCTTCTTCTTGTACAGCCACTGTCCGCCGATCAAATTGCGTAGCGGAGCGATGCCGGGTATGATGAGTCCTACATTGTTTTTCGCAAGATCCATAAAGAAGTCGCACGCATCCTTATCTAAGTGATGTGGCTCCATCCAGCCGAAAAGCGAAGTCCCTCCCATAGGACACAATACAATTCTATTCTTGATTTCAAGATTGCCGATCTTCCAAGGTGTAAAAAGTGCTTCATATTTTTTGTTCATACCATTCTCCTTTTGTTTATATGATAATAAGATATTTGAATTTTTTTGTCAAATAAATAGATATTTTATCTTCAATTTTTGTGCAAATTTTATAATGCAAAAAAAATAGTATGAAATTATATAAAATTGATCATATTACGTAAAATTTCACATAAAAGTTTGCCATTATGTGAAAATTTCAATATTTATCAAAGTCTACAAATTTTAGTTCTCATTATTTCAGATTTTCAAATTTCTATCTTTTCCGTAATACAAACTATATTCATATTTTTGATATAGCACATTAGATAAAGTTCAGAGCGTAACCCAAAATCAAACTAGGTACAATGAGCATAATGAAAATGAAGAGATTTTCTTTCCAATTCTTGTTTTGTTTGATCAAAATGATCAAACCTAAACCAGCATTGACAGACAGCCCTGCCACCAGTGCCCCAAATGAGAGTCCTCCCATCAAAAACAGTTGCGTCAAGACTACGCTTGATGCACAGTTTGGGATTAGACCTATTACTACTGCTAGCAATGGCTGTAGATACAGACTTTGAGACAAAAAATTCGTCAACGCCTCTTCGCCTATCCATATATGAGTGATACAGCCGAAGATGATGTTGATGATCAAAATGAATGCACTAATCTTCAAGCAATGCAACAGCGGATGTAGCCAATCAAATGATTTGCTCCTAACGTGATGATGGCAACACCCTCCGTGTGAGTGCATCTCCACCTTGTTTTCGGCTGTTGCGAGAGAAACGTTTTCTTTTTCAGCCTCATTCTCGTGGATATGAGAATGTGCTTTCGGTTCATCTATCTCTTCACTCTCAAGGTGCGATGCTCTAATCGTTTTTTCTTCATTATTTCGTTCGCTGTCAAGATTTTCGCTCTCTAACCTTTGCTCGCTATCCGCTTCGGCTCTTGATCTCTTGAATATTAAATTGTATAGCCAAATGGAAAGATATCCAACGGCAATAGCGAACACGACCTTCACTCCAATCAACGCTAATAAATACGGAATGCTGGACGGCTCTGAGATCATCAGAGGTATCGCCTCATCGCTGGTGGCAATGTAGACTGCTATCAATGCCCCTACTGAAACTGCTCGCTTGGTAAATAGATCTGTAGTCACCACAGAAAAGCCACACTGCGGAATACATCCTATCACTGCACCTATCACTGGACTTGCTTTGCCCTTCAAAAGTTTGTTGTTTTGAAATTTGATAGCATACTTGAATTCAATCAATTCGATCAAATAATACACAATGAAAAGAATCGGCAACAATTTTGCCGTATCGATAAGAGCCTCCAATATCACGTGCCAATACTCTTCCATAGTTCTCCTAATATGAAATTATTTTGAATAAACTTTGAATAAAAATTCTTGCATAGCAAGAACATTAACCTATAAACCCGCATTGATAGCAAACGCTAAACACCACCACCAATATGATGAATAGCAAAATGATTTTCAAAATCTTCATACGCGTATTATATATCAAAATTGAATAAAAATCAAGTTTTTTCATATCAAATAAATCTACAGCAAAAACAAGCCAAAATCGCACAAGCCACATTGCATACTAATGCAATAGGGATGGTGAGGAGAGTTTTCTTCACGCTCGTGGAGGCGAAATAGATACTGCTGACATAGAATATCGTATCACTACTGCCCATAATTACGCTCGCGCATTTTCCTATATAACTATCCACGCCGTATGTTGAAAAAATGTCTCGCAAAAGCACATAAGCGGCGTTCGAACTAAATGGTCGGATCAGAGTGAGTTCGCACACTTCGGGAGGAATTCCGATGACCTTAAATATGGGAGACAAAAAATCGCAAAGATATCCGCTGAGTCCGCTATTCCTAAACAACTCTACCGCAACGAACATCGCAATGATATAAGGCATAAGTGATGCCATAAGCGGAAGTGCGCCCTTTGCACCATTCACAAACGCCGAATAAGCGTCCACCCCCTTGACGAGCGCAAATATCATAATAAATGCAATTAATATAGGTATAAATAGATCAGCCATTTTTCTTCCGCCTTCTATAAATCACCGCAACTAACAATATACCTAAAATTGTTGGCAAGAATGTGGACACAATGGTTGGCCAAAGGATGCAACTAGGACTCACGCTTCCAGCCATTGCCCGCATACCAATGACTGTCGTTGGCAATAGTTGAATACCTGTAGAGTTGATCACTACGAGCATTATCATAGCACGTGTGGCACGCTTGTCCCCCTTGTCTAATCCCTGCATTGCTTTTATGCCATACGGAGTGGCTGCGCTACCTATTCCAATGATATTTGAGGCAATATTGAGGCAAATATTTTTCTCTGTCTCTGCGTCCGTTTTGCCAAAAATATATTGTACTGGACGTGACAAAATCTTTGACAATTTGTGACTGAGACGGCAATCATCCATTACTTGCATTATCCCCATCCACACCGCATATATGCCAATAAATTCTATGCACATCGTGATCCCCATTTTTGATGCCTCCATCATCGTGCCGACAACGTCAGATGGAGAAAAAATTGCCAACATACATAGACTGGATATTATCATTATTATCCAAATTTTACTCATAAAATAATCTATGCTAAAAATATAAAATAATAACTCAAGTTGTACATAAACCAGTTTGATTTGTTGAAATGAAGTCAGTCAAGTTTGATAATTTTCACTAATTATAGACAATATATCAAAATATCAGATTTTTTAAATTTCTAAAGAAAATGTGTTGCTTGTTTGATCTTATATACATTATTTATTTAAGTATCTGATAAAAAAATCCACAAAAATGTGGATTAAATATTGATTTTCCCTTCATACGCCTCGTATATGGCAGTCATAATCTCTTGACATCTAAAATCTATAGTATCTTCACTTGAAAAAGTGAATGTATTTGAGCCAATAGCATACGCTTGAAACAAGAAACTAATCTGCATATTCTGAAATTCGTCTCCCCACGTTCTTGGAATGGATAGAGCATTTTCTTCTATGACGGTAATATATTCATTGGTTTCTGTAGGATATTGAGGAGTCTTTGTGATCAGGCACCTATATCTATCCTCTTGTCCATCTTCGCCCGTTGTCACAAATAAATAATCATACCATAAACTATCATCATCAATTCCAATATCTATCAATGGATTGGTATCATCGTAATTTTCTAAAGGTTCACCAGTCTCAATATTGGATGCATTTACTTTGTATATTATAGAAAGGTAAATAGGAGTGTTAGATTCATTGACCACTACAAGTGGAGTGTTCTCTAATGGTTGACCAGGCACAAATACGCCATTTGATACCAATATTTCACTGGAAGCACTCTCACCTATCCCCGCCTGCAAATTAATATTTAGGTTCGCCATAACAATTCTTCCAGACACCTTACTTGTATTGGTGCTATAATATGCGTATACCCCACCAAAACAAGCAGTCAACAATAATAATACAGATAATATAATAATAGCGATAGTCTGCCCGCTAAGTCGATTTTTTACCATAGATACCCCTATAACAAGTATTGTATATAATAACAAATTAATTGTCAAATAAATCTTGAATAATTTGAAAAATTTGGCATATTATTTGACCTAATCTCGCGGTACAATTAAATTTGTCATTAATCAAAATATCAACTAAAATATTCAAATTAAATTCACATACAGTTTTCATATATCAAGTTTATTATTGAATAATAACAGCATTTAATAGTATAATTAAAATTTTTAGTCGTGTTTTTGTACAAAATATTTGATTTTTGTAAAATAATGTTTTATAATTTTTTTATGCTAAGTGATTTTACCAAAATGCCTATTGATTTGCTTACCAATAAAGTAAAAGTTTGCATTTCAACTTTAGGAATGAATGAAAGATACAACTCATTTGAATATTTGACTATGATCCTTGTATATATGTTGAAAAATGATACAGATAGTATCGAGGCTTTTCGTACGGCACTATCAATGGTTGAAAAAAGATTTAATATAGGCGAGCGTACCATTATTAATGGTATAAATAAACTATTCAAGATGTGCAATACCGAATTGATAAAATCTAGAATTCAATATCAACTATCAAACAATAGCACATTGAATAAAATCCGAGTGATTAAATCATATATTTTGACCACTTTAGGCAATGTTCATAACTAGATAATTTTTAATAATATAGATAAATTCACAGCAACTTGGCTTTTCATTTTTTTGCCAAAATAATGAAAGTTTGCTTTTTAGTCGATAATCCCATAATACATTTATAATGTTTCGAATATCACGCTCAATTGTACAATCATTTTTATGATATTTCTTAGCGAGCATTGGGTACACCTCGCGCGAAAATGAACGCACCACTTTAGATTCATTAATCAATTGATCCAAAATATCCACTAGAAAATAAAACCCCGTATATTGATCCGTTATACCCAATTCACGCATCTTACCCATAACGTAATAGTTAGGTGCCACTATGTCCTCATACTTTAGTGTTTTTTTCATTTTTCTCCCCTTGTTTTTTTGTTGTATTAAGAAAATAACACTATTTTTTTCTCAAGTCAAATATTTTTGTACAAAATTCTGTTATTTTTGTACAAAAATATTTAATGGTGATAAATTTAATAAAAAATAACAAAAAAAATTCTCTCATAACGATATGAATTGGAACATATAAATGAGAGAATTAATTGATTTATATAATTAATCTATTCCTTTCATTGTGAGAGATATACGTTTTTTCTGCAAGTCGACCGAAAGAATTTTTACCTTTACTTTTTGACCTACTGTCAATACCTCGCTAGGATGAGAAATGTATGAATTGCTAATTTGAGAAATATGAACCAAGCCATCTTGATGGACTCCAATATCTACAAAGGCTCCAAAATCAATGACATTTCTAACCACACCATCTAGCACCATATCAGGCTTTAGATCTTCCATAGACAAGATATCACTCCTAAGTTCTGGAAGAGGCATATTTTCACGAATATCACGACCTGGCTTTAATAATTCTGTCACGATATCGTTTAATGTGGGTATACCAACTCCGATTTCTTCTGCCACTTTACTTTCGCCTTTGCTTTCAATTAGTGATGGCAAAAGTGTCAATCCTCCCTCTTTGATTTGAGAATCGGTGAGATTAAATATCTTCAACAATTTTTCCACCGCATCATAACTTTCTGGATGCACAGCGGTGTTGTCCAAAATATTTTCGCCATCAGTGATACGCAAGAAACCTGCACATTGCTCGTATGCTTTTGGTCCCATTTTCTTCACTTTCAACAGTTCGTTCCTATTGTTGATATACTTTACCTGAGAACGATAATCTACTATGTTTTCGGCTAAACTTCCCGATATGCCAGATACATAACTTAAAAGGCTGACTGAAGCAGTGTTCAGATCTACACCCACGCTATTGACACAGTCCTCGACCGTATTGTTGAGCACTTCTGTCAATCTATTTTGAGGCATATCGTGCTGATATTGCCCTACTCCTATTGATTTCACGTCAATTTTGATGAGTTCAGCAAGAGGATCTTGCAGTCTGCGTGCAATTGATACCGCACTACGCAAGTTCACATCATAATCAGGAAATTCTTTAGCAGCGAGTTTGGACGCACTATACACTGACGCTCCCGCCTCGTTCACCATAGCATAACTCACTTTTCTAGGGCAGGTTTTGATAAGGTCTGCCACTAAGATTTCACTTTCCTTGCTGGCAGTTCCATTGCCTATTGCGATAATGTCCACGCTATTTTTCACAATCATATCGGTAAGTTTCTTCTTCGCCTCCTCCACTTTGTTTTGTGGCGGAGTAGGATACACAACTGCGGTGTCTAACACATCACCCTTTTGGTCAATTACTGCAATTTTACAGCCATTATAATATCCGGGATCATATCCCATTATCACATTATTTTTGAGTGGAGCCTGCAATAAAAGAGGCTTCAAATTCACTTCAAACATCTTGATCGCTTGCTCGTTCGCTCTATCTGTCAGTGAGGTTCTACACTCACGTTCAAGAGAAGGGAACAAAAGTCTATCATAACTATCCAATATAGTTTCGTCCATAATCTCGTTCGTATATTCGCAATCTTTTTTGTATGCTTTCTCTATCTCGCTGAGGGTGAGTTTTGGATTGATTTCAATACTCACCTTCAAACATTTTTCTTTCTCCCCACGATTGAGTGCGAGTATTCTATGGCTAGGGATCTTCGCCACTTCGCCTGAAAAATCTTTGTAATTCTCATACGTCTTATTTTCGTCTGCCTCTTCGTCCCACACCGCTTTGATCTGTGCTTTCTTGGCAATGATTTCACGCAAAATTTTCCTCAAATTTGCGTCATCACTGATTCGCTCGGCAATGATATCCCTTGCACCAGATAATGCTTCTTCTGGAGAATTCACACCCTTTTCTTCATTCACATATTCAACGGCGTATTCTATAGCCGGTTTGGTCAAATCTTGAGCCAAAATTATACCCGCCAATGGCTCCAAGCCCTTAGCAATAGCAACTGTAGCACGAGTCTTTCTCTTAGGTTTGTATGGTCTGTAGATATCTTCAACTTCGGTCAGAGTAAGCGCATCTGCTAGCGCCTTTTCAATCTCAGGAGTCCACTTGTCTTGCTCTCGGATGACTTTTTCTACCTTTTCCTTTTCCTTGTTCAGATTCCTAAGATAGTTCAACCTATCTGCAAAATCCCTAAGCACTTGGTCGTCACACGCACCGTGCATCTCTTTTCTGTATCGGGCAATGAATGGTATAGTGTTGCCTTCGTCTATGAGATTGATAATGTTCTCTGCATAGACTTCTTTCAGATTAAATTCATACGCTAATTGTTTTTGTAATTCCATAATTTTTCCTTTTAAGTATAAACAAATTAATTATATCAAATTAATTTATTTTTTCCAAACACTTTTTAACTTTTATATAATTAAAAAAGATTATATTGAAATTTCCATTGAATGCAACAAGGTATAAATGTAGCAAACAAAACTATTTGTATAATTGTTATAAAAATTAAGTTCTTTTAAATAGTCCATTTTCATTTCATCAACTTTATCAATTTTTTATACGATTATCAGATTGTTTGTTTCAAGGAAAAATTATTTTTGGAGTTCATATATTTATTAATTAAAAATTTTCATAAAAATTAATAAAAAATGAAGAAAATTTTTAATTCTTTCAATTTTCTTCATTAAATTTGATATTTTTTAATGTTTTTTATAAAATTTTTAATTTTTTTATGAAACTAAATTTAACTACAAACACAGAATTTCAATTTAATCTATTTTTTATTATCAAATTTTTCTTGATTTTTATAAGATTTTCTTCTATCAATCGCATCTTGTTCGCTTTGTTTTAATAGTTTGTTTTTGTTTGATTTATTCACTTTTTCAAGAATTGAAAATCTATTCTCCGTCTCAATATAGTCTCGATAATTCATAGTTGGATCAAAACTGTCTATATGCATTGGTTCATCATCATTTGGATTGTATCTAAATAATGTATTATATCCGCTCTTTACCGAATTGAAAGAATGATTTTCACTATAACGCATATCATATCCGTGATTAATGCACGGAGCATACGCGATGATCACGCTAGGTCCATCGTACTTCTCCGCCTCGACAAAAGCACTCACACATTGGTCTGGATTTGCACCCATTGCCACTGTCGCAACGTATACATCTTTATATGTCATAAACATACTTGCTAGATCTTTTTTCTTAGTCGATTTGCCCATCATATTGAATTTTGCGCTTGCTCCTCTAGGAGTGGCTTTGCTGGTCTGTCCACCAGTATTTGAATACACCTCAGTGTCTAGGACGAGAATGTTCACATTCTCACCACTCGCCACTACGTGATCAAGTCCGCCAAAGCCAATATCATACGCCCAACCATCTCCGCCAATTATCCATACGCTAGGGCTGGTGATCAGTGCGAGATTGTCATAAATATATTTGTCATCTCCACGTAGAATATGCCCTTTCTTGTATTTCTTCAATTCGAGAATGAGTTTTTTGTTGTAATCGTGATTTTCAGGATTTTTCATAAAAGGTGTCATCATTTCTTCTAGTTTTTTGCTGAATTTTTTTGTACTCAAGTGTTCAATGAAATTTTTTCGTTCATTCTTTTTCGCCACCGCTATTCCATAGCCAAATTCTGCATTGTCTTCAAATAGAGAGTTCGCCCAAGTAGGACCGAAACCGTCCTTATCCTTGCTATATGGACAAGTCGGGAACGTCCCGCCGTAAATGCTTGAACATCCAGTCGCATTGGCAATCAACATTCTGTCGCCAAAAAGTTGTGTAGCAAGTTTGATATATGGCGTTTCTCCACATCCCGCACACGCTCCACTGAATTCAAAATAAGGACGTTTGAATTGCACACCTTTCACAGTGTTTGGAGTAAATGGTGTAATTGTAGGAAGAGTGAGCATAAATTCTTCGTTCGCTATCTCTTTGTCTCTGATCTTCTCACTCTCTGTCATAATCAACGCTTTCACTGGACACACTTCGCTACACACTCCGCACCCTGTGCAATCGAGTGTATTCACTTGCATACGATAATTTCCATCACAAACAAAGGCTTTTCTGCTCGTGAAAGTTTTTGGCACTTTGTTTTTAGGATCAAAAATTATGGGACGGATGGCTGCGTGCGGACACATAAGCGTGCACCTACCGCATTGGATGCATTTTTCACTAATCCAATTTGGCATTTCGGTCGCTAAGGCGCGTTTTTCAAATTTTGCCGTGTCTGTAGGCATCCTACCATCTTCGCTGAATTTGCTGACCGGAATTTCATCCCCTTCCTGATTGCTGGTTGGCACTATAACATCTTCATAATAATCAGATTGTCGCACTTTGCACACCAATGCATCGTTCAATGTGAAACGGGTGCAATCAATCTTTTGTATTTTGTCCTGTATGTTTTCTATCGCGGACAGATTGGCTTTCACTATCTTGTCTCCTTTCTTTGAATAGGTCTTGATAATTGATGATTGTATATTTTTCATCGCCACATCTTCTGGTAGGATTTTTGAAATATAAAACATTGCCGTCTGCATTATTGTATTTATCTTTCCACCCAGTCCGCTTGCGTGTGCAATTTCGTTGGCATCAATAGAATATAGTTTGATATGCTTTTCAATTAGGTCCATCTTCATTTTGTTTGGCATTTTTTTGTCAAGCATTTCAAACGAATAATTCGAATTGATCAGCATTGTACCATTATCTTTCAAACAATCTGTCAGATCATATTTCTGAATGTATCCCACGTTGTTGTTCATCACGAAATCAACCTTTCTGGGATTAAATGGTGCGACTATAGGCAAAAATGAACTCCTCATGTGTGATATGGTGAGACTTCCCGATTTTTTGGAATCATAGTCGAAATATCCCTGCATATAACTAGTGGTCTCTTCGCCTAAAATTTTGATTATATTTTTCACAGAACTAACACTTCCGTCACTGCCTAGTCCATACACTCGCATACTGAAATCTGAAATGTTATCTACAAATCTGTCTTTCACTTCTAGGTTCGTTTGATTGATATTATCATACACTCCGAGCGTGAAAAATTCCTTTTTCCTACCCAACATATTGTCAAATACGCTCATTGCCATATCTGGAGTAAATTCTTTTCCACCCAATCCATAAGATCCGGTATATGTCTTTGCATTAATTTTATATTTTTGAAGAGCGGATAGCACGAAACTAGTCAACGTGTCCACTCCATTTACGTCTAAATTTCGCTCTAGTATTGTAATATTGCGCACCTGTTTAGGTAATTTTTCTATAAATGTTTTTTCATCAAAAGGTTTTAATAGTCTTACTTTTAATATTCCAACTTTTCCTTTGTATTGTTTTTTCGCCAAAGTCAGCACATCGCAAGCCGTACCAATAGCCACTACCACATCGCGTGCGTTCGCATCTCCATAATATTCGACCGTATCGTAAGTCCTATTCGTGATCTCGCTCTGTTTCTTTAGCGAAGATTTCACTATATCCACCACATCTCTATATCTATTGAGTGCACGCACTCTGCTCTGCATATATACGTCTGGGTTCTGATTTGTACCTGCCGAAAACGGCTCAAAATTATTCATAGCACGTTTTTTGAACTCTGTAATATCGTTGTAATCCACCACCTTTTTCACATCATCCAATTCAGAAACATATATGGTATTCAATTCGTGACTAGTCCTAAATCCGTCAAAGAAACAAATAAATGGCGTGCTTGATTTCATACTCGCAAGTTCTGTCGCTATAGCAATATCATTCACCTCTTGCACGCTTGAGCAATTTATGATATTAAATCCCGTCTTAAGACACGCATATATATCACTATAATCGCAAAAGATACTGAGAGCCTGAGTCGCCACAGTCCTAGCAGCCACGTAAAAGACTGTAGGTAGCCCTTCTCCTGCGATTTTATACATATTTGGAAGCATCAGCATCAAACCTTGACTGGAAGTAAAAGTTGTCGTCTTTGCCCCTGCCATCAAACTTCCGTGCACTGCACCCGCAACACCCGCCTCGCTCTGCATTTGCGTTATGTACAACTTGTTGCCAAAAATATTTTGTTTGTTTTCATAAGCAAACTGATCGCAATTTTCCGCCATAGGACTACTAGGTGTAATTGGATAAATGCACGCCACATCGTTGAACATATATGCAATGTTGGATGCGACAAAATTTCCATCTACAGTCAATTTTTTCATATTTTCCCCTCAAGTTTAGTATAAAACAAGTTTTTTAATTTAGCAAATGTTTGCGATAATTTTCAAATATGTTATAATAAATATATGAGATATTTGATGATTATTACCTATAATGGAAGGGAATTTTCTGGCTGGCAACGTCAAAAGAATTCAAATAGTATTCAAGAAGTACTTGAAGATAAATTGACCTTTCTACTAAAGGAAAATATAAAATGTACCGCAAGTGGCAGGACGGATGCTAAGGTTTCAGCATATTTTCAGCCTGTTCATTTTGAGTGCGAGAGGGATTTCAATGCTGAAAAAATGAAAAATTCATTAAACGCACTCCTTCCCAATAGCATAAAAGTGTTGTCCATTGAACCAAGCAGTTTGCACGCACGTTTTTCAGCGAAGAAGAAGACTTATCTATACAAAATGTATCCATCCACCATTGAATTGCCACTCTTTTCTGATGCGCTAAGAGTCGATCCAAATGTTGATATTAATAAAATGAAAAAATTTATCAGACTTCTTCGCGGGACACACGATTTCTTGGGCTTCCGTGCAAGCAACGCACAAAACGAATCCACTGTCCGCACGATTTACGACACAAAATTGAAAAGAATCGGTCCGTATCTCTATTTCTACATCACGGGCAATGGCTTCCTATATAAAATGGTACGAAACATCGTAGGCACAATGCTCGAAGTTGGTGCAAATCGGCTCGCCTTGAGCGATCTGAAAAAGACAATTTTCAAAACGTTCAAATCCACCCATACCGCAAAACCAGAATATTTGTATTTGTTGCAAGTGAAATATAGATAAACTTTTGCTGTTCGCTCTCTTCTTATAATTTTGGGATATGAGAGTTTGGAAAATGCCTTAAACTAAAAATCAATGAATTTCAAACAACCAAATTGATAAATGGACTATATCTAATTATGTTCATTTTGCAGTTGACCATTTTGAAAAATTAAATTATGTGTTGGCCACATCTTCTAATTTCCTAATGCTCTTTTTTGATTTTTTCATCTTTTTTTCTATATGTTCTGATAATTTTTGACTAAAACTTCGGTTCGCTAACTCCTCAAAAATTTTGTTTGCCAAAGTTTTATTTAGATAACTTGAATTCACTTCTAGAGCATATTTTGCGAAAGCGAATTTTATGTCTATATTGTCAGGATTTTTTTCGTATGCCGATTTAATTTTCCTACCAAAATCTACGAGCAATTTTTCATTCCACTTACCTTCCAAAATTGAACCATATTTAAAATACATCTTTTTCAATTGCAACAAAATCGTCAACCTATCTGAAAAATTTGTATATGGTGAAGTCAGTTTCATTTCTGCGGTTTTGCATACATCTATGACCGTCTTTATAAATTCCGTCCCACACAACTCACTGACTATAAGATCGCATTCCATCTGTTTGTCCAAACTTTTTCTTTCCAAAGTTTTGATTCCATTTGCAGACTTTTGTACATCGCTTTCAAGTTCTCTTTTGATTTCGGACAATTCATGGACTTCTGCATTATAATTTTCTATCAATTCTAAAATTTTCTTATTCTTCCCCAATCTAACCTCTGCAGACAATTTGTTGAAATAAGCATATTTTTCAAAGTATGTGGTGACGGTCTTTTTGTCTATAGATGTTTCTATTTTCTTGTCCATCCTGAGTCGTATCTTCTTTCTTCCGCGCATTTGAAAGTAGTATATGATAGCATTAATCTGCCCCAATTCTGCAAGGGATACGAAGTCTTTTAGAATGTCAGTTTGTGGACAATTCAAATATTTTCTCGTGTACAATGTTATATAATCATTGTCTAAATCATTTAGTCTTTTCACATCCCGCCTCCAAATATTGTTAGTATATCACCACGTCATTTTCTTGTCAATATCGCCTTTGAATTTTTCAATAATATGCTTGATATTTTAGATTGCAAAAGTTGCCTTGTCGTATATTCAAGGAATGGTTTGTAAAATAATTATATTTGGGAATTATTTTAGCAAATTCTATTGACAATTAATTTATTTTTTTATATACTAAAAAAGTATTGCTCGAAGATTTGATTCTTTTGCCACACGGAAGAATTGAAATCTATCATAGCCTGAACGCGAAATAAAGGCTAATTTATATAAGGAGAAATTTATGAAAACAATTATGGCAAAACCCGCCACAGTTGAAAAAAAATGGTACATCATCGATGCCGAAGGGAAAGCATTAGGTCGAGTTGCTAGTGAGGCTGCCAAATTGCTTCGTGGCAAACACAAACCTAGTTTTACTCCAAATGTAGACTGTGGGGATAACGTTATTATTTTAAATAGTGACAAACTTATTTTGACAGGCAAAAAAGAAGAACAAAAATATTTCAAGAGATATTCTGGTTACCAATCTGGATTGCATTTGACTCAATACAAAATTATGATGAAAGATCATAGTGACGTTGCTCTACTTCGTGCAATCAAGGGTATGCTTCCAAAAAATTCACTAGGCAGAACTATGGCTAAGCACGTTCATATATATAAAGGTGCCGAGCACGAAAACCAAGCACAAAAACCAGAAGTTTGGAACGGAGGTAACAATTAATGACTGAAGAGATTAAAGAAGTTAAGAAAACTGCTAAAAAAACAGCCGAAAAAACTGAAGTTAAAAAGACTGTAGCAAAAGATAGCGAAACAAAAGTTGTGAAAAAATCAACGAAATCAAAAGCAAGCAAATCAAAAGCACAAGAATTCTTAGGCACAGGCAGAAGGAAATGCTCGGTTGCTCGCGTTAGAATCACTACAGGTGGTGGTGAAATCACTGTCAATGGTGTGAAATTGGATGAATATTTTGACATTGACACATTGAAAGCAATCGTTCGTCAACCTCTTGTTTTGACTGATACTATCAACAGTGTCGACATTGTGGCAAACATTTATGGCGGTGGAAAATCTGGGCAGGCAGGTGCATTACGTCACGGAATCGCTCGTGCATTGATCGAATTCAGACCAGAACTTCGCCCTGAATTGAAAAAAGCAGGATTAATTACTCGTGATGCTAGAAAGAAAGAGCGTAAAAAATACGGACTCAAGAAAGCGCGTAAGGCTCCTCAATTTAGCAAACGTTAATATCAAAAAGACAACACTTTTGTGTTGTCTTTTTTGTTGGTCAACCTATGTAGATTGAAGTTTCTTGATAAAACAAAAGAGCAAATAACAATTGAAAATTGCAATATATATTATTGTGACAAATTAACTAAAAACATAAATTGGCGTTGATTGCTATGCCGTCTGCCTACAAAAATCCGCCTTTGAACTATCAGATTTTACTGATATAACAATACAAATTTGAAAGGTTTTTTATAGACTAATGGTGTTTCTTATCTAAATGAATGAGAATTTGCCATATTCATAATGCTACATTCGTCATAATTATATGACCACAACCTTTTTATGTTTCAATCAATAAAAAAGAGAGACGTTTTTTATACTCGAAATCGCAAATCATCTAAGTAATAATATTGACAATCAATATTAGAACAAATATTACGATTTTTATAGAGCATAGAACTATCTCTCTAGATGTAAGGATTTACCTTACATTGTTATATTGTGAAGAAGCAAAATAATTATGCATAAATTTTCAATTTTTTTTAATTTTCATTGTTTTGTTTGATATTATTCATTATTTTCAATATTTTTCTTGCAATTATATTTGAAGTAAAGCCATATTTTTTCTTCAAATTTGCTTCATCGCCAGTCGATCCAAATTCCTTGACTGCGAATATTTTATCTTCATCTGTATATTTCAGGTATTTAACTGCCGTGCTACTCTCTATCACAAATATCGGTTTTGATAATATTGAATTTTTGTATCTAGCGGTTTGTTCCTCGAATATCTCGATACTCAGCATACTGATTACGTTGAGATTGAATTTATCCTCCAATTTTTCCATCACTTCAATGGCAAGAGGTATTTCGCTCCCTGATGAAAGAATATACCCGTCAGCAAAATTGTCATAAAATAGTTTATATCCCCCTCTAACAACTTCATCACTTGACGGACAATATTCAATATTTCCGCGAGACAAGCATAAGCAAACAGGTTGCTTGCGAGTAAAAAGCCATTTGTACGTCTGATAAATTTCGGTACTATTAAAAGGTCTACTCACCAGTATGCCAGGAATCAGACGTAATTGGTCAAGTTGCTCCACTGGAAGATGCGTAATGCCATCTGGAGTGTCATAAATTGATGAATGAGAAAACGCAAACATTACAGGCAAATGCATAATTGACGCCATACGAATCGCAGGCAAAATATAATTTGAAAATGTCAAAAATGTTGAACATATCACATTAAATCCTTTGTGTAAGGCGATTCCGTTTGCGATCGCTCCCATTGCGTGCTCTCTAATGCCTACTGCAATATTTCTACCCAAACGGTTGGTAGCAGTATATTCCGAGTCTTGTTCAATTTTAACTTTTGTACTGCTTGATAGATCTGCGGATAGCACTAGGATATTTTCTACTTTTTTGGCAATCTCATTCAAAACTTTGTTGTTTATCTGTCTGGTCGAGTCATTCTCTACAAATTCTCTTTCTATATAACTAAATTCGTTATTTATAAATTTAAAATATTTTTTTTGTAAATCTTTATTTTTATCTAAAAATTTTGAAAATTTGTCCGCTCTTTTTTGATATTTTTTAGAAATTTCTTGTTGAATTTTATTCAGTCGGCGTTTCACATCATCCGAAAGATTCAAAAACGGACTAGTGACGTTTAGTTTATGCCTAAGATCTGTGATATCTTCCTTGCTGAACACTTTTCCGTGACTTAAATTACTGCCAGCCAGCGATGTGTCTTTGCCTATGATTGTATGAAATATTATTGCAGTTGGTTTGCTTTCTTCTTGCTTGGCTCGAGTGATCGCATTATTTATTTCATCAATGCTGTGGCCATCGCATTCCAGCACATTAAAATTCATTGACTTGAATTTCATCACCATATCATCCGTGTTCGATTTCTCCAATTTGCCATCAAGCGTCACATCATTTTTGTCATACAATAATATAAACTTATTTAATTTATATAAGCCGGCAATTGAAAGAGCTTCCAAGCCAACCCCCTCTTCAAGACACCCATCTCCAACCATACAATAGGTGTAATGCGAGAGATTGAATCGTGCGTTCAATATCGTTTCAGCAATCGCCATACCAACGGCGTTACCCACACCTTGACCTAATGGACCTGTGGAAGCATCCACTCCAGGTATTTCGATCTCAGGATGACCAGTCAAAAGCCCATCAAATTTCCTAAATCTATTGAGTTCTGCAATATCAAAATATTTTAGCCCTGCTAAAATAGCGTACAAAATAGCGCAAGCGTGACCATTGCTAAGCACAAATCTATCGCGATCAATCGCCTCGCCTTTTGAGTCTGACAATAAATGTTTGGTATATAAGGTATACAAAATGTCACCAGCAGACAAAACCGAGCCCGAATGTCCGCTACCCGCATTTGAAATTGCCTCCAACGCCAAAATTTTTAATTCATTTGATATTTTTTGATCAAAATTCATATTTATCCTCTAACTATTTTTATTATATCATTTGTTTTAATTTCATTTTTATTAAATACAAAGTTTGCGTGTTTTTCTATCATTTTTTCTATATTTTTTTTAATTTTACCTACATTTTCATCCAAAATTAAAATAACCGTAGTTTCTTCTAATATTTTATAATGTTCGTTTGACAAAAACATATCATCCGATATACTGATCACAGTATTATCATTTTTTGTCAACTTTTCAATCAGTCGATTTTCTTTTTCATCAAGCAGTTCGTCTACTAAAATCATTGGATAATTAATATTAGCAAGCAAATCTTTGTCAAACTTTTCGTTTGCATCAATGTACTTATAGCCAATTTCACGTGCTATTTTTTGTGCAAACTTTTTGACAAATGCGTTATCTATGCCTACTATGGTTATATTTTTCATATTGTCCTCCATAGTTATTTTAATTCTAGCAAAAAAATACGCAATAAACAAGTATTTTTTGAATTTTCGTTATTTGTGTTTTTCCTTTTTTAATAAAATCATAAAAATACAAACGATTATAATTAAATCTATCACCAAAACAAAAAATCGATAATCAATCATAAGCCCCGTGATATTGTATTCGTTAGTTAAAACATCATAGGAATTGGCAGTACTAACTGAAAAAAGTATATCACCATCTATATCTGTTCTAAGTAGGTTTGCACCGACTTCTTTTATATTATTAATTACCACATCTGTAGGATGCCCATAACTATTATTTCCGCAAGAAATCACCGCATATTCTGGAGAAACTGCTTCCAAAAATTCTAAACTTGAAGAATATTTGCTACCATGATGAGCGATTTTGATTATATCAGAATCTATCTCGTTGAAATAATCCAAAATCAATTGTTCTTCAATGTCTGTAGAGATATCTCCGGTAAACAAGAAACTCACATCTAAATACTCCAGTTTAATGATTGGACAGGTATCATTCTCATCTGATGCATCATACGGACCAAAGATTTGTATATCATATATGTCGTTTGATAAATCTATCAAGTCTGTTATCAAATTATAATCCCCTTTTTCTATGAAATCTATAAGTTCTAAATATGTTTGGGTGGTCGAATCAATAATTGGGAGATAGATATTTTCCACCTGAAATTCATTCAACAAACGTAACGCACCTCCTATATGATCCGCGTCAGCGTGGGTCAAAATCAAGTAGTCTATGGTATTGTCTAAATGATTATTTATAACTTTTTCTTTTATATAAGTTGAGAATGTCACTGTAGCATCATTTGGACCTGTGTCAATCAAAATGACCTCATCATTCGGCGTATTGATGGCTATCGCATCGCCTTGACCAACGGATATAAAATGAACAAGCAACCTATCATTACACTCAATTATAGAAAAATAATTGACCAAAAAATTTTTCAACCCTTCATTAATAGATTTAACAAAAACACAACTCAAAGAAAGAATGAGCATAAGAATTAACAAAATAATAATTTTATTTTTCTTCTGTAAAGGTTCCATAACTCTATTTTCTTTTAAATTCACCTAGAAATAATTTCTTTATTTCAGGCATCATTGTCATTGTGGCTTGATAACCCGCCTCGATCATTTCGTCCTTTCCTTGCACTTTCAATGAAGCAAACTTTTTCATATCTGGACATATTACTATATCACTACATTCAATTCCTCGTTTTGAATTATTTACCGACATTATGCCTATGCTCGTTGTGAATTGGGTGAAAAAACTATCACTATTTGTTCCTCCTCCACGTGTGCAATTGCAATCTACAGTGATCACGAAATCACAGCCATTCATTTTCAATACGTCGGCAGGAATATTGTTTCTGACCCCACCGTCAATCAATGTCATATTGCGATATTTGACAGGATAGAATACACCTGGTATTGCACAACTTCCAGAAACCACACTTGCGATATCTCCCTTATTGAAATGTATTTCATTGCCTGTCTTCAAATCTACCGCCACAGCATAAAATGGAATTTTTAATTCCTCAATTTTTTTAACTGGCATTATCGATTTGATCAAAGTTTGCAAATTGTCCATTTTTGATGGCAAAAAACCTAATTTTGATTTTCTAAAATCGCTATTTTTCACATTTTTTGATAATTTGTACATTTGTTCATATTTCATTTCTGTAGCATATAGCGCTCCGAAAAGACTACCAGCACTCGCGCCTGCCACCGCATCGAATTCAATACCACATTCTTCAAACGCTTTGAATGCACCAAGATGAGCAAACCCGCGCGTCCCTCCTCCACTAAGACACAATCCAACTTTGTATTTTTTCTTGAATCGATTAAGTTTGCGTTTTTTAAAATATTCTCTCAATTTCATAAAATTATTATAAACTAATATATAAAATTTAGGTACTGATTTGTATCATTTTTTTGCTTTAATAACATATTTTATTAATTTTTTTCAAAAATAATTGAAAAATCATTAATAAATGGTTAAAATTATTTATTAAAACAACTTTTCTCAAAATTATTCAATTTTTTCTATTTAATATACAAAACGTTAGCAAAATTGAAAAAATCCTGAAATTCAGGATTTTTCATTATTTATTTTGATCTTCGTTCGATCCAGAACCTTTCTTCTCACGAATTTTTGCAAGGATTTGTTTCGTAGTTTCTATATCTTCTTCCAAGTTCGAAATTTGATTTTCAAGAATATTATTGGTATGCTCAAGGATTGGATATCTATCTTTATTGGCGTTGATCACTTCTTCGCAATGGCTAACGCTCAATCTAAGTCCTTCTACCAATTCAGATTCGTTCAAGACATTTTCGGCTTTTTCTTTGTCAAGGTCTACATAGTTGTTTACGCCATATAATGATATTTTCTTGTTGGCGAGTTGAGCATCTTTCTTTCTCAATTTTCTAATATATTTTTCATATTGCTTCATCACTCTTTGAAGAGGTCGAAACTCTTTCATATTGGTCTTATAATCTTTCTTTGCCGATTTCAATCTTTCTTCGAGTGTCGCCAAACGTGCTAGGCATTCATCCTCAGTCATATTGACAGAGACTTCTTCTTTTTCAGTCATTGCCTCTTCAAGTTTTTGATTCATCTCAGCAAGTTGTGCTTTCAAATCTTCTATCTCTTGATTTGCCTTTTCCAGTTCTTCGCTATTATCTTGAATCTCTTGAATTTGGGCGACTGGTTCTACAGGCCCTTCTTCTATCTCATCTTCAACTGGCTCTTCTACGACTTCTTCTTCCTCTTCGTCATTATCCATATCATTCAAGATGTCGTCGATGTTGTATTTAGCAAGCATTGAGGTTTTGCTATTTTCTTCATTGATTCTATCTTTTTCTTCGTCTACAACATCTCCAGATATTTCATCAATCAAACTATTTAGATCCTCATCCACACTCTCTTCCTCTGTAGTATTGACAACAGGAGCAGGTGCTGGAACAGGCTTTGATTGCTCTTGATTTTTCAATCTTTCCTCAATCTCTTTGATATCGTCATCGGAATCATTATTTTCTAGCAATTTGAATATTTCTTCGTCATTACTCTTTTGAACTTCCTCTTTTTCTTTTTGCGCCTTAGCAAGATTGATGGTAGAAAAATCATATTCATTAATTTTCGAATTCGCATTGTCCAGTTGCTTATATTGGCTATAATCTAGAGTTTCAGTTTTTGTGCTAGTCGTCTGTCTATCTTTGTCAAACACACCAATTATCATGTGTCCTAAAAATGCAATGATACCACCGGCGATTACGACAATAGCCACGATTGCTATAATGCTAACAAAAGCCATCCACGCGTCCATAATAAATTCTCCTTTATTACTTTAGTTTTATTTATTATACAGCAATCAAAACAAATTTTCAATACCTTTTCATAAAATTTTTCAAAAAAAATAAAAAATAAGGGAAAAATTGCAATTTTTTGCCAATATTTTGAATTCAATTAAAATTTCTAAGCCCTTTAGGATACAAATTTTTAAATTTGCCATTGCTTATCTTATACCCGCCCAGTGGGCAACCTGAGACAATAATAGCACCGAAGCCTTCATCTCCACTAACGTCAATCGTCTCTCCACGCAAATATTTTAATACGTTAGGATCATTGTATTCAAACTCAATATGATTCTTGAATTCGGCACCAAATGCAGAAAATAAATAATGATTAATATCAATATAATTCTTCTTATCTACACCTATTAAGACTCCTATGGACAAATAATTTATGTCTTTTTTGACTATATTCAAATCTTTGATAATAAATGAAAAATTTTTGTAATTATACACTTTTTTATTGAAATTTGTAATTTTTTTTAAAAAATTTTCAATGTTTTTGTTTTCTTTTAAATTCAATCGATCGTTTGAACACAAATTATTTTTTTCCAATTTCTTCATCAGTGCTACAAATTGTCCTTCTCCTTTTACTTTATGTGGATATAAACGCACCGTCTCATTCAGTCCCACACCTCTTGAAAAGGGATATTCTATATTTATCAATTCATAATCGTGTTTTGCCATAAACGCACGGACGACATCCTCATTTTCTTCTATCGAATATGTGCAAGTGGAATAAATGAGATATCCGTTTTCTTTCAAGCATTTGTTTGCTTCTTCCAAAATCTCCAACTGTCTAATACTGCACATTTTGGGTAGGTTGGCGTTCCACGATTTTGTGATCTCTTCTCCGCGTCTGAACATCCCCTCACCACTACAAGGAGCATCCACCAGGCAGACATCAATCTCGCCCGCATACGCAAGTGCTATATTTTTAGGTTCTTCATTGGTAATCAATACATTATCTAATCCCATTCTCTCTACGTTTGAATATAAAATTTGTGCTCGCGATTTGACGATTTCATTACTGATCAAAATGCCGTTAGGGATTCTGTTGGCAATTTGGATAGATTTCCCGCCTGGACTAGCACACATATCCAGCACCATTTCATCTCCTTTGAAGTTCAGTGCATTTACAGTGAACATCGCACTAGGATCCTGCACATAAAAAGCGCCCGCATGGTGAAGAGGATGCCTACCAAGTTTTATATTATCAATATAAAATCCCGACTTTTCATAGGGCACAGGAGATATAGGAAAATCTACAATTTCCTCAAATTTCTTAGTATTAATCTTATGGTTATTTATGAATATGCCCTTTTGCTCATTTTTATCTAAACTTGATAAAAACTCACCATATTCATTGCCCAAAATATTGCGCATACGCTGTAAAAATGTATTTTCAAGGTTTATCATATTGAAATTATAGCAAATGAATAAAAATATTTCCACATTTTCTTGATTTTTTTTTAAATTTTATCTACACTATATTAATAAGGGGTGAAATTATGCGAGCATTAGATATCATAAGACAGAAACGTAGATTTGAAATGTTTAGTGAAAAGACCAAAGAAAAAGTGCTAGAACTAAACACGTTTTTTTCCAAATATAATATGAATTTTGAAGAAAAAATCAAAAAGACTTTTACATATTATGACACACCCGACCACGATTTAGAAAAATCAAATATAGTTTTATATAAGACTCAGATAGGTAAATTCACCGAACTGAATATGGCTACTGAAAAAATCAATACAAATTATAAATACACACTTCGCACAAATTATAAACATTTCACAAAAATTATCAAACCTTATGATAGGATATTAAAGCACAAAGACTTTTTGATAAACAATTTCAAAGCAATGTTTATGTCATCTATAAATTTTGATCCGGAATTTTTGATGCAAAAACTGCAAGTTGCTTATGTGATCCAAACGACCAGCACAGAGTATCGCAGTGCTAATGTGACTGGACTGAAAATAACATATTCATTCGATAAAGATAAATATACAAACTTTTTCAACAATCAAAAGGCAAATGCAAACATACTCACAATATATCAACATAGTGCACTAAATACTGACGAAGATTTTGAAGATCTGATTAGTAAATTGACTAGATATCTAAAGGAATTGACGCCTACAAAAGAGACGAAAATTATGATAGCAAGGCGGATGACTGCAACAAGAGCAATTCCGACAAGCAAAGACGCCAAGACCAACAAAAAGAATTCAAAGGATAAAAAGAAAAAGAAGTAAATAATTGACCCATCGGATTTAAACGAACTAATAAAAAAGATGCAAGAATTTGTTTCTCAAATTGTCTATGAGCAAGTTCCTGCATCTTTTTTGTAATCTTTCGTATTATAACTTAAATTTTACAATCTATAGTATCTCATTTTTTGTAAATTGTTTCAGACATATATTTAACTTTAATTATGAGAAAATAAATTCTTTTCAATGAGTGTTTTCATAGATTTTTTAGAATCTTCCCACTCTTCAAGTGTAATATATTCTCGCCCATCTTTGCCATCTTTTATTATTGCCATCTCTTCACAGGTCTCTATGATCCTCGAAGTCAAAGGATAAGAAATTTGAAATGTTTTCTGAATATAAGCGCACGAAAAATTTTGCTCCTTTATGCAATGCTCTATAATATCTATTGCAGATACTGGTATTCTTCTTTTCGTATCAGTCATATTGCCTATTCTATGTCTGTCATATTGTCTTTTGATATCAATCTCATTGTCTTTTTAGTTATATCAGATTTTAATGTCAATCGCATTAGGTTGTGACATCATTCATATTATCGTTTTTTAGATCGCATTTTATGGTAAATCGCATTAGATTGTGATAGTATAGCAAAATTGAGGCTTAAAAATATCAAATTTAGATATTCACGTCTCCAAATTACGTGTTGTGACAATGATCTCTCAGCACTATATAGCACGTGCATTCGATCTACTCTTGTTCGCTCTCCTCTTCCTCTTCTTCTGGAATGTCGTCCTCTAGATAGACGCCGATCATCTCTTCAGTTTCGTCAAAATTGTTGTTTATCGCCAGTCTATGAAGATAGAGGTTGCTACCTACAGTTTTGTAGAAATAGACGTATTCATCGTCCAAATCAAAATAGTAATCTTCGCTAATATCAGTAATGGTCGCTAACGTAATAATTTCCGCCTCGCTTCCCGCGATCAAATTGGCATAACTCACCATTTTGATAGCGTCGTTGTTGTCATAATACACGATATATCCGTTCGAAAATCCTATGATATTGATATCCGTTACGTCGTCCTCACTGTCGACCACCGTCCTAATAGCAGGTTCGGTATCGCCATTGATGAAAAATTCAATTGTATTGTCTGTCACTGCAACGATGCAATTACCTTCTGGAGTCACATCCAAACTCGAATACAAACTCGCATCAACAGGACCGCTTCGCTCAAAAGACCCACTTGAGAAATTCGAACGCATCATAATGTTGCGACTATTCGCATTATCTGTGATATAAATATAGTTGTTCGTGACAAAAGAGGCAGTCAAACTCTCAGAAGATGTCATATATGTTGATGAAGAATTTGATGCAATGTCGTATTTCATCAAACTATATGAATTGTTTTCTGTATCATCTTTTACATAAAAGATTTTTTCATAAGCATTAGAGATATATTCATTGCTTGAGTCTGGCATCACTACACTGCTGACATCTGTCGCAATAGTCTTCACATCTTTCGAATTGGCATCAATTCTAAGCAAGCGATTGCTAATATCTGAGTGATCCAAATTTGTCTCTTTTTCATAAACTAACAAATACACCCTTGAATTGTCGTAATAATATTCATATTCCAAATTCGAGTGCTCAACTTCTGTCTGATACAGCCTTTCTACATCTCCAGACTTGTTCAATCTAATGCGGTAGAAATCCACACGGTTTTTCGCCCAAACTTCATCGCCTGACTCATTCTCCTGACACGGACTAGTAAAATACAAATAATCTCCGAAAATATACAAACCAGTCGCTTCGAATCCGCACAATTTGTCACTCATAGTGCGATAATATTCATCGTCTAGCAAATCGTCCTCATTCAAGATCACGTCACCATTATTGTCGAGTTTTGCTATCATCAACGCACCTAAGGTATAACTATCATTTTTGTCTTCCATATCTTCAGATGATTGGTAACCATTGACAAAATAAATATAATCACCCTTTCTGACCGTCAAGCCTCCGTTGCCAGACGTCTCCGCACTAGATGTAGGATAAACATAATTGTCATTTGATCCCTTACCGCAGGCGGATAAGCAGAATGCAAATAGACACAAAATTAAGCATACAAATATTTTAATAAAATTTTTTAATTTCAAATTCAAATTTTTCATTTCCGTCCTCGTAAAAATTATTGCCAAATAGATAGATTAATAATACCATATTGACAATTTTATGTCAATTCCTTAGCATTCAAAAAAATAAAATCTTTATTATATTATTGCGCGAATTTTGGGAAAATTTTTCTTTTTATGAAATTAATTTAGCGAACAAATATTTAATATATTCAAAAAAATTTCACATTATGCAAAAAATACAAAAAAATATTTTTTTCTTAATTTTTTCGCTAAAATTTATCAATTTCAACAAATTTCTTGTCATATATAAAAATTTTTGATGTTATAATATCAGTATGAGAAGCAAAACTATTATAATTTCAAATGTCGATCAATCCTCTTCGTCTGGCAGAGGAATATTGACTTTGTATCAAGAAAATGACAATTCAGTGAAATGCAAACTAAGATTGTATCAAATAGAGAAACTGAATAGATTTTGCAAATTGGGAATTTATCATAACGATCAAGTGTATTCTGCCAATTTGATAGATAAGGGAGATTGTTATGAAAGTTCCTTATTCGGAAACTTTGATATGAATTCAGATTTTTACACCGCGATTATAGATACCTCATCAGACAACAAAGTGCTACTAGCAGGTGGTACTTACGCTGGATTCTATTTTGACGACACTTCTGTATTCTCTGACAAAGACAGCACTCACAAAGATGATCAATATCTAGATAGAGAAAATCAAAATGCAAACGATTTTAACATTGACAAATGTGCAAATTGCGAATACAAAAAATGCTTTTATGATAATTCATTTCAGGAATATAAAAATATAAAAGTCGACAACAATTCCAACGATCACATAATAGAAAATGTGGAGGAAAAAGAGGTAAGCACCATCAACAGTCTAAATAACATAGAAAATTTGGAAGAGAATAAAGAAGAAATGGAAAGACAGATCCCAAATATACTGGATGCGATCATTCCGCAATTCAAATATATATTTGAAAACTATCCTGCAGATGAAGATCTGAATAGATTGATCTCAAACAGCAAATTCGTAAAGATGAGTGAAGATGGCGAACAATATTCTATCGGTGCGATCTATGAAAATGACCAAATCAAATATATTTGCTATGCTGTAAAATGCAACTACAATTCTCCCGCTCCTGAAGAATTGGGCAAAAATTATCAATGGGTGCCATTGGATCAGGAAGATCCTTTGAGTGAGGGATACTATATCGTGTATCAGGATGCGGTGGATTTGAAAATAGTCGAGATAGAGAGATGATTCGCCTTCTATTATCGTTTTGCTTTCGCAAAACTTCTTTTTTAGGCGATCATCTCTCTTTTATGAGGGGGCAAACTAACTTTCCCCCTCATTGCTCCCCCTTTGTATTTGGTATGTGTTGTTAGATGTGATTCGCCTTCTATTATCGTTTTGCTTTCGCAAAACTTCTTTTTTAGGCGATCATCTCTCTTTTATGAGGGGGCAAACTAACTTTCCCCCTCATTACTCCCCCTTTGTATTTCATAAGTATTATTAAATGTGATTTGACCTTTATTATCGTTTTTCGGCAAGCGAAAAACTTCTCTTTCGGTCAATCATTCGTCACAACTTGATTCTTTATTCATTTGCCAATATGTTGGCAAATTCTTCTCTTCATCAGTTGTTCCTCTCCCCCTCCTCAACTCCGTTTCGCGGGGTCCCCATAAATAGGGGCAAACTAACTTCCCTCTCATTACTCCCCCTTTGTATTTCATAAGTATTGTTAAATGTGATTTGACCTTTATTATCGTTTTTCGGCAAGCGAAAAACTTCTCTTTCAGTCAATCATTCGTCACAAATTGATTCTTTCAATCATTTTATTAATACAATTTATAAATTATTAAAATAACCCCTTTAATATGTTAAAATTTAATATTTGATTTCATTATAAATACAATAAGAATCGTTCTCAACGCCACTTGAACGTTAAAGCAAACAGCAAAAACTCGCTAACGCGAGTTTTTGCTATCAAAATCAAAAATTTCTATCATATATTGAAAAAGTGTCAACCGTAATTTGTATTTATTATAAAATATTTAGTTTTACTCCAATAAACAAGGAGAAATATTCAGTAGTGTATAAATCCATATTAAAATTTTCCGATTGATTGTGATAAGTTTATATTTGTAAATTTCTATTATAAGAACTTGCAAATTATGCACATAAGTACATATCTGAATCTGTAGCGGTCGACTAGCAAATTAATATAAAAAGTATGAAAAAACTCGCTAATGCGAGTTTTTATCCTTAGCCAGCACTATGTGGGAATAAGAATGCTGCGATTTTATCAACTGTAGCAGCAGTACCGCCAACTTGAGCATCACCACCATCGTTCCAGTTGTCTGATTGAACAGATCTAGCCTCAATAGTAATATTGAGCGTAGCACCCATCAATTTACTATCACTGATGTAATCATCTGGGCTACCATCTGCTGTGGTTTGATTCCAATCGTCGTCCGCTTGGAAAATCAATGCTTCATCTGTGATTTTGATTGTTTGAGCCGTAGCAACTTTGGTAGGAGTCTTAGTAGCAGCCAATACAAAGACATTAGTATAGTTTCCGGTACCAGCCACCCATTTAGATCCTGTAGTTGGCTCAGTTGCCAATAGTCCAATCGCTGATTCCAGTGATGTACCAGTCAAATCCAATGTAGCACCCTTAGCATCAGTCGCTTCAATCGTTACTTTAATTGCTATGTACGAATCTGTACCAGCAGATGTCGTAGTCAAAGTCAATACTCCAGTGGTCAATGCATCACCCGGAACTACGTTTGTTAATCCCGATACGAAAGTTGCATCATCATTAGATTCCAACTTGATACTACCAGTGGTAAATTTTCCAGTAGTTTTCTTAGTAGCAGTAGCAGTAAAGTAAGCGTAAGTGCCACCGAAAGCGAGCATAGCGACCATAACGACTGCCATTATAATGATAGCAAAGGTTGACTTAGACATTTTTCTTTTCTTAGTTTTTGTCATTTTTTTACCCCTTATAAAATTTTATATGGTTTTCGACTAACCATTGTCCTTTCGGACAGATTTCATTATTTACAAATTGAATCGCAAACATTTTGAAATCTTATTCGAATATGTTAATGCATTTAACATATTCAATGTTTGGAGTACCAAACAAATTTGCAAATTTATTTGTGAGTTTTCACTCTATAAACATCCTACATCGACATCGGATATTTATATAATTTTATTTTAAAAAATAAATTCATATAAGTCAATCATTTTTAGGTGTTATTAGAAAAAAGTTTCACATTTGCGAATATGATAGACAAAATTTTCGTGTATAGATTAAAATTATATATCTTACAAATTAAAATTGAGTAAAAATCTGGCAGTCAACCTAATGAATTTGCGTGTAACGAGAAAAACCTTCTTTTGAATGAAACACGAAACTGTGTATATCTCTTGCATATTTTGTTTTATATTAAAATTTTGCTTTTTCAATTTTTCAATATATTTTTGTTATTATAATTTTATAATGCATTTTTGGCACTCTATTGATTTTTTCATCGGTAAACATAAAACGAATGCTAAGATTTTCTTGGAACCTTCATCTAGAACAAAATTATATCGCAATTTTAAATTGGATATTTGAACAAATCTAATATAAATTTTCGATCTTTTATATTTAATATTAATTTTCTTACGAATTGTGCTCGCTCTTTTTATTTTGCCATCTATCATAAACAAACTTTCACACAATAAATTATCGTATTATTTCATCAATTTTTCCGCCACCGTAGCACATCCCATCCTCGTCGTACAGCACTGCAAACTGACCCAACGTCACGGCACGCTGTTTAAGGTCGAACATCAATTCTACTGTGGTATCGTCAATGACTCTCAAATGGACCTTTTGATCGGGCTGACGATATCTCAGTTTTGCATAGACTGTGCAGGGCTCGATCAATTTGTCCGTGATCCAATTGAAGTCTCGCACTATGCAACCGCGCGAATACATCTCTTCGCATTCTCCGCAATTCACAATCAGTGTATTCGACTTGACGTCCTTATCTACAACGAACCATCTAGCATTGTCGTATCCATCTTTTCCGCCAATATTTAATCCGCGTCTTTGACCTATTGTGTAGTACATCACTCCTTCGTGCTCACCCACTACGTTGCCTTTCAGATCCACGATTTTTCCTTTACTGGCAGGTAGATAATTCTTCAAAAACTGTCTGAAATTCCTCTCCCCGATGAAACATATACCCGTGCTGTCCTTTTTCTCAGCCGTGACTAAACCTAATTCTTTCGCAATTGCTCTCACCTCAGTTTTGTCTATATCTGCGAGCGGGAAAAGGGTGTATTTCAATTGCTCCTGACTCAATTGATTGAGAAAATATGTCTGATCTTTATTCTTGTCGTGTGATTTGTATAAATATACTTTGCCATCCCTATCTACACGCTTGCAATAATGCCCTGTAGCGATATAGTCAGCACCTAGTTCTAATGCATATTTTAAAAATGGTCCGAATTTGATCTCTTTGTTGCACATTACGTCAGGATTAGGAGTCCTGCCCCGATTGTATTCTTCTAAAAAGTATTTGAAAACTCTGTCTTGATATTGCTTGGAATAATTGACTGTATAATATGGTATGCCAATCTTGTTCGCCACTCGCTTCACGTCCTCAAAATCTTGCTCTGCCGTGCAGTAGCCATTCTCGTCCTTTTCTTCCCAATTGAGCATAAAAAGACCTACGACATTATACCCTTGCTTTTTCAGCAAATATGCCGCAACGGATGAATCTACTCCTCCACTCAATCCTACTACAACAGTTTTCATATATTTTCACCTCAATTTTTTGACTATTTCGTTTTTTATTTACCAAAATTATTTATCCAATCAAGTTTTTACTCATTAGGTTGATAATAATTAAATCGCCAAGATTCGCTAGATAAATACTATTTTCAAATCAAAATCTTTCACATCAAGGATATTTTCCAAAAATGTTTAAATCTATAAAATGATCTCTATCTAGGCAGGCTTACTGGTATTTTGAATTTATTTAGTGCCACTTTGAATATATCAATTATCCACAAGAAGATCACAATTCCCCATATCAATACCAAAAAGGTAAATATCTCCCACAATTCACCGCTAGGTTCAACTCTCAAAATCCCAGTAATGATAGCATTGACAATTCCTATTATGCAGAATATAGTGAAAAACACTCCGCGTTTTGTCCTGCCGACATAATAGTTGTGCACTCCGATGAACCCTAAAAAAATCGTCAGTAATAGCAATTTCCACCTAACAATATCACTAGGACACCCCGATCGATACACCACTCGATCAGTTTCTCCAAGTTTCAATGCATTCTTTCCTTCTACATTGGTGGCAAGGTCGAATTTCAGATAATTTAGTCTGCACTTCGGACAGGTCATCACCTCTTTCGGCATCTTCAAATTGCATCTTGGGCAACGTTTGTTTTCAAATATCCTCATATATTTATTATATCATATACTATAATATTTGTAAAGAGTAGAAAAATCTTTATAACACTAGATTTTTTTTCCATTTTATTGTACACTATTATTATAGGAGACAAATTATGATTATTATTTCGTGTGACCACGCAGGATACGATTTCGCTCAAAAACTGATGGCATATTTTGATAAAACTCAGGTAGAATACAATTATATGGGACCAGCAGTTTATGACAAAGACGATGATTATCCGGATTTCATTCAGCCAGCCAGCGAAGAAGTGCTGAAAGACAAAAATAATTGGGGAATCTTCATCTGCGGTAGCGGAATTGGGGCAAATATTGTCGCCAATCGCAATAAAGGCATTCGAGCGGTGTGCGCATACGACTATACCGTAGCATATCTTGCCAGAAAAGATGAGGACGCAAATGTGCTGACTTTGGGTAGCAGACTCACCTCTTTTAGGACTGCGTTGAAGATCGTGAAAGTGTTTTTGACTAGCGAATTCGAGGGAGGCAGACACTCTAGACGCATCGCTAAATATTGATAGTATTTTTTACAAAAACCTATTTGAAATTTAATTTTCATTTTACATTAAGATCTGACTATATTTTTGTGTCTTTATACCAAATCGCTTTCGCCATCCTCAAATTTTAGAGTGCTTATTTGAGTTATGATTCAATCATTATTCAAAACAAAAAAATTACTTTTGCTAAAAAACCTTTCAAGATCATTCCGCGAAAATCGTATGTACTGGAAAATTGGAATAATAAAAGAAATATCAAAGCATTCACTAGTGAAAACACTCTTCTTGATAATTTTTAATCTTTTAAACCTTTATTATATTTGTTTTTTCATTATTCCGCAGGTTATGCAAGGAGGATGCAACGCACTAATCGTGCCAGTATGCTTTGGTCGAGCGTGATGTGAGCAGTGTGCGGTGTGCACTATCTAAACTTTGGGGTGTATTTCGAATCCGCACTTGACAGATCTTGAACGTATGCATTTTTGAGTCCTAATTTTAGAGCATAGTTGACCACGCGCTTGTATTCTATATGCTTGATTTTTCGATTGATTTCGGGATAGCGTTTCGCGTCATATCTGGGTTCATATTGGCTCATTATGCTAACGATACTATCCTTTCCTAAATTGTTTGCGATAAACTCCAAACATTTCACACTATCCGATGTATGCGCTGGTAAAATTAGGTGGCGGATAATGACACCCCTTTTCATAAGACTATTTTCGATGACGTCATTTGGTTGAAGTGATTTCATTTTGATCAGTGCTTTTGTAGAGACCTCCACATAATCTAGCGCTCCACTATATTTTAGCGCAAGAGAATTGTCTGAATATTTGAAATCTACAAGGAAAATATCCACGAGTCCACGTAGCATCTCTAGCATCTCTTCAGTTTCATAGCCATTCGAATTCCAAACCACTGGAATCTTTGGCTTGTATATCTTGAGAGCGGAGGCTATCTGAAAAGCAAACTGCGTAGGAGACACTAGATTGATATTGTGTGCACCGCGTTTTTCCAATTTTTTAATCATATCAATGAATTCAGGAATTGTGACAATTTTTCCCTTCCCGCCTTGACTAATGGGATGATTTTGGCAAAAGACACACTTTAGATTGCATCCTGAAAAGAAGATTGCTCCACTTCCTTTATTTGAACCACTAATTATAGGCTCTTCATATTTATGTAGCATTACTTTTGCGATCTTCAGTTCATCAGTTTGGGCGCAAAATCCTAGATCTTTTTTTCGATCTACATTACATTTTCTTGGACATAAATTGCATTTCATAGTATAAGTTTAATTTGTTCGTTTAGTTTTGTCAACTATGTTCTAACATAGACCGCTTGTACATATAATGAACTGAGGTAATTGATATGAAAAAGAAAATTTTAATGTTTATGTTGCTCTTTGTGGGCTTGATCTCTTTGTCTGCTTGTGGAAGTTCAAAGATAGATTTATCCAAATACTTGATTGAAAAACGCACCACACTATATACTGCCGAAGATGAATTGTATGCTGTGACATTCTCCTCAGGAACTCGTGAACAAGATTATGAATTGGATGGTGTCGTTGGAGAAATGGTAGATTTCGGCATCGTCACTCTATCAAGACTAGACAATGCTCCTCTTGCAGATGATACATATACTTACACAGTGCAGATAAACGATCAAACCTACACAGGATTTTTGGAAAAAAGCAGTGTAGACAATTCTTATCTAGCAGATGTTGGCGCCTCTGCCCCAATGGATGCAACAGTTAAAATTCAAATCACTTTCACAGGATATAGTTTCAACGAGGAACTAATAAACACCTCTAGTCAATTCGCAATCAGTGCAGACAAAGCACTTGAAATGGCAAATGAAGAGTTGAAAGAAGAATTGGACAACATTACATCCGACAAGAATGTCAAGATAGAAGTCGTGATGAAAAATTTGAAGGACTATTCGAATAGTGAAACCAGAAATTACTATTGGTATGTAGGAGTAGTATCCACGAATGGAGACACATTGGGAATTTTGATAGACGCATCCACTGGTGATGTGATTGCAAAAAAAGTTTAGATTTTTATCTAAACTTTTTTGTTGTAATTTGGAATTAAATGTTTGTATTTATTCACGAAATTGAAGGCATCAAAGATTGCCTTTTCTTTGTTTGGAGAGTTTAAAATTTCTATCATTCTCTCTATAAAATTAATGCCATCAAATCTCACACAACCTAGATAATAGGGTGCAATACTAATCTTTATATCTAAAATTCGAACGACCGCCTCACCCGCTAGAGATGAAAAAACACTGAAGAATTCATTTTTATAATTGTAAGCGCATTTTATCCCTAAGACTTTGCATAATTTTGCCACACATATTTCTTTGATAGTTTCTACGCTCGTTTTGCTAAACAAGACAGGTTTGTCCATATTCATAAATTTACATACTTTATTTGCAATTTCCTCAGTTGATTGCAAATTTCTTTCTATTTTACAAACTGCATTATTCATATTTCCATAATATAAAATATTTTTGTACAAAAGTCAAATAATTTTGTACAAAAATATTAAATGCTCGAAACTTTTGCAAGATTTGCACGTTCTTGTTCGAATCTTAACTTCATTTCTTTGTATTTTTCGCTTAGATCAAATATGTATTTTTGTTTACCTTCTAATGTCAGAGTATTATAATATTTGTTATCTATCAATTCTTTTATGGGATTGATCACTATTTCATCTCGTGACAGCATCTTGCACACTCGTTCATATAATTCCTGATCATAGACGTTGAAACTAACTTTTGAATATGGTATCTGATTGAATATTGATTTTTCCTTGTTATAATTTCTCATACGTGACTTGGCATCTCGTGCCATAAAATACAATTTTCCTTTGATTTTTCTTCTCATTTTCATTTCCCCCTACGATCTAGGATACGAGAAAAATAAATATATTCAAAACAAAATCTATAAATAATTTTGTCTTTTTTTGTCTAATTTATAATTATAATACATTATTAGTGTTGTTTCGATATTGAAAAATTAGATTTTCAATTCATTCATGAAAAAGGATCTAATACTTATAATTCGTATCGTGTATTATACATTCAACTAATGCAAAATAAAAAAAGATGTAGATACTCTACACCTAATTATTCTTTAAATTCATAACCGCACTTTTCACAAAACGCTGCAGCACCGCTGTTTTTCGTTTTGCAATTAGGACAAGTTTTCAGACCCAATCCCGTCTGTTGTTTGGCACCACAATGTTCGCAATATTCCGCTTTTTTCGTGATCACTCTACCACATTTATCGCACAGGCGAGTATTGGCAATTCCTTTTGCTTTATTGCCATCACGCACGCTTTTTGATGAACCTATAAGACTAAATGAAAATAATATCAAGAAGATGCCTAAAATCGCTAGCAACAACCCTACAATGCTGGCTACAGTAATGATCACATATTTTGCCCAATGCTCCATATTCAAGACAGCGTATATACCTCCATATATCGCGCCACCTGCCAGAGCAATAATGATCAAAGCGATTAGGACGAAAGTGAATTTGCCATATCTTTTTTCTCTATAACTAAACAATCCCATAAATCACCTACCCCTATTTTATTTTCTCACCACAATCAGGGCAGAATTTTGCTTTGGCTCCCAACTCTTTTCCGCATTTTAGACACACTTTTTTCTTAATATCAAGTTTTTCGCCACAATTTACGCAAAACTTGCTACCTTTTGAGATTGGTTCGCCACATTTTGGACAAGACAGCGCTTGAGTAGCCCCACATTCTGGACAGAACTTCGATTTGCCTGGAATGCTAGCCCCACAGTTAATGCATTGAATGACTTGTTGACGCTTGCTATCCTTCGCTCCAGCAATCGACTCAGTAAACAAATTGCCCATATTATATCCTGCACCTAAGCCAACACCCAAACCTGCCAAGCCACCACCGCTAGGATTTTTTGCTATATCTCCCATAGCGTTTGCCGCCTTGTATTGCGTATATGTACCCATTTTATCAGAAATGACACCCATTTTGGTACGTTCATCTAGCATTTTTTCAACATCTTCTGGCAATGATAAATTTTCGATTACAAAATTTGATAATTTGAGTCCGATAGGAGCGAACTCTTCCGCACTATTTTTCTCTACAATATCTGCAAGATCACTATAATGAGCAGCAAGGTCTAATGCCGACAATTTGCTTTCGCCAATCGCATCGGTCAATAATTGAATAAGAGTGGATTTGTATTGCGTGGCAATATCGTTCACTCTATATATAGCATTTGTGCCAAATACCTCTTTCATAAATTTTGATGCATCTTCCACCTTAAATGCAAAAGTACCATATCCACGCAAACGAATATTCCCAAAATCTACGTCACGCATCATAATAGGATTTTGTGTGCCCCATTTTAGACCCATAAATCGTTTTGTGTTCACAAAATACACTTCCGCTTTTATCCTAGAGTTGCCCAAAGTACTCAAACTAAGCAATTTAGTCAAAAATGGAATATTCTCAGTAGAGAGTTTGTACGTGCCTGGTCCGAACACATCTGCGATTTCACCTTTGTGGATGAACATTGCCACCTGGCTCTCCCTTACCACCAAAGTAGAACTATTCATAATTTCATCTCGATCTGTCAGTGGATAACGATAGACTATGATATCGTTGCTACTATCTTTCCATTCTATCACTGACAAAAATTGTTTTTTAAAAAATCCCATATTCTCTCCTTATCTATATTATTCCATATTATTTTAATTTCGTCAAGCAAATAAGACTATCTGCGTCTTTTAGGACCGCCTCTTAGTGCTCTTAGTATTCCGCCCATCATCATACCGCCCATCATTGGACCCAACATACCACCGAAATCAAAATCATCATTATCATTCTTCGGTGGAGTGATATCTTTCACCACAGGTTCAACATATTCTATATTTGGCGTGCCACAATACGAACACACCTTTTCATTTTGTTTAATACTTGCTCCACAACTCTTGCATTTGCCTGAATATTTTTTATCCTTTGCATTTTCTTCCATTTATCACCTCTAAATTTTGTATTATAATATAATATTTTTTGTTAATTTGCAATTTATTGCGACTACTTATAATCTCGGCATTTTATATGATCAATATTACTATGCCTTGTCTCCATTTTTAGACGCCAATTTTGCATCAGATTTTGATCCTTTTAGATTTTGATTTGATTCGTTTGTGTCGGCTAATTGAATTTCCGCCTCATCAACCTCTATTTCAATTTCCTTTTTAGGTTGGTCTTTTTCAAGATTTGTGCTCCCTACTTCAATCTGAACTTCCTGATCTTCAATTTTATTTGTATCGGTTGAAGTTTCATTAATATTCGTCGATTTCAAAACTTCTTCTACAAGGACAGCATTGATATTTGGATTTTCGCTCTGTTGTTCATTGTCGATAGATTCGCTGTTGACATTTTGGTCTATAATGGTAGATTTTTCTTCATTTTTATCATTCGTAGTGGTCAAATCTTTTTTATCTTCGACTTGAGAGAAATCTTTTTTTGATTCGTCACTTCTGTTTCGTTTGAATAACAATTTTATAATATCATCAATTTTACTTTTGTACCGTACGCTTAGATAGAACAAAATCGCTATCACTACTATTATGATTGCCCAAACGATGAGTCCCCAGCCGTGAAAAGGAATTATCGCTCCGCTTCCGAAAAATACTGTGCAGGCAATCCCCACACCTCTAGCGAGGATGTTTGTCCAGAAGAAAAACGAAAAACTCATATTAGTGAGTCCCGCCACCACACATAGTATATCGTCTGGAAACATTGGGAATAACATCATTAGAAAGAATAGATATTTACCTCTACTCATTCTATCTATCCATTTTTCACTGCTATCTTTGCCTATCATCCAGTTTAGAAATTTTCTACCAGCCTTCCTGCCAACCCAGAACATTATTAAACTACCTATCATCACAGCGATATAACTCATAATAAATGCTGGCCATCTGCCGAATATCACCGCTCCTGCAATAGTCACGAAAATAGCAGGAATCTGCAAGATAGTGGTTTGCAAGATTTGAAAGATAATAAATATCAAAAAACTAAACACCCCACCACTCTGCACGATGTCTCGAATTTTATCTATAGAATTCACCTTTTCCCACGCACCTGTGACTTTCAAAATGGAATATGTCACGACAAAAATCAGCACAAGAATGAGCAGAAACAGACCAGTTCGCATTATCTTGCCACGAGTTGTCTTGGTATCAAATAATTTTTTAATCTTATCTTTCATCTTAATTTATTATATTCTATCCTATCATAATTAATTTGTGTAATTAAATATAATAATATAAAAATTAGTCAAATTTGTAAATCAATTGCGGTATCGACCTTGAATTTCTTTTGAAACTATTGTCATCAGTTATTCTATATTTTAAATTATTATGCGTAAAACTTATAAAGTCTCACTATAAGTCAGTGCTGTGCCAAATTGACTAGTCATCATTTTTAGATTATATCAAACGAGAATTGTATTTCAGCCATATTTTTATAATAGGATATTTTCACCTACCTATTCGTGAACGAAATTATTTCACGGTGTCAATCTTGATTAGATTCGTGCATCCGTTTCGTTTAGGAGTGCCACAAGTGATCACAATCGTATCTTTTGGTTTGGCAAACTTTTTCTTCTTCACGATCTCGTTGGCGATCTTGAACATCTCATCAGTAGAATTGTATTCGCTGGTGAGCACAGGGATCACACCCCAAGATAGTTCTAGTTGCCTATACACCTTTTCATTCGGAGTCGCGCCGATAATCGACACGAAGGGACGGAATCTGCTGATCATTTGCGCACTGGTGCCAGACTGAGAGAACACAACTATTGCCTTTGTATTTTGAATCAAACTCGCATTCACTGCGCTGTGAGAGACTACATCTGTAGTATTGGTGATTTTGAAATTGCTCGATAAAAATCTCTTTGAGTAGTTGATATGCTTTTCAGTTTCGCGTGCAATCTTTGCCATTGTCTCCACTGCTTGAACAGGGAATTTGCCCATCGCAGTTTCGCCAGATAACATCACCGCACTCGTCCCATCATATACTGCATTGGCAACATCGCTGACCTCTGCACGCGTAGCACGATTGTTGTAAATCATACTCTCTAGCATTTCTGTGGCAGTGATGACCGCTTTTCCTTTTTCCTTGCTTCGCTTGATTATAGTCTTTTGTAATTCTGGCAATTTTTCAACAGGCACTTCCACCCCCAAATCTCCACGTGCCACCATTATTCCGTCTGACACGTCTATGATTTCATCTAGGTTTTTGACTCCACAACTAGATTCAATCTTGGATATCACTTTCATATCTCCGCCATTCTTTTCAATAAAAGATCTAAGAGCGATGACATCCTCTTTTCCGTTGACGAAACTTCCCGCAATCCATTCTATATCATTTTTGATTCCCCACAAAATATCCTGCTTGTCTTGGTCGTTTAGATATGGAGTGCTGTATTTGATATTGGGAATACTTAAACTTTTTCTATTTGACAAAACACCCGAATTCATTGCTTTAGTTATGACATCTAGACCATTTACTTCCAAGACTTTGAATGCGAGCAAACCATTTACTGCCAAAATTCTATTTCCTGTTTTTATACAATGTACTATCTCTGGCGTATTGAAACTAACTTCTTGACTATTGCCAATTATGTCTCGTCCAGTGAAAGTGAAAATCTGCCCTTTCTTGATCTGGACGCTGTCATTTTCAAACGTCTTGACTCGCACTTCTGGTCCGCGAGTATCCAAAATGATAGGAAGAGGGACTTTCATCTCCTTTCTCAACTTTTTCACATTGCTTAAAATCTTTTCCATATCGTCAATTTTTGCGTGCGAAAGATTGATCCTGACGACATTCAGTCCTGCCGTGACCAATTTTTTCATCACGTCATACGAATTGCTGGCTGGACCAATGGTGCCTATAATTTTTGTTTTCCTCATAACACTCCTCAATATGTTACACTGCATATTATATCATATTTTTTCAAAAAATAAAATGAATACTGTCTCTAAATTCGTATTTGATATAAAATAGTTTGATATCGATTTTGTTTTTCTGATTTTTATATTTATATAATCATCTTAATATACAAATCAATGTTTGCCAGAATTTAATTTCAACGTCTATTTATTCAATAATAGTTATGCACTTTGTTGCAATTGTGTCAAATTATCACTTATTTAACAATTATTTTAGATAGACAAAAATACCACATCCCAAAGGCGACATTTCAAGATGAAATCTATATAAACATAAGATCTATTGTATTTTCATATATCTAGTTTTTGAGACTAGGTTTGAAAGTTTGATTGTCTCTATTTTCGTTGCCCCATATTAACAAATCACCCTTTGCATGCTAATCTGATATCAAGAGGTAATTTATGGAAAAATGTCATTTCAAGAATTCAATTCAACAGTATTTTGAGGACTCGTGGCTAAGAAAGATATTATGACGAGAACGCAAAGTCAGATTTGTTCAACTACTTTTTTCGTCACAGTTTTTCTGAGCAAACGGTGAAAGAAATTTTGAATGAAGCAAAGAAATTTGCCATAATGTCAAACGATAGATTCACTCAATTTTCAGATGTGAAAGATATCATTCTTGCGGGCAACTATTCGATTGATTTGTCCTTATTCAATATTTTATGCAACATCAAAACAGATGACCATTGCGTAGCCGATAACACAACTAAATAGAGCATATTTATACAAGGTGAATTTTTCTGGTGCAGTTGAAATTCTTGTATGGCACTCATCAAAATATCTACAATAGTCCGAAATTGAGCGATGAAAATTTAGCGAAAAATCAAAAAATTTTGAGAAAAACATATAATTTCTATATAAAATCATTGATTATCTAGAATTTTCAATAATTTTTGTGAAAAACCCGATATTTTTTATAATTTTTCAATTTTTTTTAAGAAAGAAAATCATAAATTTTTGGCAGAGTATTGCAAAATTTTTACTATTATTGTATAATATAATATATGGGGATGAATTAGTTTCGACTGATATAAACCTAAATTATATGCACGCCGTGTGGTGGCACGTAAAATACACGATTCGTTAAGACGAATTAAAATAAACGCAAACCAAAATAAATTAGCATACGCTGCTTAAGCGTAGCCGTCAGTTTAGCGGTACCGATACGTTAAAGTCTGGCGTCAGATATCGGGGAACGTCCTTATGCTTTTCCTAGTGCATAGGGATGAATGATAGGATAGTCAATATTCAGTGTCAATGTTAGTGAATATTGGTGAATGTAGTCATTGACTAAGCGTGTAGTGTATGATTTATATTTATGTTAGGACACGAGTGCAACTCTCGTCATCTCCACCAAACAAAAATGCCACATACGTGGTATTTTTTTCAAATGAGAACTCTCAGACAGTATGGGATTCGTTTGATGTTTATAGATGGTAGCCTATCAAATTTTTTTCAAATATGATTTCATTTTTTAGTTTTAAAGTGAGCCAATGATCGTTTATACAATATTTCTATTTCGTCTATCAATATCTCTTTTTTTGATCGTCTCACGCTTATCATATAATTTTTTTCCACGCGCTACCGCGATTTCAATTTTCAGATTACTACCCACAAAATATGCCTTCGTTGGAACTAGTGTGAGATGCTCTGTCTCTATCTGCTTCTTGATCTTTTCAATCTCTTGTTTGTGCAATAAAAGTTTCCTATCTCGCTTGGTAGTCTCATTGTTCCTCGTCGAATCGAAAGAATTGGCATATTCCTTAACATAACTATTCCTTAAAAAACATTCATCGTTTTTCACAAATCCATAACAATCGTTGATCGAAAAATGACCAAGTCTAATCGACTTGATTTCGTCACCCGTCAACACTATTCCAGCCTCGTATTTGTCAAGCAAGTCATATTCAAATCTTGCTCTTCTGTTTTCTGCTACAATTTTCATAATTTCATTATATCATAAATTCTATCCAATTGCAAATTCAAGCAATTGATATTTAATAAATTTTCACATCGTAAATTTCCAATCAAAACCAAAAATATTTTCTATTATCAAAAAATTGAATTATTGAATTTTGCATATATCTTGAAAATTTCAGCACTAAATTTTATATAATTAAATTTTTTTAATTTAATTGCGCACAAAACCAATAGACAAATGATATGAATGAATTATTGTAAAGAAAATATATCAATTGTTTGCAATTTTTAATATTACTTTTTTATACTATATTTATCTAAATTTTCAACTTAATTTTATTTGCTTCGATTCGCTATATCATAAATAATTTCATATAAATTTAATTTAATATCATTGAAATATTTTTTACATTTTTAATAAAAAATACTATTTATATTACTGATTTTAACAATCAGATTGTTTTTTATTTTATTAATTTTTCATTTTGTTTTTATATTATTAATTTTTCATTATTATCTGTTTATTTCATTAATTTTATTTAATTTTTTATTATTTAATTAAATTTTAATATTGATTTTTATTATTTTATTAATATTTATACTTTAATTATTTTTTAACATATATTAATCAGTTATTTTTAATAATTCAAATTATTTATTGATATTTAATAATTATATAAAAAATAAAATATTCTAAAATTAATTAGAATACTTTATAATTTTAATGATTTTTTTGATTTTTTATTTTTTTTATAATTTTTGAAGCAAAGAATTTTAATCTTAATATAAATTTATAAACAAAATTTTATCTTTTCTTTTTTCGTTTAGAGTTTTTTATCTTCAAGATATTGCTAGATTTCTTACTTAATTTTTTTGAACTCTTATCTTTCTTTTTCACTACAAAACTTCCTAAAGTATTCTTCTCTACTCCGACCAAATCAAAATCGACTTGTCTTAGTTTTGTATTTGCATTGGCGACGATTATGCGCACGCTATCACCAATGGTATAATGATATTTCTTTCCTTTTAGGGTCATTGCACTTTCATCATAGACATATTCATCACTAGGCAGATCTTCTAGGCGAACCAATCCTTCAATTCCATTGTCTAGTTCTACGAAGATACCAAATTCTTGCACACCAGAAATCGTACCCACAAACTGCTCTCCAATGAACTGGGTCATATATACTGCTTTCTTGTAATCGTCGACCTCTCTTTCTGCCTCGTCTGCAATTTTCTCAGTTTCGCTAGATTGCTCACTAGCACGGGTTACAATTGAGGTGTATTTCAATTTCAAATCTTGCACTGGTACGCCGTTCAAATAATTTTTGATTATCCTATGGATCATTAGATCTGGGTACCTTCTAATTGGGCTTGTGAAATGGCAATAATATTCACTAGCGAGTCCGAAATGCCCTAAACAAGTCGGAGTATATCGTGCTTTCATCATTGAGCGTAGGATCAGTTTCGTCAGTGTGGTTTCGCTAGGATTATCCTTTATGGATTCAATTATTTTTTGATAACTTATCGGTTTGTCACCATCAATTTGCAACTGATTCGCAACTCCCATATTTTTCAACAGTTCGGACAGTCTCAAAACTTTCTCGCTATCTGGCTTTTCGTGCACACGATAGACAAACGGAATTTTAAGATCAAAGAATCTCTTTGCCACGCATTCATTGGTCAAGATCATCAGACTCTCTATGATCTGATGCGCCTCATCCTGAACTCGCTTTTCAATACTAACTATTTCGCCCACCTCATTTTCCAAAATATACGGCTCAGGTATATTCATTCTGATCTCTCCGCGATCGTGACGTTTTTTTAGAAGTTTCTTAGATATCTCTTGATAGATTAAAATATCATTATACACGTCCTGATATTTTTCTATCAAAAGTTGATCGCCCTCCAAAATGTTTTTGATCTCGGTATACGTCATTCTATGATGGCTATGTATCACGCCTTCGACTATCTTGCTATCTAGCACTTCGCAATCATCATTCAAATCTATCACCACAGATAGCACCAATCTATCCACCCCTTCGCTGAGCGAACAAACGCCATTTGATAGTTCTTTTGGTAACATTGGTATCACTTGGTTGGAAAAATATACACTAGTACCGCGTCTGAACGCCTCTTTGTCTAGATGCGAATTTTCCCTCACATATTCAGACACATCTGCAATGTGGACGAATAATTTGTATCCCGTATCTGACCTCTCCACCGCTATGGCGTCGTCAAAGTCTCTAGCATCCTCGCCGTCTATAGTGATCACACGTTGAGATGCAAAGTCAACTCGTTTTTTATATTGATTCCTATCCACAGTTTGAGATATGGCACGTGCCTCCCTAAGAGTTTCGGGATCGAATTGATCAATCAATTTGAAAGATCGTATGATTGACAATTGTTCTGCCTTGGGTGTATTTGCCTGACCTAAAATCTCGACAATCTTTCCTGAGACTTCTTTCGCATCTAAAGTCTCTGCATTCAATTCTACCCAAACTTTTTCATTGTTCTTGGCGTTCTTGCTATTGCTTTTCAAAATCCTAATTTGAGGCAATTTGTCATCGTCCGGGAAAACCACGCTTTTGCTTTTTCCAATTATATATGTACCTACAATGTGTGTGGTGTTGTGACGCAAGACTTTCACCACCCTTCCCTCTATTTCGTCATCGCTCTTCCTCGATGTAATCTCTACCAAGCAATCATCCCCGTCATACGCTCCATTGATAGCAAATGCTGGCACGAAAAAATCAGGGTATCCATCCACTCTTGCGAATCCATAGCCCTTGCGATTCAGCGTGATCTTTGCTTTGAAGTAGCCTTTGTCTGCTGAGATTGAAATTTTGTTTTCGCCATCCAAATAGAGCGTGCCATCGTGGATCAAATCATTGATCTGAAGTTTTAGATCCGCTATTGCCTCGCCAGTGATTTTTGCTAGTTCCTTTGCAAGCGAATCCAATTTCAAATAGATCAACTTGTTTTCTCTAATAATTTTTATCAAATCCATATATTTATTTTATCAATTTATTCAATAAATAACAAACTAAATAATATAAAATAATAAAAAAAACGGATAAATCTTGCAAATAATCACAAATTATTCCGCTTTAATGATATAAAATTCAAAATTTTAATATAATGTAGGGATCTTCATAAACACAAAATACAAAATGCTAAAGAACGCTATTAAACCTATTGTGATATAAATAAGTCTCGTGATTCTACCTTCACGCGAACCTGCTTTGTTCTGTGCATAATAACTATCTTGATTGCCTGTGATCACATTGCTGGTATTGCTCCCACCCGTAATCTGCATAAACACCAGCACGATCAAAATAAGAGCCAATAGTGCCAAAATAACTAAACAAATACGTTCAAATATAGGAAAAGTTTTACTCATCCACGCAGGAACTGTTGCCAATAAAAAATTCATATTTCCTCCAAATGCTTAATTAGTATAGCATAATAAAATATTATTTACAAGTCTTTTTAATTATTTTCTAATATAAGTCAACCACACCAATAGTGCAAACAGTAAAATGGTGAGGATTATCATACTACCTTTTACGAATTTCTTGTTTTCCTTACTATTCTCCTTGAAAAAGGTCATTATACTCAGAAGTATTGCCACGACCAACCCCAGCCAAATCAAAACAAACCAAGTAGCATTCATCTCTTGAATGAAATTCACAAATTGGTAATAATAACTTTTCAACATATAGTTTTCCTTTTCGTTGATATGATTTTAGCAAAATACATCTTATTTGTCAAGAATTGACTATCAAACTAGCGCCAGCAAAATATTTGTTTGGAGCCAGATCTAATAAGTCTAAAAATGTCGGTGCCACATCCTTTAGTTCTCCCTCTGCCTTGAAATTATAATCCCTATTCTTTTCCACCGCTAAACAAAATACTTTATTGAATGTGTGAGCAGTGTGTGGCTCGCCAGATTCGGTGCGCATCATCTCAGAGTTTCCGTGATCTGCGGTGATCAAAACGAAATATCCAAATTGCTTGGCATAAGTCAATACTTTTTTCACGCATTTGTCTAGGTATTCTAGCGCCTGTACAGTCGCTTCATAATTGCCAGTATGGCCAAGCATATCGGGATTTGAATAGTTGACGATGATTGCATCGTAATCGTTACCGATTGCCTTCAAAACTTCTTTTGTGATATCTCCTGCTCGCATCTTTGGCGTCTTGCTAAAATTGTCCACTTTGAGTGTCGGAATGTGTACTCTATCCTCTAGCGGAAACGGATCTTCCCTTCCGCCATTCAAAAAATATGTGACATGTGCATATTTTGTGGTTTCGCTGATTTTTATCTGTCTTTTCCCTTGTTTTGACAGATACTCACTCAGTGTGTTTTTGACAATTTTAGGTTGATACAATACTGTCGTTTTGGTCCCGCCAACGCTTGACATAGTTATGATATTTTGATTCAATTTATAAGTTTCGGCAACAATTTGTCTGAGTCTATCTTCTCTGAAATTGAAAAAGAAAATCAAGTCATCTTTCTTGAGACTAGAATCCGCCTTTGTCTCAATTGAAATCGGATGAATATATTCATCACTAACGCCTAAACTATGTTCACTTTTTAGATAATCCTCTATATCTTTGCTCTTCAAATTCGACTTCACATTGTCTAGATTGAACATTGTACGCACTGCAAGAGTCGTTCTATCTAAGTTATTTTCTCTATCCATAGCATAGAATCGCCCGCTGACGCTAGCAATCTCGGTATTTGTGATATTTTTTATGACTTTGTTCAACGATTTGAGATATTTTAGACTGTCTTCTCCTCCAGAATCTCTGCCGTCTGTTATAAAATGAATGAATATATTTTTTGCTTTGTGCTGAAACAGGCGTATTATCTCGAATGCGTGGTGGATATCGCTATGAATATTTTTGTCACTCATTAGACCTATCAGGTGCAGATTTCCATTAGACCGCTCCACTGCATTGATTTTTCTTTGCAATTTAGCGTTTTTTTCAAACTTGTGAGACGCTATATCATCGTGGATTTTTTTCGCCGTAGAGGGCACCACTCTTCCCGCACCAATTGTCGTGTGACCGACTTCGCTACCGCCCAGTTCGCCTGAGAAAAGTCCTACTGCCTCGCTATCTGTCTTTAAAAGTGAAAAACTATGCTTTCTGAGTGCGTGCAATGTGGGTGTATTTGCATTCTTTACTGCATTATACGGGTTTTCCTTCCCTTCGCCATACCCGTCCAAAATCATTAGAATACCTTTTCTATTCATTATCTATCCCTTTTACTATCTCAATAAATTCGTCAATTCTTAGCGAGACACCGCCCAAAAGCAGTCCATCAATTTCTGATGATATGATTTCTTTGAAATTGTCTTTATTGACACTTCCCCCATAAAGTACAACACAATTTTGATATCCTAAATCCCTAATCTTATCCCTTATCTTTTTGCTCATTCGGTTGATTCGTGCCACTTCAGGAAGTTTGCCCGTACCTATTGCCCAAACGGGTTCATACGCAATGATTGGACTTGTGTCTTTCGGCGTACTCTTTAACGCTTGTTCCACTTGCAATAAAACGCTATCCAATTTGTCCGACTTTTTCTCTTCACCTACGCAAATTATTGGCAATAAACCATTATTCAAACAAATCTTCACCTTTTCATTGATTTGCTCATCTTTTTCCCCAAGTTTTCTACGCTCGCTATGTCCTACGATCACATATTTTACTCGAAATTCCAATAGCATACTTGGGCTAATTTGTCCTGTAGATTTTGAATTATCCTCATTCGTGATGTCCTGACAACCTAGTGATACCGACCTGTTTTTCAACCTAAATTCATCAAGATAAACAAAAGGTGGACACAAAACAATTCTTGTGTCCATAACTTTCAATTTATTGATTTTTTTCACTATAGTAGCGTAAAGTTTTTTGCTACCATTCATCTTGTAATTAGCAACAATTACCTTTGGCATACCACCTCTAAACGTTATCAATCACTTCCACGCAAGGAAGTTTTTTCCCTTGCAACAGCATCAACGATGCGCCCCCACCAGTGGATAGATGCGTCACTTTTTTTGCCACACCCAACGATTGAATTGCCGCTACGCTATCTCCACCACCTATGACAGATATCGCCTTGCTTTTTGCCACATATTTGGCAACTTTGTTGGTGCCCTTTTTGAATTTTTCATATTCGTACACGCCCAAAGGTCCGTTCCAGACAATCGTCTTTGCTTTTTTGATTATCTTCTTGAATTCTTTTATCGTCTTTGGACCTATATCCATACCTTGATATCCATCTGCAAAGAATCCACTATTGAACAACTTTGTTTCCGCATCCTCGCTGAATTCCTTCGCTCCGACATTATCTATAGGGAGGATTATCTTCACACCCTTTTCCTTCGCTTTGTCCAGAATTTCATTTGCCAACTCTATCTTGGTGTTGTCGAGAATCGACATTCCCACATTCCCGCCAATCGCTTTGATGAACGTATATGCCATTCCTCCACCGATCAAAATAGTATCCACTTTGTCAAGCAAATTTTCAATGACAGGCAATTTATCTGCCACCTTTGCTCCGCCCAAAATTGCGACGAAAGGATGATCAGGATTGTTCAAAACTTTATCGAAAATCAAAAGTTCTTGCTCTACCAAAAATCCAACAGCGGAAGGAAGCAATCTTGCCACGCCGTAAGTAGACGCGTGCTTTCTGTGCGCGGTAGCAAATGCCTCTAATACATAAACATCGGCAAGAGTTGCGAGATATTTCGCAAATTTTTCATCATTTTTATCCTCTTCCTTATAAAATCTGATGTTTTCAAGCATCAACACATCACCATCGTGCATCTTATCGATCATTTCAGGCGTAGATTTGTCCAAAATGTCTTCGGCAAAAGATACTGGCTTATCTAGAAGTTTTGATAACCTTGCCAAAACTGGACGCAGAGACAGTTTAGGATCAACTTGACCATTTGGTCTCCCTAAATGCGAACACAAAATAACTTTGGCATTATGTTCAATTAAATAATTGATTGTAGGTAGAGTTGAAGCAATACGCGTATCATCCACGATTTTCAACTCAGCGTTCATAGGCACATTATAGTCAACTCTCACAAAAACTCTTTTGCCACTGACGTCAATGTCTCTAATAGTTTTTTTCATCTTTTTCTCCAAAAATAAAAAATATCAATGTGTATTTATTGCATTCATTATATCACAGGTTAAAATTATTTCAAAATAATTTTAGAGAATTTATTAAATTTTCTTTTTAATTTCCCATTTTCGACCAAATAAACGCCAAATTTATCACAGAATATATAAATTTTTCGTTTTGAACAACGCTTTAGGTTTGGATGTATACGTTTAGAGCAAAGTATTATCTTATTGCTAGACTTGTAATCTGTGGTTTCATCTCCGATTATAAAATGTGTTTTTTTAATACAAATCTTCGCCCCCGTTTTGACTTTATTAATATGAATTTTTTCACCATCGCAAACGATTACTGATTTGTTGACTTTGTCCTTAAATACGACATTCACTCCCGCCACCACCACAGAGTGTAATTTCTTTGATAATGCCATCAACTCACGAGTAACAATTCCAAAGCGTGTCAATTCATTGCAAATATCATAGTCATAAATAATCCCAAAATTAAATATCAACAAATCGCATCTACGCAATTTTACAAAATAATTCAAATAAAATGATTTGTAACTACCTCCAGCCACACAAATAATCTTCATATACCATTGTATGCCGAAGAATAAAATTTGACAAATTTATTTTTCCTAAGTAGTTTCGTTTTATCACATCAATGCAATTGATAATTATATTAAATGCAGTCGACAGTCGCGTTCAAAACTGCCTCTATATTCGGATTCTTGATATAATAAATTATATTCTTTCCGTTTCTATCAGACGCTACGATATCTATTGATTTCAAAATCTTCAACTGATGACTGATCGTGGTCTGATTTTGTGACAAGATCAATGATATATCTCCGACACACAAGGGTTTGATCGTCAATAGTATTATGATTTTAAGCCTAGTATCATCACTGAAAGCATAGAAAAATGAAGTCAAATTTTTCATATCTGTTTTGTTCGGCATATAGTGACGCAACGTAATTTCTTCTCTACAATCTAATTTACAATCTAAATTCATAAATAAAGGATATCAAATAAAATGATGATAAAAAACTTTTCACATTATACATTTTTGACGAATAAATAAAATAAACGAAAAAAAATATACAAGGAGTGAGAAAATGAACACAGCGTTTTATATTTTATTCGCCATTTTAATTTCAATCATCGCACAAGCAACGAACACAAATCTTGCCAATAACTCGACCTTTTTATTACTGCTATTACTTGCTCTCGGTGCCTACAATCAGAATAATGACAGGAATAATTGTTGCTGTTTTAATCAACAACGCAGTTTTTTCTAAAAAATTAGCACTCCCCAAATGTAGAGAATGCTAAGTTCTTCAAAACTAGTTTTTACATCAATTTATATCCCATCTTTTTTGGATTAAAAATCTTTTTGTCCATCGTCTTCAAAGTTTTTGAAATAATAGGTTTGAATTCCATATTTCCCAAAATGTCTTTTTTGAGGTCTACATTCGGTGCTATTTCAATCAACTCCACCCCTTTAGGCGTGAGTTTGAAAACTGCTCGTTCAGTAACATAAATAATATCTTGCTTATTTTTGATTGCATTTTTTGCTGAGAAAGTAATTTGCTGAACTTTATCCACAAATTTTTTTGCTTTACCTTCATTTTTTATCTTCAGCCCACGACTATTAACTTGAACGTCAAGATCTCCAGAAGTAAATGTGCCTATAAAGATAATTTTAGGAGTGTTTTGTGTAATGTTGATAAATCCACCTGGACCAGTCACGCGTTTGCCAAATTTAGAAACATTGACATTTCCCTCTTTGTCTACCTGAGCCAACCCTAGCACAGCGCAGTCCAGCATACCACCATCATATAAATCAAACATATCTGCATCTCCGATGATTGAATCTGCATTGAACGCCACTCCGAAAGTTACTCCACTCTGTGCCACTCCTCCTGTAATGCCCGTTTCAATAGATAAAGTAATGTCTGATATACCGCCTTCTTCATTCAATACATTGGCTACTAATTCTGGCATACCTACACCCAAATTTACCAACACACCTTTATTCAATTCCATCATTGCACGTCTAGCACATATTTTTCGTTCATTCAATTCAACAGGCTTTATCTCACTTAATTCAATCTTTTTTTTGCCAACTAATCCCGGAACGTGCTTAGGTATATTATAATCCCCTTTTGATCTGTCTGGCTTGGTTACAACAACAAAATCAACAAGTCTACCAGGAATAAGCACATCTTTTGCTTTCAGTGTCCCATATTCAACGATTTTTTCAACTTCAGCAATCACTATACCGCCAGAATTATGTGCCGCAGCTGCCAATTGAAATTGTTCCCCAATAATTGGCTCCCACTCAAGTGATAAATTTCCTTTGGTATCCGAATATGTTGCCTTGATAAGTGCCACTTGAATAGGAAACGATTTAAAAAATAATTTTTCTTCTCCGCCGATTTGGACTAATTCAACAATAGGGTCTGCGTCTTTTGCTTTTTCATTTTCTCTAGCACCCTCTATTCTTGGATCAACAAAAGTATTAAGTCCAATATGTGTGACGACTCCAGGTTTTTTGCCAGCAATCGCTCGTAAAAGATGAGTATACACACCTAATGGTATTCCAAAAGCAGGAAATTGATTTTCACCTATTGCAATCCCAAATTTTTTACCCATACCTAAATGTGCACATATCGCTTTGCCTACCAATCCTGGTTCTGCTAAACAATTCATTCCCACATCCTCGTAAGTCAGATTGCCTGGAGAAATCCCCGCTACTACTGTTAAATTCTTTGGACTGTTTGTTTTTTTATATCTTTTGAGAATCTCTTGTAACACTGCTTCAGGTGAACCGCTACCTCCCGAACCGCTCACTCCAATTGTATCATTAGATTTAATTAGTTTTACCGCCTGCTCTGCACTGACAACTTTCATATTTCACCCCTATAATATGTTTAGTTTACCATATTTTAGACAAAATAAACAACTAATTTATATAATCTGACAAATATCTTTTTCATTTTCAGATTATCTAAACGACCTCATAACACTTTTGAATAGTGAAACGGAATTCCCCATACTAATATATATATTTTACTTAATGAAAAACGAATAGTATCAATGCGTCTTGTGAATAAAAATCAAAAAACAGTATTTGAATCGAAAAAAATACGAGCACTGATAGAATGCTCGTATTGAATAATCTGATGATTATTTAGTCTTCTTAGTAGTAGTTTTCTTTACACTAGTGGTTTTTGCTGGAGCACTAGCAGTCTTCTTAGTCGCAGTAGTTTTTGCTGTCGCTGACTTACTAGTTGCAGTCTTTACACTAGTTTTTGCAGTTCCTTTTTCTGTAGCCGTTACTACACTATTCTGTTTTGGAGCAGATTTTGTACTAGTTGTACTACGTTTTGAAACTGACTTAGGAGTCGATGTTCTCTTTGGTTTTGTTTCTTCCTGAGTTTCCTCTACTTTGGGCTCTTGAACTTCTTTTTGAGCGACTTCTGCACTCGTTGTCTCGTTGGATTCAATGGCGGATGCAGAGACAGTTTCACCATTATTCATTGCAAGCACCTGTGTTCGGACGGTTTTGTTCTTTTTGATGACGAACTTGTCCATCAAGAATTTGACAATACATCCTAGTACCACAGATATTGCGGTGACTACCCAGAACACTTCAGCCCAAGAATATGGAGTGGCTGGATTTTTTCCTCTAATCTCGACATAGAAGTAGATGAAAGGCATGTGGAGCATATAGATATACAATGCTGAGCCACCAAGATAATCAAGCACTTTAGCCGTAAATTTGTTGTTCAACAATGCTGTCACATAGTCTTTTCCTAATAATGTCAAAGTGACCAAAACGATGCACAGCAAATGGATTGTCGTCCTGTATGTCCAATTGTTTGTGACAACTGAAGGGACATCTCCACTAGCCGCTGAATTGTTGATGACATATTCACCCGCAAGCCAATCAGGTTGAATAGTGAACATTACAATTAGCACTGCGACTGCCAAATATACAATAGTCAAAATAACTTTTGAAGCAATATTGTAATTTAATTTTTTCAATTTTTCGACAGCGTAATAGATGATGACACCACCACACATTCCGATAAGCACGAACAACAGACCATTGTTGAATCCGATGACTCCAGTGCTGACAGCGGAACCAGTTACGCTTGGATTTGTTGAATATTGTTCACCCAAAGTTGAGAAGGCTGCTTGAGAGGCACGAGTACCGTTCCAAGCCCACCATCCACCTAAGAATACGAACAAGAATGGTGCGATGAATCCTGCGAATACATCTTCATTTTTGCACATTGCCCAATAGATAATGTATGAGCAAATCAAAAGTCCTGATATGAACCACATAGCGCCATTTGCTTGACTATAGGCAGCAGGATAACCAGCAGCATACAATCCAAAGAATTCCCACAATCCATTGAAGACTGAGTTGATTGCTACTGCAAAAGTGCTTTCTTGGAAAATAGCGACTGCTATCACGCCCAAGATAATACCCAATGCTAGCACAGGAAGCAATGCTTTGATTCTACCCCAAAGGTATTCCCAAGCACGTCCACTGGCAGTCCTTGAAGCATATTCAGGATTGGCTTGTAATCTTTTGAAATGCTTGACCAAGAAATAACCAGCAGTTAAGGTGAATACAAATAGGATTTCACCAGCCCCAGCCATCCACGTAGCCGCTTCTATGATTCCTGCCATAGCGCGAGGAGCCAAGATAGTGCCTATGTGATAGCCAAGAATTGCGATAGAGAAAAAGAAGCGCCAAAATTCGATTGCGTGATTTCTCTCCGACTTCTTCTGAGCGACTGTTTGAACTTGTTGAGTTTCAACTGGTTGCTCATTCACGATTTCTTTTGTCATTTTACCCCCTTTTATCACTAACTAAGAAAACGTTAGATATAAAGATTATGTGCAAAAAAATAAAAAAAGTCAATTATTTTTTATTTTTTTTGACTTTTTCAGTTCTTTTTGTTAAATTTTCTCGCAATTTATTGAATTCTTGCATTGTTTTATTGCTCATACACTGTTTTTTTAATAAAACAATATTTTGTTCTTTGAAAACTAAGAATATATAATTTTTTTCGACTTTTAGATTGGATAAATCGCTCACTAGATATTTATTGGCACCCAAAATTTTTTCTTTTATTAAAAACGTTTCACAGATTTCGTTCGCCAGGAATGAGACGCGCACTTTAGTCACTTTGGCTAGATCGGATGAGAGGAAAAATTCTTTTTGTTTTTTCTGATTTCTCCATAATGCTATTTTGTCCACCATAAAATATCCAACAATCAGAATAATAGTAGCGATACCTATTGTCCAATAACTTTGTCGCGCAATAATTCCGCCAATAGATACTATCAGACCTAAGATTGAGACACCTATCACCAATAGATTGACTATGCCTGTCTTTCTCCTATTTTTCAACTTAAATAGATATTTGGTCATCGCCAAATTGTCCTCTAATGTGTAGTTGTATGTGCATTCATTCATTTATACAATATTATCAGAAAAGGATTGAAAAGTAAACAAAATTTTATCAGTTTGAATCATTCATCACTAAAAAGAAAAGACTAATTGAAATAATTAATCCCCATACTTGTTTTTAATTTGATAACATTTTCGTGAGCGACCTCTCTTGCCTCCATCGTTCCATCGTACAAGATTTTCATAATTGCATCAGGATTTTTCGCAAACTCTTTCCTCCTCTCTCGAATTGGTGCCAATAATTCTTGCAAAATTTCATTCAAGAATTTTTTTATCTTCATATCGCCAAGTCCGCCACGCGAATAATGTGCTTTCAATTCATCTAGAGATTTGTATTCTGGAAGGAATTTTTCAAAATGCTCAGGGCGAGAAAACACATCTAAATAAGTGAACACCGTGTTCCCCTCGACCTTACCGGGATCTTGCACGTGTATATGATCGGGATCTGTGTACATTGAAAAAACTTTTTGCCTGATTTCATCTGGTTCATCCGATAGATATATGCAGTTGTTCAGACTTTTGCTCATCTTTGCCTTCCCGTCTATCCCTACCAAACGATACGAATTTTCATTATCTGGAAGGACTGCTTTGGGTTCAATCAAAGTCTTTCCATACAAATTGTTGAACGAGCGAACGATCTCTCTTGCCTGTTCAATCATTGGAAGTTGATCATCTCCGACAGGCACAATATTCGCGTTGAACGCCGTAATATCTGCCGTTTGACTGACTGGATAAGTCAAAAATCCCATCGGTATTGAATTGTTGAAATCTTTTTGTTTCAACTCGTCTTTCACAGTAGGATTTCGCTCCAGTCTTGATAGCGTCACTAGATTCATATAATAAAATGTAAATTCAGTCAGTTCACTCACCTCACTTTGGATAAAAAAATTCACCTTTTTCGGATCTAGTCCAACTGCCAAATAATCAAGCATAACTTCCATCACATTGTCTCTAACCTTTTGCACATTGCCAAAGTTGTCAGTGAGTGCTTGCGAATCTGCTATCATAATATAGAATTTTTCATATTCGCCTTTGTTTTGAATTTCCAATCTTCTTTTCAAACTGCCTACATAATGCCCCAAATGCAAACGCCCCGTCGGTCTATCACCTGTCAAAATAATATCTTTCATATTTTCTCCTTCTTTATTTAATCTAAAATTTAATTAAAATGCAAATGATTAAAATTTGAATTTTATATACAACGATATTTAATATTAAATATATTTTTATAGTTTTTAATTATTTTAATTATAAAATTATTATTTTATTAAAAATATTAGTGATTTTCATTATTTTTTATAATTATAAATAAATATTTTTTATTTTTTTAATCTGTTACAATTAATTTTTCGTTTATATGATAATTATTAATTATTTTTTATTTAAGAATCATTCAATTAATTTTCATATTTATTTATATAATAAATATTAGGCTTAATAAATAATGATATTTAATATGTGTTTCATCTGATATATTAACTTTTAATTTTTTTATTTTAATAATACAATTTATTAATTGTTTTAATAATTAATTTTTAATAATTTTTGATTAAATTTTTATAAATTTTTAAATGTTTTTTATTATTATAAAATTTTATACATTTTATATAATTTATTTATTAGTATAAAATTTTTAATATTTTATTTGTTTTGAAAAATTAATTGCGCCAATATATCTCTATTGATATGATGGATTTGATTTCCAATTCGGTTTTTATAGTCAGATTTTTTACCACGATTCCTCCTAAAACAAAAAATACTGTCAACAATGAATTATGCTATATGACAGTATTTTAATTGAGAATTACAAACAAAAAACTATACATATAGCAAGTTATATGCAATGCCAGTATTTTGCGTTTTTATTAAATTTGTTTTTCATAATCTTATATTATAACAAAAAACACAAAATGTCAATAAATTTGATCTATGTTCAAAAATTAATCATTGATTTGTTTTCGACTTGACTTTCAAAATATCTTTTGCCAAATAAAATCTATTTAGGAGTACATACATTATACAAAAAGTTTGAAGGAGAAAATTTATATTTCGCACCAATAGATAACCAAAATATAGAACTCTGCACAAAGCGGCTGAAGGATGAACTTTGACTAGAGGCTTGGGACAAATACCTAATTTTTACACAGAAATTGCTGAGCGTAAATATTTAAAAGGTCAGTCAAAGAAGATAAATAACTATCAGTTTTATAATGTCAGAAAAAATAGTGATAAAATTTTATGTATCTACGATTTGTAGAATGTTCAACAGATTCATCAGTATACTGAGGCAGGTAGTTCCATTGGCGGAATTGACGAATGAGGGAAAGGTTATGGTAGTGAGGTTTGGAAAATGATATGTGACTTTGTGTTGAATATTATCAATTTGAATACAATTGTCGTTCGTGTCTTTTCATTCAATTTCGGTTCAATGAGATCTGCTGAAAATTCCAGTTTTGGAAGGTCAGTAGAAATTAGCAACAGGTATTATCATTGCGGGAAATTTTATAATAAAATCATTTTGCAAATCACAAAAGAAAAATTTTACAAAAGATATTACTTTTGCATTACCCCTGTCCGATAAAAAATAATATTTGCTAAAAATCTATCTGAATTTTGATAGATAAAAAATATATAATCAAAGTAAAAATCCACCGGTGAAACTGCCGGCTTTTTAGATAACGGGTAAAACCCTCTTATAAAAGCGATGTGAAATCGTGTACATTTCTTGCTTGATTTTGTTTTTCTTTTCATATTAAACTTGCATTATCTCAATTTTATATTATATTTTGGCAGTTTATTTATGTTTTTTTTCATCGGTAAACCTCAACCGAACCCCCCCCCCCCCAGACAATCTGGGAGTTTTCATTTGCAAAAAAATCTCGCATAAATTTGCGAGATTTTTAGTTTTTAAAATTAACCAATAATGTCAGATACAACACCTGAACCTACTGTTCTACCACCTTCACGGATAGCGAATCTCATACCCTTTTCAATAGCGATTGGGTGGATAAGTTCGATTTCCATAGAAACGTTATCACCAGGCATAACCATTTCAACTCCCTCAGGAAGTTTGATTGAACCAGTAATATCAGTAGTACGAACGTAGAATTGTGGACGATATCCATTGAAGAATGCAGTGTGACGACCACCCTCTTCTTTCTTCAAAACGTAAACTTCAGCTTTGAATTTAGTATGAGGAGTGATAGTACCAGGTTTAGCAAGCACCTGACCACGTTCAATTTCAGTTCTCTGAATACCACGAAGCAACAATCCAGCGTTATCTCCAGAACGAGCCTCATCAAGTGATTTTCTGAACATTTCAATACCAGTGATAACAACCTTACGAGTAGGTTTGATACCAACTAATTCAACTTCTTCATTAAGTTTAACGACACCACGCTCAACTCTACCAGTTGCAACAGTACCACGACCAGTGATTGAGAACACGTCTTCTACTGGCATCAAGAAAGGTTTGTCAGTATCACGAACAGGGTCTGGGATGTAGTTGTCTACAGCATCCATCAATTCCATAATGCATTGACATTCAGGAGCGTCAGCATTACCTGCAGAAGCAGCCTCCAAAGCCTTCAATGCACTACCCTTGATGATAGGAGTGTCATCGCCAGGGAAACCATAAGATGAAAGCAAGTCACGAATTTCCATCTCAACTAGATCTAAGATTTCAGGATCGTCTACTTGATCTGTCTTGTTCATAAATACTACGATGTAAGGAACGCCAACCTGACGAGCAAGAAGGATGTGCTCTTTTGTCTGAGGCATTGGACCATCAGTAGCAGCAACGACAAGGATAGCACCATCCATCTGAGCAGCACCAGTAATCATATTCT
>CALWPK010000002.1 GCA_944383415.1 uncultured Clostridia bacterium | reverse complement strand
TTTATTGCTATTAAGGATAAAATGTCATTAGCAAATTTTTGCTCCATAACAAATCTTGGGTTAAACTCGTCAAAACTTCCCAAATCATTATCAAAATAGAATATATTTAAATTTTTCATATTTTTGCTCTCATTTCTATAATAACATAACATATAAAAAAATCAAATTAAATAATTATGTATGTCTGTTATTTTATTGATAATACTAACAAAGAAAAGTCTGTAGGATAGCAGATTGGCTTATAAAAAGCAATGTCGAAGTGAAAACATCTTATTTCGTTCTACAATTTAATCGATTTATAATCTATTTTAGATTTAAGTTATCTATTGCTCCGACACTTTAAAGACAACAGCAAGTCACCAAACTTTGCAATAAAACACGTTGTGCAACGATACAAAACAAAATATAATTTGCATAAATTTTAGAAAAATTCGTAGACAATTCGTAGACATCGCCAAATTTTGGCTCTTTTTTGGTGAAAATTTTGTTAATTGGATTCTACCGTTTTTGGTTATTAAAAATGAATTTATTATAAAAATAATTTTTATAATTTTGTGGTTAAAACAAAAAATCTAGCGACTGTAAAAATCGCTAGAAATCCCTAAAATAAAGGGTTTTAGTGGTGTGTCCAGAGGGATTCGAACCTGCGTCAAAACACTCGCAGATGACGCTTTGCTAGACGCAAAGACAGCCCGTTTGCTCGGTTTTTCCTTTCCCCTAAAAACATCTGTTTTTGGGGACCTCAATATAGAGGTCGGGGGTTCTCCTAAAAATAAAAAAAAATCTTATACGATTTGAAAGGTTGTTTAGTTTTGGTGCGTCCAGAGGGATTCGAACCCCCGACCTTTGGTTCCGTAGACCAACGCTCTATCCAGCTGAGCTATGAACGCATATTAGATATTAAGATAATTTTGTGACCCAATGAGGAACCAAAGGTCTCTAGGGATCCCACAAGTGCCCAAAGGGTACGCAGTGGGAAGAGGAGCAACAGACTTTAGAGGCTACATTTGCGTTCAGCAAATTGCCAATAGGACTAGGTGCGACGAGGTTCCGTAGACCAACGCTCTATCCAGCCGAGCTATGAACGCATATATAATATTAAGATGCAATGTGACCAATACTCTATCTCTGCCCTAGTATAATGACATCTAAATAATTATTGCTCAAATCTCAACTTATTAAAAACGTATAAATACATTTATAACGTTCTAAATTATAACACAAAAAATTGTTTAATGCAAGGGATTAATCAAAAATAGTTTGAAAAACGATGTTTAAAATTTAGAAACAAAAAACTCACATTAATGAGTTTTTGGAGTTAAATCTTTGATTTTGAATTATTTTTAAACAAGAGCAATCTTTTAGAAACATAATTGTATATAAGGACGATTATGGTGACGATCACTTTCACCAGCCATTGATTCCAGCCGATCAAATCGAATCCTATGTACATACCGCCCAAATTGATTCCTAACCCTATTGCGCTGAGGAGTGTGAAGATAAGGAATCCTTTAGTTGATTTGCTGTTGCCCTTTTCGTTGAACACGAAGAGAATTGACAGTATATAATTTACGAGCAAGCCGACGATGAAACCTACTCCTGTGCCTATCACGGTTGCAAGAGTTGATGGAGTTGGAGTGTTGATGAAAACGTTTAAGAACGAAATATAAATTTTTGGTTGCATCAAATACATTACAACACCCATTACAAACATATCCACCACTGTAGCGATACCACCACAGATAACAAATCTTATGATCTCTGATGCTGTTTTGTATTTGGTCGCAAACTGCTTATATTTTTCTAGCAAAATTAAATATAGGCGTTTAGGTATAGAGAGCGCAATTATCAATACAATTGCCAGTATCACACATAGAGATAACCAAATTAAGTCAAACACATCAACCTCTTTTCATTTGATAAATTTAATTTTTATTACAAATACGATTATTTACGATTGATAGTATATATTATGTCTATATTATATCATCAAAGATAAATTTTGTAAGCAAGATATATCTGAATATTATCAAGTATAAATTTTGAAAGTAATATATATATTTGAATATGATTTTATTAAATTCAATTTTTTGTGTTAATAATTTTTGAATTTAAAATAAACTCATCATAACAAATCACTATCTATTCACATTTTTAAGTGTTAGATTAGTGTCGGATTGGATTATTTAATGCAAATTTAATTGGATAAGGATAATAGACCGTAGGAAGCGAAATATATTTTAATTTTTTTCAAAGTTTTTTGTTTCACTAATAATGTAGCGCGGTCTATTTCTCGTTTCTTCATAAGTACGGCGCAGATAAATATTGTTAAATCCAGTAATTATCAGCATCCAACTGAAGAATAGCGCTACGGTAGGGAAAAGCCAAGCCGTCAATGGCAAGAAAATTTTACAGCACGCCAAGACGATAAAGGTGATAAAGCAAGCAACACTCAAAAATCCAAACAATAGCCCACTTTTCATAGCAAGAGTCAATGGCCAAGTAGAATAAGACACTATTCCGTTGCCAGCATATTTCAGCATCTTTTTCAATGTGTATTTTGTTTCTCCTGCTTTGCGAGCCTTTCTTTCGAATTCTACTTCGGTTTGTTTGAATCCTACCCACGAAGTCAATCCTCTCAAAAATCTTTCGTGCTCAGGCATTGCATTGATGACGTCCACCACCTTTCTGTCGAGCAGTTTGAATTCGCCCACGTTTTTCGGAATTTTGAGTCCGCTAATTGATTGCAAAAATTTTAAGTACATCGCAGATGTAAACTTTTTGAAAAAATTCTCTCCGTTGCGTTTGGTACGTTTGCCGTGCACGATTTCGTAGCCGTCTTTCCACTTCTCTATCATCAATGGAATGACTTCCACAGGGTCTTGCAAATCTACATCCATAATTATGACAGCATCACCAGAAGAGTGTGCCAATCCGCAGAATATTGCTGCTTGTTGACCGAAATTTCTAGCAAAACTGACGTATTTGATATGCCTATCTTTGTTGGCAAAATTTTTTAAAACATTTAATGTGTTGTCCCTACTTCCATCATTGACGAAAATGACCTCGTATTCTTCGTTCAAATTTTGCATTATTGGAGTCACTGCTTCAATAAATAGTGGAATGCTTTCCTGTTCGTTGTACGCCGGAATGACGATTGAGTATTTTGCATTCATATTTTCCCCCCCCCCCCGATTTTCGGGGATTTAAGATAAAATTTTTGAAACAATAAAATAATAACATAATGCATTGCAAATGTCAATTGTATTATAAAAAATTTAGATAATGAATATATTATAAATATGTAAAAACAAAATTTGAACGTAATAAAAAATAATTTGTAATCAAAAATTTTGCAAAAAATTAAAAAATACGACAAAATTTGTGAAATTTATTGAAAAATAATGGATTTTTATAATATTTTCCAGATTTGTGCGATATTTTGTTTGCCAAAATCAAAAAAAAGTTATAGAATAATTTTAGGAGTAATTGTGTATGGGGAAAATCATTTCTGTTACTAATCAGAAGGGAGGAGTAGGAAAGACTACTACGTGCGTAAATTTAGCGTCTTACGTGGCAGACGCAGGCAAAAAAGTTTTATTAATTGATATAGACCCTCAAGGAAATGCTTGCGCCAGTCTTGGCGTCGAGGTTGAAAAAGGGAAAAATTCGATTTACGAAGTCCTTTTAGGTGAAGTTCAGACTAAGGATGCAATTTATAAGTCTGTTGTCAAGAATTTGGATGTATTACCATCAACTGTAGATTTGGCTGGAGCGGAAGTTGATTTGGTGTATGTTGATAATCGTGAAAATGTTTTGAAAGAGGCTTTGAAAGATATAAAAAATTCCTATGACTTTATTTTTATAGATTGTCCACCATCACTAGGTCTATTGACTGTGAATGCTTTGACTGCAACCGATTCTATTATTATTCCTATCCAATGCGAATATTTCCCATTGGTGGGACTAGGACAGTTGATGAACACTGTCAGATTGATTAAAAAACATTTGAATCCGAACATTGAGATTGAGGGTGTATTGTTGACAATGAAAGACAATCGTAGTAATTTGGTATCTCAAGTTGCAGGCGAGATTAAGAAATACTTTGAGACTAAAGTTTATGATACATATATTCCTCGAAATGTTAGACTTGCTGAAAGTCCAAGTCACGGCAAACCGATTTTATTATATGATAGTAAGAGTAAAGGAGCGACTGCATATAAGGCATTGTGTGAAGAATTTTTACGTAAACAATAGATTTCAATAAGTTGATATTAAAGTCAATTTGAGAATAATAAATTATAGATATTTTAAATGTTCCACGTGGAACATTTTTTATTTTACTATATTGAAACATTTATATTATTCAAGTAATAAATTGAGAAAGGACGTCTTGTATTGTGAATTGGATTAGTTCCATAAATTAAAATATAATTTAGACATCTAATAATTAACAATGAAATAATATTAAGTAAAATCAAATTTTGATTATAATATGATTTTATACAGATGGATAATGAGGATTACATATATTTTGAGTATGGCAAATTATAGGTCTCATTTTATCACGAAATTATATGTAATACGATGGAGAGATTCAATTTTTCTAATTTGGCATAATTATTTTCATTGACTGGGCTTTGATATAAAAACATAATAATATTCCTTATCATAAATAGAAATAAATTTAAGGTTTATTATCGGCATTGAGTTATCATTTCTAATCAATTGTAAAATATATTATCAAATTATCGTCGGTATCATTATTTAAGATTAAATGAATCAAGTTGTTTTTTTGATGGTACTTCTATTATCAGGAATGATATTTGCTACATAGTGTCGAATCATATTTAATCGAATTTTTATCAAAAAATTTTCCGATATGTGATCATTATGCCAATATCAGTGAATATATTTTTGTCCGTAATTGTTCCACGTGGAACATTTGTATCTTTAGTTGTAAAATTTTTTAAATTGTAGAATTTGATATAAATAAAGTGGCAAAATCATATTGATATTATGTATTTTTATTTTTTTATAGCAGTGATTACGGAATTTGAATTTTCTTATCCAAATTAAATCTTAATATCAAGACACTGTATCTAGAAATAATCATTTTGTGTTTTATATTCTGCCTGTAATTATTTAGAAATGTGAAAGATGTCGAAAATATTGAATAAATTATTTGACACGCAAATTGAAATATATTATAATAATAATGTAGATGTTCCACGTGGAACAATGGAGGGTTTTATGAAAATGGGATTAGGTAGAGGATTGGATAGTTTACTGAAGGTTTATGATGAAGAGGTGGAAACAAAAAGAGCGGAAGAACCATTGAATAATTATACAATCAGACATGGTGATGTGGAGAAAATTGATATAAATAAAATCTATACAAATCCTAATCAGCCTAGAAAGAATTTTGACAAAGAAAGTCTCAATGAACTAGCGGAAAGTATTCGAATTCACGGGTTAATTCAGCCAATTGTTGTCAACGAAATGCCTGACGGATATATGATTATCGCGGGAGAGCGTAGGTTCAGAGCGTGTAAGATATGCGGACTGAAAGAAATTGACGCAATTATTAAGAATTATTCAAATAAACAAATTGCTGAAATAGCAATAATTGAGAATTTGCAAAGAGAGGATTTGAATCCTGTTGAAGTTGCAAAGGGAATTAAGAAATTGATGGACGAATATGGTCTAACTCAAGAAAAAGTCGCTGAACGTTTGGGCAAATCAAGATCTGCAATCGCAAATAGTCTACGAATCTTGACACTATATCCTGAAGTTATTGAATTAATAGAAAAAGGAAAGATATCTTTCGGACACGCTAAAATTCTCGCATCCATCACTGACTATGCAACTCAATTGATATTAGCAAAAAAAATAGCAAAGGATAAGTTGACTGTAAGGGATCTTGAAAAAGAAGTTGATTCGATTTTAGGGAATAAAAAGAAGAAAAAGGTGGCGAAACTCCCTAGCGAAGAATTGCAAGATTTCATCTCAGAATTGCAAAGAAAGTTGGGCACGAAAGTGACTGTGATTGGAAACGATAAAAAGGGAAGAATTTACATCGACTATTATTCACAGGATGATTTAGATAGAATCTATGATGTTGTTTTGCGTAAATAATTCAATTGTGCGTCTTATATAAATTTTTATAAATATTTTTTAGCGCATAAAACAACGATTTGTTTGCGTCTCAAAATTAAATAAATGATACAAAATGAACCCTTAACGAAATAGATATTTTATCTATTGCTTTGGGTTCTTTTAGATGTCAAGGATTGCAATTTATCTAAAGATTTGAGTAAATAAGTTTCTCAAGTCAAAACTATTGTTTTAAGTGTGGCAAATTGTTTCAAGTTGATAAGACAATTTTAATTAATAGACAAAAATAAATTGAGCATTATTTGAAGATGCTGTTGTCCAAACTATATAGTTCATATATAACAATTAGAATACTTTGATATGAGATAGAGGTTTGTCGTGGACTTGGTCTAGGAATTCTTTCAAGACTTCTTCCTCAATTTCTTTTATCGATTTATTGCTCAAGTATGCCGCTGCCCCAACGTGTCCTCCTCCTCCAAATTTCTTGGCAATGACGGCGACATCGAATCCGCGTTTTGCTCGCATACTGACGTAATAATTATCGTTTTTTGGCTGAACGAAACAAACCATACAATTTCCTGCAATTGTGGCAAGTCGGTTGATGATCCCGGTATAATCGTCAAATTTAGCCTTGTATAGATTTGCTTGTTCGCGTGTGATTTGAGTCAAAATTATCTTCCCATCCTCCAACGTGATCATATTGTCTATAGCGAGTGCTAAAAGGTGCATATTTCGTATTGTGTTGTTGGAAAAGAAGTGATTGTATATTGCATTTTGATCAATGTGGTCAAAGCAAGCGCTGGCAATTTTGAATGTATTACTTGTCATAGCGCCTACTGAAAAATTATTTGTGTCAGTGATAAGTCCTGCATAAATCTTACCATAATTTTTGTCGGACAATGGGTAGCCATAAGCCTTCAAAATTTTGTATACGATTTCGCAAGTTGAACTAACATTTTCAACAATATTGTAGTCCCCATCACGGTTGTTCGTGTCGTGATGATCTATCACAAATGTCTGTTTAGCATTGGTGAACAATTCCTTATATTTGCCTATTCTGTTCAAATTCGGACAATCTATCATTATGGCGGTGTGATAGCGGTGAGGCGTTTTGTTTAGTTTGATATTTTCCATTATTGGCAGATAAATCTCAGACAGACTCTCGCACTCGGCGAAAATGTCAACCCGCTTGATCCCAAACTGTTTCATAATGAATTCTCGCAACACCATTGCACTACACAGAGCGTCCGTGTCTGGTTCGACGTGTCCAATGATGCAAACGGACGTAGAGTCCGAAATATTGTTCAAAATTTTTTCATATTTATTCATAGTATGATTATAACATAATAATTTGAATTTTCATTCTATTTTTGACAGATTGTCAGTAAAATTGGTCGAATTAAACGAAAAAGTTATCCACATAATGTGGATAACTCTGTGGATAACTTGTGGAAAAGGTGTGGAAAAGTCGAAATTTGCTGTGGATAAGACACATTACTACAAAATAAAACAGTTATTGAACAAATAAAAATCGCATTTTTTTAATGCGATTTGATCGTATAGATATCTTGAGGTATTCGGATCTAATCAATCCATATTTAAGTTAGACTAGGTCATCTTGCAAATTGCCGTTGCGGATCTAAATCCAGTTCATCTCATACAGGCAAACGAGGTGACGCTTGCAAGCACATACATTTAACGGGCGTTATATTGTGGTGCCTGCGGTGTTCGAGGTCTCTCTTATGGATCTTATAATTTGCCTTCTTGCTGAAACTTCTTTATCTGCCTGTATTTCGGATCGTGCGTAGACTTCGCCATAAACACGCCTCATATTTTCGTATTCCCTATCTTCATCCTCTTCGCATGCGTGTGCGCGTTTCTCTTTGGAATATTCTTTGATCTCTTTGGCGATGTCTTTCATTTCGGGATGTTCCTCCAAATATTTCTGTAGAAGTTGCTGATATGGAGAATGGTCAAATTCATCAACGGTTAAATATTTAAGAATATGATACATATCTTGATAAATTATATCTGAATCATTATTTTTAATCCTGTTTCTCAGTTTTTTCGCGTACTGCACCACGCTATTCAATATGCGAGCGCAGGTGTCAGTTTCCTGTGGAGAAACATCCTGCACCAAGTAATGGAGAGAAGATGCGAAGGCGAGCCTATCCTTTTTCAGCAGGTCGTCGATAAGAGTCGGCAATTTTTCGCTCGGTAAGTATTTTAGATAGATCATTTGAGCATTATAATTGCACTCTTCGTTGACCAATGCTTTGCATACAGCGTCTTGCGTTCTTTTGCGCTCCTCTGTGGTGCATCTTCCCATCAGCTCATATTGCACAGCGCCAAATACATTCTTGAGCCCGCCTTTGAACGTTGACACATAGAGATCGGTGAGTTCCTCTACAGATTTGTTTGCACAGAGGTTTCGCACCCAAGTGTCAAGGGCTTTGCGTGTGAGATCTTTGAACTCGTTGGTTACTTTGTATTCATCGCTTTTCAGATAATCTGAATATGAATCATATAAGAATTCGCCATAAGTTTCAAAATCTGCATATTTTTGATATATTTTTTCCAGTTGATCGAAACTTATGCTGGAGAGTTCTTTTTCAAACTCCTCGAACAATAGGTATCTAGTGCGATTCTTTTTCTCTACATCAATCAATTTTAGGATATAGGGTTGCTGTTCTACCAAATACTCTTTCAGATCTCTATCGCAAGCGGGGTGATCGTATATCTCAGTTAGTTTCCTGAAGGCAAATTCCAAACCGCCCGATCTAGCATTTTCTTCAATCTTTTGATTGAGATATTGCGAGAAAGCAAGATCGGAGAAATACTTTTTCACCGTATCTACAGGAATCGCATCCATTTTTCTCACGAAATCCTCACTGAGGCAATCTTTGACCATCCGATATAGGATCTGAAAATCCTCTGATGTAATCTTTTCTTGTTTTATGTGCAAATTGTCGATATATTTCTTCTGCTCTTCGAAATAAGTATCAAACTCTTTTCTTGTGCGTTTGTCTAAATTCTTCTTGGCGTCTGAATACTTGATATATTCGTCTTGCGCGTGATATTGAAGATAATGTGTATTTTCGTGTCCCAGAGTATTTATTAAGACAGCCAGAGTTTGCTCCCAGAGACAGGAATATAGTGATGTAGAATTGATCTTTATTCTGTTTAAGGCAGGCGCATACGTTCCGCCAGTAAAATATCCATCCTCACTTTCAATAAGGTCGACATCTATTTTTGGACGCCCGACCTGATTGCCTTTCACCACCTCGCTATCCAAAAGTAGGTTCAAAAACTCTTCGAGTTCATCCACATTGGACTTGTATTGTCGTAGATTGTTTAGGATCTCTATCATCCTTACATATATACTGTTGAGACGCGCCTCGTCTGCTACGAATTCTTTCTCAATGGTCATCTTGGGTATCAATCGTTTGATCTTGCTTATCAATCGTTTCATCTGGGATCTCCTTTTTCCTAGTATACTTTGATGTGGCACCTTTGTCAAGCGGTAGATATCTAAGGCTGGGCGGTTCGCTTTCAAATACTAAATGAAATTTGATATCCGTTGGAATAAAAAAAGCATATCACTAGATATGCTTTTTATTATAACTCTTGTTCTGGTGGGAAGTGATTTCTTACACGATTTTTCTGAGGAAATTTGTTATGATGAGAATGAGTACCATCTTCTGTGCGTCTTTTTTTAGGAGCTGAAGAATCATTTTGTTCTCCTGACTGTTTATCTTTGCTCTCTTCAAATCTAGAATAGAAACCGATGAAATTTTCTATATATAATTCTTTCATGTCATCGTTTTCAAGCATCAGTGTTTTCTTGAATTCTTCGAGTTTTTTATCTAAAGGCAAAGCAAAGAAGTCTATACCTTTTCTGTATAACGCTCTCATTATTCTCTTAACTTTTTCGATAAAACATTTCTTAAATAAATTTCTGATAGATTCTTCACTTTCAATAGAGACAATACGAGACATGATACTATTGTCAGCTTTGACATCATTCAGTAGGTCTTCCAATTCAGATCTTTTCCAACTCTCTTCATATGTATCTTTTTCTAAAAAATTTCTAACATCTTGTGCAGTTGATAAATTAAGATTATTACAAAACTTTTTAAGTTCATCATATAACTCACACATCACCTCAAATGTTCCGTCTTGCAAAATAACCGTCAAATCATTCAATACAACGCCATCTAATATGACTTCAGTGCCCATAACATAATCTCCTAAATTCTCTTTGATTTTACCATAGGTTTTTCTAAATTGCAATAGGTAAATTTGATTTTTATCAGTAAATATTTGAAGATGGCAAAAGGTAGAGATAGATCAAAGTTTAATTAGGACAGGCGTGTATTTTTTTGTAATATCTAAAGGGCGGACTAAATATAATTATTCTATGAAAGGTCTAGATGGACTAAAAAAATTATTATCAGCAAACAAATGTTTAATCGCTATTTTTTTCATAATGATTATAGTATCCTTTTACTTTTCTGGAATTGTTGCATACAGTGTGTCAAATTATAATGGAATCACAATAGTGATAGACGCAGGGCACGGAGGCAGAGATGGTGGTAGTGTGGGCGTAAATGGGACGATAGAAAAGGAAATCAATCTAAAATATGCTTTGACACTGAAAGAAAAATTGGTCGATTCGGGATACCGAGTGGAATTGACGAGGCGAACGGATGATGGATTATATTCTGAAACAGCGTTAAACAAAAAGATGAGCGATATGAGGGCGAGATTCAACATTATTCAGAAAACAAATCCGAATTTGGTCATCAGCATACACATGAATAGTTTTAATTCTCCGACTGCACGCGGTGCTATCACATATTATCGTAACGGAGACGAGGCGAGCAAACGGTGTGCGGATCTAGTGCAGGCGAGTTTGAATACATATTGCGAGGCACCCAGTGCTCAGGGTAAGGTGGGTGACTACTATATCCTGAATTGTAGTTATTACACATCCATTTTGATCGAGTGCGGATTCATCTCAAATCCTGAAGAGGAGCGGTTACTAAATACGGACTCCTATCGCGAAAAATTCATTGACGCGGTCTATTCAGGTATTTTGCTATATTTCGGCAACTCGAACAATTATGTTTGATACACGCAAAAGATATGCCTGAAAACGAGTGCAATCTATCGCAAAAAATTCACACAATCCCAATTGTGTGCTTTTGATAAAAGATGACTAATCTTAAAATCCGATTGCAAATTGATTCTTTGCAACTAAAATCTCATATCTAACTTGCAATATCTAAGATATATTTTTTATGAAAACACGCAGAATAGAAACTCACGTTGCTTGAGCCCTTTCAATCGTCTAATATTCAAAACAAAACGGCGTATCTTGCGGGCAATAAATTAAATTTAATTGTGATGAATTCAACAAAAAAGTTGATTAAATATATATTCTTACAAATTAGAAAATGTCAGTATAGAACTAAAAGCAATAATTGAAGTATCCACCTCTAGCAAAATATTGACTAGACGTAGTTTAGACAAGTGCGAGCATACTTGTTGAATTGTCTTTATGTTTTTTTAGTTTAAAAATATTAATCAAAAATAAAATTTATATAAGTTAAAAATCGGATAATATTAATAATCGATCAATTCTTCGTCTCGAATATATAGGTTGCCAGATGTGGTCGTCACGTCTAATGTGGCACTATAAGATGAGATCGTGCAGTTGATATACTCTGTCCTCTCTTTGTCCGTGTATCCGCCAGAACCTATGCCAGAGATTTGCATAAGATTCACACTCACATCTCCAGAATCTGTCTTGGTGTGCAACCTATATTTAGAATATCTATTTATGATCATAGAGACCGAACCTCTTTTGCCCTCGACAATGTTTTCGCCAAAGACGTCTCTCATCTCAATTTCCGCTCTGCCGTTGTCCTGAATCAAGATATACACATTCTCTACACCTGTCGCACTGATTTTGCCATTGTTTGTGGTAGACATCAGTGAGCGTGCATTTGGATTGGTGCTGAAACTTTCGGCATCTTCATTAAATGTGATATTCACATCACCATAGTCGGTGTTCGTCTGAACTCTGAGGTATGCAGATTTTATGCGAATGTTGCCGTTCTCTGTCGTCATAGATATCGGCCCTCTACTTTCATTTATGGTGATATTGCCCGTGTTCGTGAATAAGTCTGTCTCTGCGAGCACATTATTAATCTCGATTTTGCCTGATTTGGTCAACCTGATCGTTCCACCATCGGTGAGAGTATCTATATACACATTCGTGTCAGCAGACACTATATTTACTTGCGATACGGTGGAGATTTCAATCCTACCACCTGCTTTAGACTGATCTTCATCAAAATTGTTGCAGGTATTTATGAGGATGACGGCGTTGTCATTTTTTTCTACTGTGACGTCTCCGAGTGCAGTGTGCAATGCTTCAAAATATCCGCTGGTGGCAGATAAATAAATGTTATTTTTGTCGATGCTAGCATTTTCACCAATCACAAAATCTGCTCTGCCAATGCTCGCGTCTATATATCCTAGTAATTTGCCTCTAGAAAAAGTCAAATTTCCACTATTCGTCTCATAGATGAGGTTGTTTATTTGCAAACTATCGTTGTTGATTGAGGTGAGAGCAGAGCGGTTGTTTAATATTATATTGAACGCTTTGTCAGTAGGGACGCGCAACTGAACGAACGAATCATTGACAACTGACGCGCCATAAGGTTCGTCAATGTCGAAGATCAATGTGTCGTCTTCCACATTCGCCTCAATGCCCACATCACTATTTTTGTTCATTACAAAACCAAGCGAATTCGCATACACTCTAAGCGAAATCTCCTCGCTAGACGCTGGCACAACGTAGACATCATACGCCCGTGAATTCACTCTTATAGTAGATATTGCACTAGTGTCGTATGCTTCAGAATAGTAGTTGTCGTGATAACTGATATATGTTATTCCAAACAAACTAGATCCTGGCACGAAAAATAGATATAGAAGTCCTAGTGCCATTAGCCCTATCAAAAGCAAGATTACTATTAAAAAATATTTCAAAAAAACTTTCATATTCATATTTTATAAAAATTATAAGCATTTGTCAATAGAAAAATTAATTACGTTGTTACATTGCTTGAAGTTGCATAATGCCATATATTGCGGAAATAATAGTCGGAATAATTTAAGGAAAACGACAAAACTAAAATATTGATTGGAAACATATCCGCATTTGAAACAGGCGTATATTTTCTAGGTTGTTGTAAGCAGTAAGATGATGAAAATTGCATAACGATACGTTTGAACGAGAGATTTTAGTTTATTTTTCCAGTCAAACATTCATATTGGATAAGGTTTTTTGGAAAATACGTCAAATCGTAGAAAATATAAATACATAGGTTGTCCAATGCGGTAAATATGATTTCAACATTTAATAATACAAAATGCAATTATTATCATTTTGATACAATCGCATAATGGAAACTAAATAGAAAGATTACAGTCAATTCTAAAATGTAAATTTTAAATTCAAAATTTTATAAGAGAATGAAAGTTAAAGACGGCAAAATCTTGAGATACCTCAAATCATATATTTGCAATAAATCATATTTAGTGATATAATAGAGACTAGGAGATTTGGAGTATGTTGATAGATATAGAAGGTACAGACGGATCAGGAAAGGCTGTGCAGACGAAAAAACTATACGACTACCTTGTGGCAAAGGGGCATAAATGCAAATTAATCAGTTTTCCCAACTATGATAGTCCTTCAAGTGCACCTGTCAAAATGTATCTGAACGGTGAGATCAAAAAAGATTTGGATGGATATCAAAATAGTGCACTTTATGCTGTCGATCGACTGATCACGATGAATAGTATTGACGATATAGGCAAGTACGATTTCGTTTTGTTCGATAGATATGTCCCTAGCAATATGATTCACCAATCTACGAAAATGAATGACCAAACAGAGATCGACCGCTTCATAGATTGGGTGATAGATTTTGAATATGAGAAATTGAAATTGCCTGTGCCGGATAAAATTATATTTCTGGACAATCCTCCAGAATATAGCATCAAACTGGCGAGATCTCGCACGGAACTTAAGAATAAGATGCAAAAGGATATCTTGGAATCGGATGACAAACATATTTACTTAGCATACAAGAGAGCAAAATATGTGGCAGAGAAATTTCATTGGATACACATTCAGTGTGTGGACGAGACGTTGAAATCAATCGAACAAATTCACGAAGAAATCTTGACTAAATTGGGTCTGTAGTGGTATTATAAATATCGTCTCAATCTGTTCTCACATGGTTAGACACATCTGCATTATTAGTTATCATAAAATTTAAGATTTTGTGTCGATGTCTAAAAATATCCAAACTATATTTTACTTATTCCATCTACATAATTTAATTGTAAATCACTTGTATTAATTTTAATATTTATTTAATCAATTAATTTATAAGAAATATTTAGGAAAAAAAATAAAAATGATAAATTATTAAAAATCAACAATTAAAATTGATTAGAAATACTTAAATTAATAAAAAAATTAAATTAATAAAAATTTATAAAAATATCAAAAAAATAAAAAATTATTAAAAAATTAATTAAAAATAAGGTAAAAAATAGATAAAAACAATAAATAATGAAAAATTTATTAAAATAATTAATAATGAGATTAAAAAATAAAAACAAACAATAAAAACAAATTGAAACAAACACGGAGATATTATGAAAAATATAACTAGAAGAGAATTAATTGACAAATGGTTCAAATTTTATACAAGTAAAGCACATACGATCATCCCAAGTGCGAGCATCATTCCTGAGAATGATCCTAGTGTGTTGTTCACGACAGCGGGTATGCATCCGCTCGTGCCATATTTGCTCGGACAGCACCATCCGAAAGGGAAGAGATTGTGCGACCTTCAAAAATGCATCCGCACTGGAGATATTGACGATGTGGGCGATGACAGTCATTGCACTTTTTTTGAAATGCTGGGCAACTGGAGTCTTGGCGATTATTTCAAAGAAGATATGATCGCGTGGAGTTATGAATTTTTGACCAGTCCGCAATACTTAGGCTTGGACAAAGACAGGCTGGCTGTCACCGTTTTTGCAGGTAACGACATTGCTCCACGTGACGATGTGTCAGCTAAGTTGTGGCAGGAACAAGGAATAAAAAAAGAAAATATATATTATCTGAAAGACAATTGGTGGATATTGGGTAGCGGGATCGGTCCGTGCGGTCCTGATACCGAGATGTTTATAGATACGGGCAAGCCAAAATGTTCACCAGGATGCAATCCTAGTTGCGATTGCGGAAAATTTTTGGAGATATGGAATGACGTGTTTATGGAATACAAAGTCAATCCAGACAAATCCGTTGAAAAACTCGCACACCCTAATGTCGACACAGGACTAGGCTTGGAGCGTACGCTTTGCAAATTGAATGGATACAAGTCCGTGTATGAGACAGAACTCTTCGCCCCTACTATCAAATATCTAGAAGAGATCAGCAAAAAGAGTTATCAAGACGAAGTGTACACACCATCATTTAGAATCATTGCAGATCATTTGCGTGCTTCCACCTTTATCATTGGTGACGAACGAGGAATTTCACCTAGCAATTTGGGTCAAGGGTATGTCTTGAGACGTCTCATTCGCCGTGCCATTCGTCATATCAGAAAACTAGGAATCGGCAGTGGACATCTTGGCGAAATTGCTAAGATCTATATTGATTATTTCAAAGCAGATTATCCAGAACTAGAGACGAATTCAATCAAAATCATAGACGAACTGGGCAAAGAGGAAGAAAAGTTTTTGAAGACGATCGAGTTGGGCAATCGAGAGTTTGAAAAAGTGGTGCAGGGGATCGAACGAAAAAATCAATTTTTAGCAAAAGATCCAAATTACGTGCCAGAAAAAACTATTAGCGGGAAGAGTGCGTTCAGACTATATGATACGTTTGGGTTCCCTATTGAACTCACTAGGGAAATGGCGAACGAACGCGGTTATAACGTGGATATGGATGGATTTGATGAAGCATTCAGACAGCATCAGGAATTGGCGCGTACCACGAATGCAGGTGTCTTCAAAGGTGGGCTTGCTGACGATAGCATTTGGACGACTAGGTTGCACACGGCTTGCCACTTGTTGCTCGCAGGGCTAAGGAAGATGTTCGGAACGACTATAGAGCAAAAGGGTAGCAACATCACGAGCGAGCGTTTGCGCTTTGATTTCAATTTTGATAGAAAACTGACGGACGAAGAGGTGGCAAAATTGGAAGATTTCGTCAATACGTCAATCAAGAGAGCAATCCCTGTCGAGAGGAAAGAAATGACCTTTTCTGAGGCGAAGAAAAAGGGCGCGTATGGTGTGTTGAAAGCACAAGATTCGGATGTCATCTCGGTGTATCAAATTGGCGACGTGGATTTCCAAATCTGTGGTGGTCCGCACGCAAAAAATACGAGCGAACTCGTTGATTTCAAGATAACTAAACAAGAGGCTGTTTCCGCTGGCGTGCGCCGTATCAAGGCAGTGATCAATACGAAATCTCCAAACTAATATAATGTGAGTGTATAGAAAAAACTTCCTATATTGTTTTTTCGGATGGGAAATTGAGGTGTACCACACTGACAAGAGGATGAAATGAAATATTATGATAGAGTCAGGTTGATACGGGATAGTGACTATTATAGAGAAAATCAACTGAAAGCGGGAGACGAGGGAGAAATAATTTTTCCTGAAATTAGAGACAATACTTTTTACGTGAGATTTGAGATGGGAGATGAAAGAGGTTCTTACAATTTTTGCGACATTAAGATTGAAGATTTAGCGTTAGTAGAGGTCGGTTGGATAACAGATGAGGACTTGAAAGAAGAAATTTTGGATAACCGCTGGTGGTGCAAGGTGGAAGACGGATATATTACGAATCTAAATGGAGAAAGGAAAAACAAAATCCCGTATGACTATGATTCCTAATTTATAATATCCGCTAGATTAAAAGATAATTTACAAATTATATATGTTCGTGAATTTTTGCATAGAAAATAATTTATATCAAATTAGAATTGATTGAAAACGATTTTAATTAATTTAATTATTGGTTAAATTTTAAAATTTTTGGAGTTTATTTTCAATTATTTATTGATTAATTTATCATTTTGATATATAATAGACCTATGCAGAGATGTCAGAGCGGTCGAATGAGCACGATTGGAAATCGTGTGATGTGAAAGCATCCGCAGGTTCAAATCCTGTTCTCTGCGCCAAAGAATATCACTAATTATCGTGATGTTTTTTTATGTTGAATTACACATTGTTACATTTTTTGGATTTTGTGGTAAATTACAATATAAATATCTTTATTGATTTTGAAATTAATATTTAGGTGTTGTGAAAATTTTATAAATTAAGTTAAAAAACTAACTAAAAAGAAATTTTTTATGGTATAATTACATTAGGAGTGAAGTATGATATTGTTTTTAACTAGTAGGCTAAATACTTATATGATAGATAAGGATGGAAACAAACAAACTATTCCGCTAGAAAATGTAAGCAGAGTGTTAGACAACATTAAAAAATATTTAAACGGCACAAATAGAATTGTTTATGTGGCAAACGACCCTAACAATGTATTAAAAAATGAAGAGAAAATAAAAAATATAATAGATAGTTTTAGTTTGGCGGGTATTGAATTTAATGAAAAAATTTTGTTAGAAGCAAGGAATAAAAAAGATGCAAAAAATATAATACTCGGAGCAGATATTGTAATATTATCTGGTGGAAAAATTCTTTGTCAAAACAAATTTTTTAGAAGTATTAGGTTGAAGAACATTTTAAAGCGTTTTAATGGAATTGTTATTGGAATATCAGCGGGTACAATGAATTTATGTAAAACGGTTTACAATTTTCCAGAAGAAAAATCGGATATAAAAGAAAGAAAGTGGGTAAAAGGCTTAGGTTTCTATGATAAAATTATTATCCCACATTTTGACGGTGAAACTAACACTTATCAAATCGAGTGCGAAGAAGTTGATGTTGTTAATGACTTTATTCTTCCAGCATCGCATAAAAAAGAATTTTTAGCCATTCCAAACGGCTCTTATATAATAATAGACAACAAAAATGTTTCATTTTTTGGCGATATGTTCACAATAAAAAATGGAGTTACAAAAAAGATTGAACTATAAATATAAAAAATGAATCCGTATTATCATTCTTTATTTTCCTTTTATCTTCATTTTCTTGTCACAAAATTCTCATTATGCTAAAATATCATTATGAAAGAAGAAGTTAAATTGACTAAATATAATAAAAATAATGACTATTCATACACATTCGGCATTTTCCCGACATTTGAATTGGTGAAAAACAGAGCAGAAAGAGTGATTAAAATTATCTTGAGTTCAAAGTTGAAGATCAGCGAGGATGTAAAAAATTTGTTAGGTTTATGTGAGAGGAAAAATATCAAGATTGAATATGATGATAGAGTCATCAATCGTGTGGCAGACAAAGAAAATTGTTTTGTCGTAGGAGTATTTGAAAAGTATGAAACGAATTTCGATATATGCGAAAAAAATCTTGTTCTATATAATCCTTCAGATATGGGCAATATGGGAACTATTATGCGAACTATGCTAGGATTTGGCATAAACAATCTCATAATAATCAATCCTGCAGTGGACCATTTCAATCCGAAAGTTATCCGCGCTAGTATGGGAGCAATTTTTTCATTAAACATTTTGGAATTTGATTCAATTGGTAGTTATCTCGAAAGAAGCAAAAACAAAAAGTATTTCTTTATGCTGAAGGGTAACAATATCTTAGGAAAATTTGAAATTAAAGATAAAAAATACGATTTAATTTTCGGAAACGAAGCGAGTGGCTTGCCAGAAAATTTGCTCAATTATGACGAAAGCGTTGTGATAAAACATACCAACAAAATTGATAGTTTGAACCTTCCAATAAGCATAGGAATTGCATTATATGAATTCACAAAAAATTAGGTTTAGTAGTCAAATATAATTTTTAGATCAAAATCAAGTTTCAAAAGCTTTTAATAATATAATTCTTAGAGTAAATATTCGGTAATTAATCTAGTGAATTTTCATATAGATAACAAAATTTTCATTATTAACGTTACGAAGTATGTACCAGACATTTCAATTTTTATATTATAGTTTTGTTGCGACTTTGAAAAAGAGATTTAGTTACTTTTATTATAATCTTCTCATTCGTCATTAAAGTTTAATCGAATCTTAGACGATCTAGGGGAAACTAACTCTCAGAGAGTCTAGAAATAATAGTTTTCAATATATAATAAATTTAATTAGATATTTGTATAAATTCAAAAATTACAAATGAAAAATAAATTATTAATAATTAATAAAAAATATAATTAAATTTAATATTCTAAATAAAAATATTAAAACCTATAGAAATTTATAAAAAATATTTAACAACTCGAAATTATACTCAAATTATACTCACAATAAAAAATGACTTGTCATTAACTACTACAACTAGACAAGTCATTTAAGATAAAAACACTATTTATAGTTTTTTGGTAGTCCCAAGGGGAATCGAACCCCTGATACCACCGTGAAAGGGTGGTGTCTTAACCGCTTGACCATGGGACCATCTTATGATTATTAATTTAGTTTGAGGCATTGCTATTGGATAACTATTGGTTGCTGTCAAATTTTTTATTTGTGTTGATTTTCCTGTTTTAATAATTCTAGAATTTCGTGGTCAATAATGAACTTTTGATCTAATAATTCAATATTATAAAATATGTTTTGCGACACTGTCTGCCAGTTTCGTCAAATTTCCGAGTGATTTGCATACCGACAATAAGGAAGAACTTAATGTCGGTACTTTCTCGGTTTTATTGGTTGCCACCAATAATTAATAAAACAAAGGAAGGTTTTAATTATGCATTTTGCATAATCGACCAAATTAATGGTCTATAGGATAAAAGGAATTTTTGTAATCTTTACGCTACACCGATTGGAAGAATTGTAGCTGGTGGCGGTGGGTAGAATCGAACTACCGATCTATCGGGTATGAACCGATTGCTTTAACCGCTGAGCCACACCGCCAAGATTACTTTCCTAGTATATATGAAAAAAAAATAATTGTCAAGATTTTTTCTACAATTTTTTCTTAATTTTAATACAGCATATAGTATATAACCAAAAAGTTGAATTGAAAATATTGTGAAGCATAATAAAATTTAAGTTTAGATATATAATTTTATTTTAAAGTTATAGATTGTTAACATAAACGATCATTTAATTATAAAATTAAAACAAATATTTTTCGTAATTGATACAAATTTATTATGAATTATAAAGAATTGTCAAATTAGTGACGAGTTTATTTCAAATGAAAACCTCCAGATAGTTTGAATGTTCGCTAGAAATTTACCGATGGACAGATAATATAAGTAAAGTGCCAAAATAAAAATCATAATGCCAAAAGGATAATATGAAAATTGAAGAAAAAAATTGTGCAAGAAATGTACGCGATTTGTGTTGTCGATAAAAGCGAATTTTCTCTCAAATGAAAAACCACCAGGTTTGATTAATTAGGTTGGATTAGATTAGATATTTTTATTTGGGTTGTATTTCAAAGCACGAAGGCTGTTGAGGATGGCAATCAATGTGACACCGACATCTGCAAAAACTGCGCTCAACATTCCTGTGATGCCGAATGATCCGAGAAGCAAGAAAGTTACCTTCACGACAGCAGAGAGGATGATGTTTTGCCAAACGATTTTTCGCGTATATTTTGATATCTTAATGGCGGTTGCCACTTTGTCTGGATTGTCATCTACCAGCACAACGTCAGATGCTTCAATGCTTGCTGGTGAACCGTTTATCCCCATACTTATTCCCACATCAGCACGAGTCAGACTCGGTGCATCATTGATGCCGTCTCCCACATATCCGATCTCGACTTTGCTATCATTCTTTATGTTGTCTATATAGGCGAATTTGTCTTGTGGTAGGAGTTGATATCTCACTTCGTCTATGCCAATCGTTTTGCCTACGGTTTCTACAGACTCTTTGTTGTCACCAGAGAGAAGGATTGTTTTGACTTTTAATGCTCGCAAATCATCAATTGCACGTTTGGCTGAATGCTTGACTGTGTCGCTTAGGTGAAAAATTGCGATCAATTTTTCGTTTTCATATAGTTCTACAATGGTAGATTTGTTATCTTTATTTTTTCTACCTATAAAATATTTCATTTTATTATATGAATAATACAGTCCCTCGCCTGCCACCTCGCACACATTTTGCACTTTTTCAAGTGGGCGAGTGTTGAGTGAAAGAATAGATTTTGCGAGTGGATGAATAGAGTTTTGCTCTCCTAGACAGGCAAGATATATTATGTCATTTTTATTTTTGTTTGAATCCAAAATTTCAATGTTTTCCACAGAAAATTCTCCTGTAGTGATAGTGCCAGTCTTATCAAATGCGAGCAAATTAATTTTAGCCAAAGCGTCCAGATAGTTTGAACCCTTGATCAAGATTCCATTTTTCGATGCGTTGCCAAGCCCCGAAAAGTAGGATAACGGAACAGAAATTGCAAATGCACACGGACAGGATACTACCAAAAATATCATTCCGCGATATAGGGCGGTCGAGAATTCTCTAGTCACGGCATAAACAATGCCAAACACTGTCAGGGATAAGATCAACACTCCGAGCGTGTACCATCTTGTGATCTTTGAGATTGCGGTTTCAGTCTTTGATTTTTTCTCTTGAGCATTTTCGATCAAGTTGATAATCTTGCTGACCGTGCTGTTTGAATATTCCTCTTTTGTCTCAATGGTGAGAGTTCCGTCCAATACAATACTGCCTGATAGAATTTCGTCATCTGGACTGACTGAGACTGGCAGACTCTCGCCGGTCAAACTCTGAGTGTTTAGGCTCGCTTTGCCTGTCAGCACTTTTCCGTCTAGTGCCACCCGTTCTCCAGCGCGAACGATTATAGTAGAACCGATCGCCACGTCTTTCGGACTAACACGTTTTTCTTCTCCGTCAATTAGTACATTTGCATATTCCGGTTGTAAGTTGGTCAAATCTTCAATAGATTTTCGTGATTTATTTACAGCCAATCCCTCTAATAATTTCCCTATAGAGTATAGACATATCACCATCAATCCCTCTGTATGCTCGCCAATGGCTGTAGCGCCGATTACTGACAAGGTGATCAGTAAGTTTTCATTTATTTTCCCTTTGAACAATAGAGCGAGCGCTTTGTAATAGGTTTTGTATCCAAGCAGTAGTGCGCTGATCACAAACAAAGTCCAAAACAGTGCCACTGGCATTGAGATAAATAGTGCACAAATTCCTATAATTGTGCCAAGCAAGATAGTGGATAAATCAATAATGAAATTCTTGTTTATTATGCTCGTTTTTTTCTTTTCCAAAACTATTTTTGCGTCAGGTTCTAGTTGCCTTGTGAGAGCAATGATCTTCTCGGTGGCGGAATCGGTGTCTGCACTTTCAAAACTCAATTTTGAGTTGATAAAATCAATTTCCGCATTTTTCACATTATCTAGTTTATTTATCGCTGTGCATAAACTACGTGCGCAATTTGGACAATCAAGTCCCTCAATTCGTACTGTCTTTTTCATATTATTTTTCCTCCACGTGTTCGCGCGTGATCTCGAACACAATTTGAACGTGTCTATCCGCTAGGCTATAATATACCTCTTTCCCTTGCCGTCTTGATTTGACCAAGTTCAAATCTTTCAAGTTTTTCAATTGATGAGATATTGCAGATTTTGTCATATTTAATAGCGCAGATATGTCGCAAACACACATTTCACTAATATTTAATGCGTTGATAATTTTTAGCCGTGTGCTATCTGATAATGCTTTGTAAAAATCTGATATATCTATCAAAATTTCGTCTGACAACATTTTGGTTTTCACCTTTTCCACCGTGTCAGTATGGATGACGTCGCAATCGCATCTGCTAGAACATCTACACATATCTCCGTTGGATCTACAACGAGTTTCGCCATTAACTCCTTCTATTTTAATTTTTTCTAGATTCATAAAATCTCCTATAAAATCTCATAATAGTTGAACTGTCATTCAATTATGTATATGATTATAGTTGAACAAACATTCAACTGTCAAGCAAATTTAATAAATTTTTTAAAAAATTTGAACAATGACAAATATTGCTTTACTATTATGAAAGAAGTGTGAAAAGAGAAAAATAAGGGATAAGATTACAAAGAAAATAACCCAAACTAAAAAGTTCGTATTATATTTAGCAAGGCTCACACAAGAACTAGTTCGCAGTGGGAAAAAAGAATGACCGCCCAATAGGTCAATAATTACGTTAGTAATTTGACAAAAGGGCGAGTAAATATAGGGCTCACACAAGAACTGGTTCGTAGTGGGAAAAAAGAATGACCGCCCAATAGGTCAATAATTACGTTAGTAATTTGACAAAAGGGCGAGTCATTCTTTTATGGAGCGAGTGATGGGAGTCGAACCCACCTCACAGGCTTGGGAAGCCCGAGTACTACCGATGTACTACACCCGCACATAGAGATTATAGCAAATTTGTTTTGGCAATTCAATCATTTTTCATAATTTTTTTCATTTTGTATAATTAGATTAGTTAATGAGAAAATTCATAAGAAACGATAGTATGGAGAGCAAAAAACAAAGCGAACCAAGTTTGGCTCACTTTGAAATCTCCAAATTTGATTTGTCAACTTTTTGTAGACTCAAAAGAAAATAATAGATATTTTATATTGTGTCATAGATATTTTTATTTAACAAAGGTTTTATGTTCATTCTAATAGCAATATCAACTATAAGTTTATGTCAAATTTAATATTGCAGGTCGTTGTGAAGAGGAGCAAGTTTTTTGTACTCATCCGGAGTGCCAATGTCGCAAAATTCGCCATCTATTTCATAAGTGTAGGTAGGAGAATTCTCTATCGTATAATTTATGAAATAACCAAGCGAGTCACATTTCTTTTTATCCATTTTGTTTTGCTCCATATAAGTTTCGATTTTGTCAAGATCTGCGCGATTGAATAGGTAAATTGCAAGTGAGACGTTGTTCGTTTTCAAATTTTCAATTCCTGGCTTTTCGTCTAGAGAAATGATGCGTTTGTTTTTGTTTATGTTCAAGATTCCAAAATTTTTGGCAATATACTCGCGATCACTGTCTGGATAGACTTTTGACGAAACCATATTGATTGGGCGAGGAGATTGTGAAGCCAAATCATCGTATTTTTTCACCAGTTCGTTTAGATCGAATTCGAAATAATTATCACTTGCCATTACTAAAATTTTTTCATCATAACTATATGGGATAGTGTTGTTCGCTTTCAATATTGCATAATTTGCACCCTTTGCCTGTTCTGGACTGTTCGAACCATCTGAAACTAGAGTGAAATTAATTTTTGAGTTGTAGTCTTGGCACGCCTTTTTGATCTGATTGTGATACAGATCGTTGACCACTACTATTATTTCATCCACACCTTTGAGGGAATGAATTTTGTCTAATAAAAAATATAGAATAGGTTGCGTTTTGCCTTCGACATCAATTGGTAATAGAGTCTTGGCAATACGGCCATTGTCCGTAACCGGACGAAGACGATTGGCGTATCCGCCTGCTAAAATAACTGCTTTCATTTTCTTCTCCTAAGTTTATATTCTACAATTGTAGTTTATTATTTGTTTCATAAAATATTTGTTTAATTTTAGTTTATATTACGTAAATAATTCGAAATTCAATGCTAAGCGCGATTTGTTTACAGATTTTTTTTAATTTCAGCGATTTGTATCCTTTTTCCGTTCAAATCTGACGAAAAGGTATGATATTACAATGCCAATTATGAGTACAAGGACTCCCATTGATATATCAAGCACCATTCCTCCAGCGCTCCAACCGACGTAGATTTCCATAATTTCGGGATTGAAGAACATCGTGACGATTGAACCTAATGATAGACCTGCGATGCAGTAAAATGTAGGAGTTTTGTATCTGTTCAAAATTTTATTAAGTCCCTTTGATACTACAAAAAGTCCAATGATAAAGCCTATGATCAAACATAAATATACCAGAAATATTGTAGGATTTTCTTTAAAATTAGTAAGGCTTACCGAATTCATTAGCGGAGTGAAATATCCAAAAGACATAAGGAGTGCGGTAGCGCTAAGACCTGGCACCAATTGCGTGATAGCAACTAGGAAACCAATTATAGCAAACAATATGTAATGGTAAAATTTTAGATTTGAAAGTGAGTGTTGCGTGATGTCTGAAAATACGGACACACAGGAGACTAATATTGGGATAGCCAGTCCAATAATGAATAGTAATATATATTTTGCATTCAACTTGGTTCCCTTGATTTGATCTGTAATGGCAGGGTATGCGCCGAACATCAATCCAGCAAATAGACATATTACAAGGAATGGAATGATATTCAATAGCGACCTGACTCCGAAGAATCCCAAGACGAATCCAACCAAGACACCTATTAATATAGGGAGCAAAAATTTAATACACTTTTTGAATTTCTTGAATAAATTTCCTATGGCATAGAGAAGTTTTTCATACATTTTAAATATTATTGCCACAGCCGAGCCACTGACTCCTGGCACGATTACTGCTAGACCTATGAATAGACCTAGAATTCCGCCCTTTGTAACCTCAGTCTTGTTTTTATAACTCAAATCAATTTCTTCATTGGAAGAGATTTTTCTTTCATCTAAATTTCTTTCATCATTTGAATCTTCTGTTTGCCGAGTTGATTGCTTAGAATTGTCGTCTGTAGAATTCATTTAGATCCCTCCTCGCAATAATATGTATATTATAATATAATTTCATAATTCTGTCAATAAAATTTTTAATATTGAGATTAAACGAGATGGTAATTGGTGTTGGTAATCAAATAATAATACCTTCATTATTTCGACTTATTCATTGGTGTTGTCTTTGTATAGATAGCAAACATTGTTTCGTGATTTATTGTTTAGTTTTTATGCAGGACGCCATATTTTTTGTATCAAAAATTCCTATGCTGATACCACTTTATAATTGTTGATAGTTTACTTCATTTAAAATTCTTGTTGGTAGTCTAGATTGTTAAATAGTTTCATTATTTATATGTATAATATTTCATCATTCATATATTGCAGTTAAATAATTCTCTTATGTATCAAGTGTCTTGATATCTTGATATTGATGTTTTCTATAGACACTTATTTATGCAGTAAAAATAAATAGAATTTTTAACTTATGATAATTGATATAGGTATCCATTAGTAAATCAGAAGTATTACGAACGACTTCAAAACAATCAATACCACACAAAACAAAATAGAAATCACAATTAGTGCCAAAGTGAGAATTATCAGATTTGAATTGTTGGATGAAAAACAATTTTTAAAATATCCAAAACTATCCGTGTAATTTAACAAAAATAATAAAAACAACATCAATAACACGATCTCAAGCAGAATGTAGATCAAGAGTAGAAGTATTAAAATGAGCGTGTTGAAGAATCCATACAACAATATCAAACTTGTGAATATGACGATTTGACTATAGACAAAATATAGATAAAAAATTATCGCGAATGGAATCAAAAAACGTTTACAGCAGAATAATAATATTAAGGAATAAAATAGCAATAAATTCAAAATCGTGCCAAATATTAGAAAAAATACTCCACAATCTCCTTTCAAATATCTGATGAATGCAATGTTTGATAGGTCTATCGGCAACACTCCTCCATCAAGATTTATCGCAGAGATCACACCCAATACTATTACGACTATTGTGGAGATGATTAAAACGATAAATAATCCTTTTCGCACCCTGATCTGATTTAATATAGAGTTAAAAAAGAGGTTCATATATCATTGTATGAAATATTTGTTTTAAATAGTATTATTTCGTAAATTTATTAGATAAACATTTTTCTATTTTTATCATAATATGAGGTAGGTAGAACATTCTACTGAAAGGAGTATTATGTTTTGGTTTAATCAACACAATAATTGTTGTGATCGTCCATTTCGACCAATACGTCCGAATCAAGGGAACATAAATAGAATTATCTTTACAGGAGTGACAGGTCCAACTGGACCGCAAGGTCCTCGTGGTTTGACAGGTTTGACAGGAGCCACAGGCGCAACCGGACCGACTGGTCCGACCGGTCCAACAGGTCCAATCGGACCTATAGGATTTACAGGACTCACGGGAGCAACTGGTCCTACTGGAGCGACTGGTTCTACAGGTGCAACTGGCCCTACTGGCCCAACAGGACCAACAGGTGCTACAGGAGCCACAGGCACAACTGGTGCCACAGGACCAACCGGACCAACGGGTCCAGCAGGAGGTCCAACAGGACCTACAGGACCTACTGGCCCTACGGGTTTAACAGGTGCAACCGGACCGACCGGACCTACGGGACCAACAGGTGTCACAGGAACAACTGGTGCCACAGGACCTACTGGACCTACGGGTTTAACAGGTGCAACCGGACCGACCGGACCTACGGGACCAACAGGTGCAACGGGTACTACAGGCGCAACCGGACCGACCGGACCTACGGGACCAACAGGCGCAACGGGATTAACAGGTACTACAGGGGCAACCGGACCTACCGGTCCTACGGGACCAACAGGTGCAACAGGACTAACAGGGACTACAGGTGCAACTGGGCCTACTGGACCGACCGGACCAACAGGTGCAACAGGACTAACAGGTACTACAGGAGCAACCGGACCAACAGGACCGACCGGACCTACCGGACCAACTGGTGCAACGGGAACTGCGGGAACGACAGGGGCAACAGGACCAACTGGACCAACCGGACCAACAGGTGCAACAGGACTAACAGGTACTACAGGAGCAACCGGACCAACAGGACCGACCGGACCTACCGGACCAACTGGTGCAACGGGAACTGCGGGAACGACAGGGGCAACTGGCCCTACTGGTCCAACCGGTCCAACGGGACCAACAGGTCCTACTGCAATTACGGCAGCATCATTATTTACGGCGGGATCTGCGACGAACACCCAACCTACTTTGAGTGAGACAACGTCATTTACGAATGGAAGCCCAATAAGTTATCAGCTAACAGGCAATCAAATTACTTTGCCAGACGGTACGTATTTGATAAGTTATGGTACGACTGCCACTAGCACATCGGCAGATCAGCCAGCTGTTAGTTTGTCAGTGAATAGTGCTACAGAGGGTTCAACTACGAGGACGGGTGCAGGGAATACTACGAGCACTTTGTCGGGCAACTATTTATTAAGTGCGACTGGAGGCAACACCACACTTGCATTGGAGCTTACGCCAAATGCAAATGTAACTTACAACAACAATTATATGATTGTTCAAAAACTTTCATAAAAATGCTTAAAGTGAATTTAATATCATTAAAAATATAGGAGGGGAAATTAATCTCTTCCTATTTTATATACCAAAGGCATATAATATAAATTTTAAAACTCTGTTTAGTTTCATCCGATTCAGCATTTTTTAAATTTAATTTCACGTGAGTCGTATCATAGAATAATTAGCGTAGTTTAAACTTATCATTGATCTTATAGGCAAATAATAGGGCATCGTCTAAGTAATACAAATTTTAATAGATATAAACAATTCATAATAAGATTTTAAGATTAGTTAAAAATTCTAGTTTATATTGATTGATGACGTCACATTTTCAAGTCTAGATCTTTCATTTTTGGTTTGAGTCGAATTTGTGATAGTCCCAGATATATTTTCGTTTTTTCTCTGTGCTATATTATTTATAAGTGATTCTTTTGCGGAATTATTTAGACGGGGACAGGTTTGCGCTGGGGATATTTGCTCATTCAAAAATGTCATAATTTCAGTTAGATTTTTGATTTTTTCAGAATATGATTTTACTATACCTTTTACTAGTTTCACCAACTCGTAAAATGAAGTTAGGTGACTAAGGTTTGGATATCTTTTGTGGTAGATTTCAATCGACAACATTTTCGCAATGTTTGAATCATCTCTTTGGTCGAATATGGATTTTTCGTCAGGATATATCAAAAATTCATCTATAGTTTTCAAACAGTCGTTTAGGTATATGAAGAATTGTTCGTCTTTGGTTACGTTTTTGTCATTCATTTGATTTATTAAATTATTTTTTATCCCTTCAATCAAAATCTCTTGAGCAATTGTCTTATAGTCAGCAATTGTTTGGACTGAGTTCACATTGTTTTTGACAATCAAATGATCAGAACAAGCAAGCAAAACGCAAAGAACGGAAAAAATATTTGATTGCTTAACGAGTTTCAAAAGGTCTTGAGCATCTTCTTTTCCGCCGTTTACTAGTTCATCATTTTCTAGTATAAGATAGGTCAACCTTTGCTTGCACGAGTCCAGTTTTTCTGGCGAAATGTACAGATGGTCCAATTTTTTTATCACTTTCGAAGTATTGAAACAAAAATCCAAAATAGTTTCATCTGGCAAGGCAAGATGAATCATAGAGACGATGTCATAATTGATGTTATACGCACAGATTCCAGACAAACTCGCTTTCGTCATCATCCCTTGAGACAAAGTGTTGTCAGCGTGCGAAATCCGAAAACTATTATCCAAGATTAAGGTCAATTCTTCGTTTAAAGTCTCAGAGATAGCGTCTGATCCTTTCTTTTCCAAATCTTTTAACAATTTTTGATATCTATTGTATCCGCCAATTTGTTTAGCCTCGTCTACGAGACTGCCATTTGTGCAATAGTGTTGAAAATAAAAATTCTCTACCTTTTTATAAATAATGTTTGAAAAATCGTTTTTTATAAATCGGCTGTGGTCAAAGGTTTTCAAATTGAACACGTGACACAATTCGTGATAAACTATGTGTTTATATTCTGCCAATATCAGTCGGATAGCGGTCTCTTTGGTTTTCTTCTTCAGTTGAGATAGTTGTCGGAGCAATAGAGTGTCGCGGTTTCCTTTCACTTTTTTCCATTCAAATTCGTCCATATCAATAGGTTTGAACGCGCGGTCAAAAGCAAATTGTTTCGGATCGTAATATTTACTTAGGTTGATTTTTCGAATGCACAATTTTTTTTCTGTAGGGCTGAAATAACCTGACATCATATCGTCGACACTATTATCCTGTTCGAATAATTTGAAATGTTCAATATTGGATTTGAATAGATACAAAAACACCTCTGTGGCACTCACTTTATCCTTCTTGGCAAACAATTCATTCATCACATCTTGCTGAAGATATTTGCCATTAAATTCAATTGGTTCAAAGGAGTCTATAGTGAAAGTCAGGTCCTTTAATTTTTCATCTAAATCATAGAAAAATTCTAGAGCGAGACGCCTTAAAAGTGAATTTTTGCATACTCTTTTGAGATGAGTTTTGAATTCTTTTTCTATTTCAATATCCATCTGTGCTCCAGAAAAATTAATTTTCTATATATTACAACGATCACCTTGCTATGTCAATACCTAAATTATGTCAATCTTATTGATAGACAGTATCTATACGAAAAAAATTTGAAAATTTGTTGTAAAAACAACACATTTATAATTTTTAATATGCTATACTGCAAATATAGAGGTGAATTATGGAAAATTCAAATGAAAATCAGAAAGAAATCTTAAATAATGCATGGAATGGGTTTAAGGGGCAGGAGTGGAAGGACAAAATAGATGTCTCTGACTTTATTGCATCGAATTATACTGAATATCGCGGAGATGATAGTTTTTTGGTGCCTAGCACGAAAAAGACGTTGAAAGTTTGGGGCAAATGTATGCGTCTATTGGAAAAAGAGCGAAAGGTGGGACTCTTGGATGTGGAACTCAAGCGTATTTCTGGTATAGATGCCTTCAATCCAGGCTATATTGACAAAAAAAATGAGGTTGTAGTAGGGCTTCAGACAGATAAACCGCTTAAGCGAATCGTCAATCCTTTCGGTGGGTTGAGAATGGTGCAGAATGCATTGAAGGCATATAATCTAAAAATGGATAGTGGTCTTGAAAAGATATTCAGCGAAGGCGTGAGGAAGACGCATAACGATGGTGTGTTTGATGTCTATACTCCTGATATTCGTTCAGCGCGCAGTGCAGGACTCATCACGGGTCTACCCGATGCGTACGGACGAGGCAGGATCATAGGAGATTACCGCCGAGTTGCATTGTACGGAATCGATAGATTGATCGAAGAGAAGAAAGCGGATCTATTGATGGACAAGATGTTGAATATAAACTCTGAAGAGATCATCCGTTTGCGTGAGGAAGTGCACGAGCAGATTCGGGCGCTGGACAAAATCAAAAGTATGGCAAAAAAATATGGATATGATATTTCATATCCTGCCACGAATGCACGTGAAGCATTTCAATGGACATATTTTGCATATCTAGCAGGGGTGAAAGAGGACAACGGTGCCGCAATGAGTTTAGGCAGAGTCTCTACTTTCCTAGACATTTATATTGAGCGAGATATGAAAAAGGGACTATTAGATGAAAGTGGAGCACAGGAATTGGTGGATCAATTCACTATCAAATTGCGATTGGTGCGACATTTGCGTACTCCTGAATACGATGAAGTATTTGCGGGTGATCCTACTTGGGTGACCGAAAGTATAGGTGGAATGCTAAACGACACCAAGAGTTTGGTGACAAAAAATTCATTTAGATTTTTGCATTGCCTTATCAATCTAGACTCTAGCCCTGAGCCAAACCTGACAGTTTTGTGGTCAGAAAAATTGCCAATGAATTTCAAAAAATACTGTGCCAAAATATCAATATTGACAGACAGCATTCAATATGAAAGCGATGACATTATGCGCCCAATTTATGGCAATGATTATGCGATAGCGTGCTGTGTGTCTGCTATGAGAGTTGGCAAACAGATGCAATTCTTCGGCGCTAGGTGCAATCTTGCGAAGTCTCTACTCTATGCGATCAACGGTGGAGTGGACGAAAAGAGCGGGAAACTAGTGGTGCAAGGGGTGAAGCCAATCAAGGATAAAGTGCTTGATTTTGAAAAAGTGAAAAAGGCATATTTTAGTATACTAGAAAAAATCGCAAAAACCTATGTGGACGCACTAAATATCATACATTATATGCATGACAAATACGCTTATGAAGCAGGTCAAATGGCATTGCACGACACATTTGTAGAACGATTGATGGCGTTTGGAATAGCGGGACTAAGTGTCGCTACTGATTCGCTTAGCGCTATAAAGTATGCACGCGTTACTCCAATTAGGAATGATCAAGGGGTGGCGGTAGATTTCAAAATTGAGGGAGACTTCCCAAAATACGGAAACGATGATGATTCTGTAGATCAGATTGCCGTAGATATTGTGAAACATTTCATCAAATGCTTGAAAAAACACAAATTGTATAGGAATGCATTGCACACTCTGTCCGCTCTCACTATTACATCAAATGTGATGTATGGCAAGAAGACTGGTAGCACTCCCGATGGTAGAAAGGCAGGAGTCGCGTTCGCACCGGGCGCAAATCCTATGCACGGACGTGATTGCAACGGAGCATTGGCGAGTCTGAATTCTGTAGCGAAAATACCTTATTGCGATGTCTGTCAGGATGGGGTGAGCAACACTTTCTCCATTGTGCCAAACGCACTTGGTAGAGATGAAAAAGATAGAGTGAAAAATCTTGTCTCAATTCTAGACGGATATTTCAAGCAGGGTGCACAGCATATCAATGTCAATGTGTTGAACCGCGAGAAACTGATAGATGCAATGAACAATCCGAACAAATATCCAACTCTTACAATACGCGTATCAGGATATGCCGTGAATTTCAACAAACTGTCTCGCGCTCATCAAGAGGAGGTCATTTCGCGCACCTTCCATGAAAAGATTAGATAATTGTGTTTTGAATTTGACTATCGAAATTAAATAAATATCTATATTAGGCAAATGTAAGGAAACAAACCGCCTCACGATAGAGTCTTTGATACGAAATAAATTGCTAGAAAATAAAATCAAAAAATAGTCAACAATCAAGAATTCAAACAAATATAATTTTTCATTAAATTCGAATCAGGTTAGTTTGAATATACAAAAATTAATTAATGAAAAAAATATCGAAAAATGCAATTGAAAATCAAAATTAAATTAATAAAAATAAATATTGAAATAATTATATAATTCAATTAATTTGAAATTTTTGAACAAATAAAAAATAAAGAAATTAAAATATAAATAAATAAAAAATAAATAAAAATTAATAAAAAATGTAAAAAATTAAAAAAATAATTAAAAATTAATAAAAAATGTGAAAAAATAAAAAAAATAAGGAAAATTTATTAAAAATTCATAAAAAATAAGCAATTTTAGTGTTCAAAATTTACTTGAAAATATTTCATAAAAAATAGAAATTTAATTGCATTGAAAAATAGAGATTTGATATGAAGAAAATCTTAGGTAGAATCAGTAGCATTGAAAGTATGGGGCTTTTGGACGGACCGGGAATCAGGTTTGTTGCGTTTTTGCAGGGGTGCAAACTTAGGTGCAAGTATTGTCACAATCCTGAGACTTGGGACGTCAACGGAAGGTCTCAAATCACCTCGCCAGAAGAATTGATAAAAAAAATTTCAAGGTTCAAAAATTATTTTGGCACTGACGGAGGCGTCACATTCTCTGGCGGTGAACCTTTGTTGCAACCTGAATTTTTACTAGAATGCCTCAAACTTTGCAAAAAAGAAAATATCCACACCTGCATAGACACTGCAGGAGTAGGATTTGGCGAGTATGACGAGATCTTAGATTACACCGACTTGGTCATTCTAGACATCAAGGCAGTGGATGAGGGAGAGTACAGAGAACTCACTGGGCATGATATAAAATATTTTAATCAGTTCCTATCAGTCACCCAACGCAAAAATAAAAAGTTGTGGCTAAGGCAGGTGATTGTGCCGAATATGAATGACGACCGAGAGCACATCGTGGCACTTTGCGAGTTTGCGAAAAAACTAAAAAACGTAGAAAAAGTAGAGTTGCTCCCATACAAGACGATCGGAGTTCATAAATATAGGGATCTAAACATTCCATACCGCCTAGACGGCGTTCCCGAACTTAGTGAAGAAAAACTAGACGAATTGAACAAAATCTTAAAAGAAAATTTATAAAAAATTACTAGAAATAATTTATTTTTTAGACGATGAATTAGATTAAATTCGTCATAAATTTAATCGTCTAGATCCAAAAATATTGACTCAGAGAAGAATTCTTCCAATGTCAAATTTGGTGTGAAGCATATTCATATAATGACTATGAAACTGTGAAAACCGCAATGTATGAAATCGAGCAAGAACATTTCAGAGATCAAATAATTGTGAGCAATAAATATATGATTGATGAATGCGATATTTTGATTTGTTACGTCAACGAATCAAATTATCCCAGCGGTGCGAAAAGGCACTGAACTATGCTGAGAAAAGGAGATAAAAAGATCGTTAATCTATTTTATGAAATTGAAAAATGATAATCTAATTGTCGATCATCCAGTCGATGTAGACGCCGTATCCGCGAGTTGGATCACTTAGGAACACGTGTGTCACTGCGCCCACTACTTTTCCATTTTGTACGATTGGACTTCCGCTCATTCCTTGAATGATTCCGCCGGTTTTTTCGAGAAGTTCTTTGTCCGTAATCTTGATTGTCATACTTCTGTCATCGGCAGAATTTTGCTTGTTCGCTTTGATAATTTTGATATCATAGGCTTTCACTCCTTCTTCTCCAATCGCACAATATATCTTGGCGTCTCCGAGTTTGACGGACAATCTCCCTCCGAGTGTGGCAGTTCTGCTGGCGTCTATTATCGATTTGTTCAAAATGTTTCCATATACACCGTATTCGCAATTCGTGTCTGCTATCCCTAGTGAACTGTCGCTTAAATTTATGGAAGAGCGAATCTCGCCCGGATTATTTTTTTCACCCTTTTTGATTCCTAACAATTTACATTTATATATGTTGCCCGAATCAACTTTGAAATTTGTGCCCAGCGAACTGTCTACGATTGGGTGACCTACAGCGCCGAATCGGAAATCTGACTGTTTGATGTAGGTGAGCGTACCCACTCCGCTAGCATTATTTCGAACCCAAAGACCAAGTTTGTATTTTTGGCTAAGGACATCAAATACTGGTGTGATTTTGGTATCAAAAATAGAGTCATTCCGCTTGATTGTGATAGTCAGTTCTTTTCCGGCTTTGCTAGGCAGATTGATAATCCTATCCACATCTTGAATATTTTCAATCTCAATGTCGTCAATTTTCAGTATCGCATCCCCATCTTGAATTCCGCTTTCGACAATTGGTTCCTTTGCTCCAGATCCAGTTTGAATCGGATTGCTCCCAACGCATATCACCCCCTCGCTGAAAAGATTGAACCCTACAGTCTCACCTCCAACGTAGACGTCTGTGTCGCTAAGCAGACGCACATTGACTTTTTTGATTGTGAACAAATTGAATAGTTTTACGCTCAACGTGGTTTCTGTCAGTTCATCAGTGGTGGATACGTCCAAATTTTTCGGCAATTCCAAATTGATGAGAGGCGAAAATTCGTCCGTTTCGTTCGCTTGCAATATGTCACTATATGTCACCACCATATCATCTGGCAAAGAATTTACTTTTTTGATCGATGGCAACAAAAAAGCAGTGGCTACCATTACGAATATTATTGATAGGGAAATAATTAATATCTTTTTCATTTTTGCTCCTAGTCTAGTGTGCGTGGAAAATAATTTTATATACAAGAAAATCTATTGACAAATTTTAGAAAATGGTATAGTATAATATAAGTACCTTAGCAATAGTCGTGCGAAGGCTCAACGGCGACATTGTCATAGGCGAATTAAAAGGAGAGAGTATGAAAATCGATAAAACACAAATTGTGAAAGAATTTGGCAAAGATGAAAAAGATACTGGTAGCGTTGAAGTGCAGATCGCTCTGCTTACTGCTAGGATCAAGAATCTTACCGAACATTTGAAGCAAAACAAGCAAGACAAACATTCTACTCGTGGACTTAACAAAATGGTTTCTACTAGGAAGAAATTGTTAGATTACTTGTCAGAGCAAGACATCAATCGTGCACGTCAGATCAAATCAAAACTTGGCATACGTGGATAGACAAAGCAACTTTATGTTGCTTTTTTTAATTCGGTATTTTGAATAACTTATTTGGCGTAAAATGTAATCAAGATAAATTTTATTTTTCCTATCATTAACTGAGTGAATTATGTACATAAATCATTATCCACTGAAAGCACTTTTTGCCTTCTTCTCTTTTAGATAAAATTAACAGATTACATAACACTTTAAACGGAATAAAAAATTTTAAAGTACAGATTAGATTGTTAAAAATAAATTACTTTTATACTTTCAATAGAAAAACTTTTAATCATTATATATTGAAAAATTTAATAAATATTATTGAATATTTCAAAATTGAATTTCTTACAATTTTATAGTATTTAATCAAAATTATTGATTAATTTTTAAAAAATTTTATATTTAATTCTTCAATTTGTTTGAAATTAAAAAAATTTATGATATTATAGAAATATAATTTTGAACTTTTGTTACACTATATATAGTATTTTGTTTGATTTTAGGGGTGAATATGGAGACAAGTACAAAAGAGTTGTATCATAGACTGAGTAGATTTAATCTCGCAGGCGATTACGACTTCACTATTTTGCAATCATTCATAGATATTGTGGAAAATGCTGTGGGTAAACCGTATTATGAAAATTTATTTTATATATACGATTCATTTTTTGACTTGATTCAAAATTATCCAAATTTCAAAGACCTGCGACAACAAAACAACGCATATCTCACATCTTATTCAGATTGTGTGCAGAGTCTTGGAGATATTGCATCCGATCCGATTTACAAAAAATCTTTGAAAACTATGGCAGAAAGTTTACTCGAAATTCATTATCAAAAAGATTTGAATGAAAAGATTGAGAGAATCAAGCAGGATATAGATGCTATTATGGATATAGTGAGTCAAGCAAATGAGATAATGCGACCTACAGAAGAGATAGAGCCCGCGATTGCAGATTTGAAAACAAGGTTAAGTCAGGATGTCTCCAATATAAAAACATCTTATAACAAACTGAGAGTGTTGGGAGAATTGGAATTGTATAGTCGTGGTTGCAAAAATCAATGTAGGGCTGAATTTTATGACTTTATCAATAATAACAATCTTTCCGAACAGACATCATCTGATTTGTTTGAGCGACTTTGGGATTTGCTCTCAAAGGAGTCTGAGATTTTGATTGAATGCGCCAATTTGGCAATGAGATGTGTCATCAAACCAATTTTGACAACATCAGAGATCTCAGAGCAAGAGATCGCTAGAGCAAATAATCTATTCAATCAATATCAGTCATTGTCAAACGATATTGTACAAATGAAAAACGACAATCAGATGTAATACACTACGCCTGAAGTGAGTGATTGTGTCAATTTTTCTTCAATCAAAAACTGGAGAATAAGGATTAGGTACAAAAGAAACTGATAAAAATTGAAAAAACGATAATTTATTTCAAAATTGTTTTTAATTTTGATATCTTTTTTTTGTCGAATATGTTATAATTCTTCTTGAACTGAAGGAGAATTATGAAAGAATTTACTTACAAACTAGAAATTGGCGGAAAAGAAGTCGAGGTCGAATTGGGCAAATATTGTGGACAAGCCAATGGACATTGCGTCCTTAGATGTGGAGACACAGTGGTGATGGTGAATGCTACAATGTCAAAAGCACCTCGTCCAGGTATGGACTTTTTCCCTCTCAATGTGGATTATGAAGAAAAAATGTATGCAGTGGGCAAAATTCCTGGCGGGTACAAAAAACGTGAGGGTAGACCTAGCGACCAGGCAATTTTGCGTAGTAGATTGATCGATAGACCATTGCGTCCACTTTTCCCAAAGGGATTTTATAATGACGTTTCGGTCATCGCTACTCCGCTATCTGTAGATAACGATATTCCACCAGAGCCATTGGCAATGCTGGGTAGTTCGATTGCTTTGACTATCAGCGACATACCATTTGACGGACCTACTGGTGCCGTGAAGGTAGGCTGTGTGGATGGCAAATTCGTTGTCAATCCTAATGTTGAGGAATCTGAAAAGAGTGTGATTGACTTGACTGTCAGCGGGACGAAAGAAGCAATTTTGATGGTGGAAGCGGGCGCAAAAGAAGTGAGTGAAGAACTGATGCTAGATGCCATTATGTTTGCTCACGAAGAGATAAAAAAGCAAGTCAAATTCCAAGAAGATTTGGCTAAGAAATTGAAGGTTAAAAAGACGGATAAGGTTCAATTTGAGACAATAGATGAAAATATAGATAAAGATGTACGTGCCTATGCAGACAAGAAATTGGACAAAATTTTGGAGAATTTTGATAGGCACCTTAGAGAACCGATGGAAGATGACCTGTTGCAAGAAATTGTAGAGAAATTCGGTGAAAAATATCCTGATCAGCAAAAAGAATTTTCTCAAGTCCTTTATAATATGAAAAAGGAAAAGGTTAGACACAAGATTTTATATAAAGGCATTCGTCCAGATGGTAGGAAGACGAACGAAATACGCCCTATATGGTGCGAAGTCGGCTTGTTGCCAAGAGTGCACGGATCAGCGGTGTTCACTCGCGGAGAGACTCAGGTTCTCACTACCTGTACTCTAGGTATGATCAGCGAAGCGCAAGAGTTGGACGGTTTGGAAAACGAGGAATACAAGAGATATATGCACCAATACAATATGCCGGGCTATACGACAGGCGAGGCGAAACCTTTGCGTAGTCCGGGCAGACGAGAGATTGGTCACGGAGCATTGGCAGAGCGTGCATTGCTTGCTGTGCTACCTAGTGAGGAAGAATTTCCTTATGCTATCAGGACAGTGAGCGATGTGTTGAGTTCGAACGGCTCTACATCACAAGCATCTGTTTGTGGTAGCACTCTGGCACTGATGGATGCGGGTGTCCCTATCAAAGCACCTGTGGCGGGCATTGCTATGGGACTTATGAAAGACAAAGATAGTGACAAAGTGGCAGTCCTCACAGACATTCAAGGGTTAGAAGATTTCTTGGGCGATATGGATTTCAAGGTGGCTGGTACGTCAAAGGGCATCACGGCAATACAGATGGATATCAAAATTCACGGTATTGATAGACAGATTTTGACTACGGCATTGGAACAGGCAAGATTGGGTAGACTTGAGATTTTGAAAATTATGTCAAAGACTATCAAGGCTCCTAGGAAACAACTTAGCAAATACGCTCCGAAGATCATCACTTTCAAGATTGATCCAGACAAGATCAGAGAGGTCATCGGCTCTGGCGGAAAGGTGATCAATCAGATCATTGCCGAGACTGGCGTGAAGATTGACATTGAGGACGAGGGAGATGTATTTGTCTCATCATCAGATCAAGCAATGATTGAAAAAGCAAAAGCAATGATACTCTCTATCGCTACAGACTTCGAACTCAACTGCGAATATGAAGGAGTCGTGGTGAGGACAACTCAATTTGGAGCGTTCGTAGAAGTGGCTCCGGGCAAAGAGGGAATGATCCATATCTCCAAACTGGCAAAAGAACGAGTGGAAAAAGTGGAAGATGTCGTGAAAGTTGGAGACAAAGTGCAAGTTAAGACGATCAAAATAGACGAGCGTGGCAGAGTGGATATGAAGTTGATCAAGAAATTATAAAACGGGTAGTATATCCGTTTTTTTATTAATATTTCATTTGAATAATTAAATAGATTGGCAATATTTATAAACAAATGATTTCAAAAGAATAATTTTGATTGTGATATTCTACAATGTAAGTAGATAAATAATATTGTTTATAAAAAATTATAATTGCTTCAAAAAATGTAGATAAATTTATCTATTTTAATAGTCAAAAAATAATTTTTTTAGATTTAATTTGAATTTAATAAATAATTAAAATATTACAAAATTTTTAGAAAATTAAATAATATATTGAAAAAATATAAATAACTAAAAAATAAAAAATTAAAAAATGCAATAAAAATAATAAAATAATGTAAAAAAATATGAAAAATAATTAAAAAAAACAGAAAAAAATAAAAAAATATATAAAGAAAAAATAAAAAAATTAAAAAACATAGTAAAAAAAACAAAAAATATAGAGAAAAATCAATAATTAATAAAATATTGTTGAAATATAGAAAAATTAAGACATATTTGGTTGAACATAATACTTATCAATTCAAAATTTCAAAAAAAGAAATGATGTAGAAGATCATGTCCTAGTCTCATCATTTCTTTTTGCTTATACTGTCATACCACCATCATCAATATTAGTCACATTGTTGTGGGCGCAGGTAGTGAGATATGTGTTCAAAGTAGGATAATCGGAGAGGTATTTTTTGAACTTAACAAACAGTTGCGTTTTCGGTGTTGAGCAGGTGCCGAACACTAGTTTTGGTGGGTACTTGTCGAAAAATTTGTTGTTGAGTCTAATGATTGTCTCAGGGTGGCGATTGAGGACTGCTCCAATTTTTGATGGTGAATCGTCTGCCACAAATTTGATCTCTTCATCCGACATATACAAGAGTGTCTTTGGCGCAGTTGAAAGGAGTAATTTATAATTTTTAATATTATTACTCATAGCCACGAAAGAAGGTCGAGTTTTGAATATCTGATACATCTCAGGTTTCCTAGACAATGCGTAGAAAATGTCGTTGATATTAGTCATTTTGCTAATATAGCCAGGGAAATATCGAAGATATTTGTTCAAAAAGGTCTTATTTGAAAAAATGTCGCTCTCCTCCAGTCTTAGTTGCAATATCTGGAGTTGCTCATTGGTCAATTGATTTATTGGCAATGGTGGGTTCGCTTTTGTGAAAGTCGACGCAGGAGAATATATCAAGAATTCAGGATTGTTACGGGATAAGTCTAAGAAAAGGTCGGAATAATCTGATGAATAATGAAAGTTGAAGTGCTTTGCTAAGATATCGTACTCATCGTGCAATATCTTGTATCTTTTGATTTTTTCAGAAAAATATTTCAGCACCTCATCTATCGAATTGGTTTTTGAATATTCCATTATTTCATCGATCAACGATGATTTCATTTCACTAAGAATTGATTTCAATTCCTGATATCTCTTTTCCTCAAAGGCCTTTTGCTCTTTCGCCTTAGATTGCTTTTCGCGAATCTCTGGGATGCTGGTGTGTGTTTTAATTGTCAATTCTACGTTTGAGAGATGTCTGGCACGCGCTTTGTCGTCAGCATCTGAATCTCTATAATTAAAATCAATGTCTTCGGCACCAGGGGGTCTCCTTCCATTAGGTGTCAGTCTCATAATATCTCCTTGTATATTCGTTATTTTATCACGTGGATTTGATAAAGTCAATAGTAGAATTTGAATTTATACTGTCTAGATTATGAGAGGTAAAACTTTGCTTTAAGTTTCGACCGATAGCAATCTCTAGATTAATTACATTTTCACAAAAATTTGGCGATGAATTTGGGCGATTGAGAGCAAATAATCATAGTTTAACACATTTTTTAATATTATAATGTATGAAAAAAAGTTTGATAATTGCAAATATAATAATTGTTGCTATGTTTGTAGCGCTTATAGGTTTGTCTTTTAGCAATTCAATTGCGATAAGGACGAGCGTCGACAGCCGAGTTGTTTATCAAGGGGATGGTTCGAAAAATAATGTATCGTTTATGATAAACGTGTATCAAGGCAACGAGTATATAGAGCAAATTTTGGACATAATGGACATATATCAGGTGAAAACTACATTTTTCGTGGGCGGATCGTGGGCGGTGAAGAATCTTGATCTAGTGAAAGAGATATATGCACGCGGTCACGAACTTGGCAATCACGGATTTTACCATAGAGATCAAGACACTCTAGATTTTGATGGCAATTGTCAAGAGATTTCGCTCTGCCACAAAGTCATTAGTGAGAATCTGGGTGTCAATATGTCGTTATTCGCTCCTCCTAGCGGGGCATATAATATTACGACAGTAGACGCCGCTGTGAGCCTAAATTATACGACAATTATGTGGACAAGGGACACGATAGACTGGCGTGATCAAGATAGCGAGTTGATATATAATCGTGCAATCAAAGATTTGTCCAACGGAGATTTGATCTTGATGCATCCAACAAAAAAATCGGTCGAAGCATTACCTGATATTTTAAAATATGCTATAGACAGCGGATTCAATCCTACCACAGTATCAAATTGCCTATAATGGATATTATTATCTAAATATTTCATCTAAACTGATTATTGCGTATTTTCAAAAATTCGTTTGTGTTTTTTTGAAAATATAGTTATAATCATAGAAAGGTGGGTTATGGCAATTTATAAATCATCGTTTAACAAAAAACCAGAAAAAAAAGAAAAGGAGAAAAAGCAAACTAAAGAGCGGGAAGTGAAATTGAAGACTCCAAAGACGAAAAAGAAAGTAAACGTTCCGCTCATTTGTTTGATTGTTTTTTCTGTTATACTTTTAGTGTGCGTATTGCCATCGAATTTCATTAAGAATTTTCTCTTAGGACTATTTGGCTTGCTAGTATATCCTGTGTGCGTGCTAGGAATCGTAATGTCTGCATTTTTGATGAAGAAGAAAAATATAGTGGTGAAAACAAAATATGTGGTGTATTTATCGATTTCGCTATGCATTATATGGTTTATTTTCCATCTGATTTTGACGTCTCGTTTGTCAATGGATGGCTATGGTGCATTTTTAATAGAAACGTATCAGGCCAAGACTACTGCGGGTGGGTTGATATTCAGTTTGATATCATATCCTCTAACGAAGTTGCTCACAACGGCCGGAGCATATATTTTCAGTGCAATTGCATTGGCGATTTTCGTAGGATTAATTATTGACTATGTTATGATGGACAAAAATCAGGCGAAGAAAGAGAAAAAGAGCCGATTTGACTTTTCAAATATAGAAGAATTCGACTTGACGGTAGAAAAAGAATCTATTTCGAAAGAAGAACAGGCGAAGAAGATTGCGAAGCAGAAACTTGGTCTAGAAAAGGGAGAGAGCACAATTATATCTAGCAGTATGCCGAACCTTAATCTTGGCAATAGAAAAGTTGAGTCGCGACCAATTTCAAAGCGAGAATATATCTTGACTCCTCTAGAACCAGTGATCCCACCAGAGAATACAGACGATTTATTCCTAGACAATTCTACAGGGTATTACAATAGCAAGAAACTGAACAAATCTCAGGAAAACAATTTTTCCACTCGCAATTCAAATGGTGCATACAATATCAAATCGAATCAAATGAATGATAGTATAAATAATCTCACATACAGTCAAACGAATCCTGTTTCCAGCCAATCAGATGGTGTCACCAATCAATCAAACAAAGTTTCTGTTCAAGCGAATAATAATGATTATAGTGCAAATCAATACACTCATTTAGAGACGAAAAACGCTAATGACTTTGAGTCTCAAATAGATAAGAAAATAGAAAATAGTGTAGTAAAAGAAAATCAAAATCAGCCCAACAGGACAGCAAATGCGTATGAAATTCCAGCAGATCATAAATCTAATACTGTGTATCACAAAGAAGAAATTACTTCTAACAATATATTAGAAAATTCGAATGACAATATGAAGTCGATAATTCAAGATTTGAATGATCAAGAAGAAGACAATCTTTTTGAGGATCTTGATAATGAAGACTATAGCGACATCATTTTGGATGAAAGCGAAAATAACAATGAAAATGACGATTATCAAGAACTTGACGATTCGCAAGAAGAAGATTATTCGGATCTAGAAAATTTGAATGAAAATTTTGTAGGCAAAACTGAAGAGGTGGAAGAGATCACGACAAATGTGTCAAACGCTGAATACAAAGACGAGTATTCATTGAAACAAGAGACGAATCTTGGTGGCACTGTAGAGAGCGAGGTGGTGCGACCTACAGTGGATATATCTAGATTCCACCTGCCAGGAATCAAGAAGAATATCGAAAAGCCTGAACAGGTGAAAATGGAGATAGACAAACCTAAACAAGAGATTCCGCCTTATGTTGCACCACCAGTGGAACTATTGAATTATGTAGAGAACTCTACCAGAATTTCGGACGAAGAATTGCAAGATAATATCGACCGATTGGAGCAAGTTTTGGAAGATTTCAAAGTGCCTGCCAAAGTAAATAATGTGCAGGTAGGCCCAGCGGTGACGAGATATGAATTGACGATGCCTAGAGGAATATCTGTCAACAAAATCGCTCTGATGGCAGATGATATTGCAATGACACTCGCGTCCAATGGATCTATCCGTGTGGAAGCACCTATTCCTGGGAAAAATTCGGTCGGAATTGAAGTGCCAAACAATCAGATTAGTTCAGTCAGCCTGCGTGAATTGGTAGATAGCAATGAGTTTAAGGTGCGAGGGAATCCGTTATCCTTTGTGCTAGGAAAAGACATCAACGGAGATATCATTTTTTGCAACCTAGACAAGATGCCTCACTTGTTAGTGGCAGGTAGCACTGGCAGTGGTAAGTCAGTTTGCCTAAACACTATGCTACTTAGTATGTGTTATAAAGCAGGTCCGCAAGATCTAAGACTCATTTTGATAGATCCTAAAATGGTTGAATTTTCTACCTATAATGGACTACCGCATCTATTGATACCTGAAGTGATCACCAATAAAGAAATGACAATCAATGCGCTTGATTGGGCAATTAAGGAGATGGAGAGAAGATATGCCCTGTTTGCCAAGAATCACGTGGTGAATATCAATGAATTCAACAAAACTGAACAGGTGAGATCAAAGAAGGTAGACAAACTGCCGTTTATAGTGATTGTTGTAGACGAGTTGGCTGACCTAATGCTAGAAGCCAAACGCGAAATTGAAGATAGAATTGCAAAACTTGCAGCAAAAGCGAGAGCGGCAGGTATTCACCTCGTGCTTGCCACTCAACGTCCTAGCGTAGATGTCATCACGGGTACGGTCAAAGCAAATCTGCCTAGCCGTATCGCGTTCGCTTTGACAAATTATATGGATAGCAAAACCGTGCTAGATGGTGGCGGAGCAGAAAAATTGCTAGGTAAAGGTGATATGTTGTTCAAACCGCAAGACAAACCAGAGCCAAGACGTGTGCAGGGAGCATTCGTCTCAAATGCGGAAATTAGCAAAGTTGTGGAATACATCAAGCAAAATAATCAGCCTGTATACGATGATGACACTGGCAAGGCGATAAAAAATCCTTATCAAGAAAAAGAGCATTCAAATGATGGGACAAGTATGCGCGAGCAAGAATTCGATCCAGTCTTGAAAGAGGCACTCAGAATGTTCATTCAAACGAAACAGGCGAGCGGTAGTATGATATCGCGAAGATATTCGGTGGGATTCAACCGTGCGGGTAGAATTATGGATCAGATGGAGCGTGCAGGGTTCATCGGACCGCAAGAGGGTAGCAAACCTAGACAAGTGCTGATCACAATGGATGAATACAACGCAATTTTCGGCGAGGATGAAAACTAAATTTGACTTTTGGTTTCGACTATGCTATAGCAAAATGTTGAAAGTCTAGAGGAAAAATTTGAAAGAATTAATTTAGTTGGAGATTTCGCCATATTTGCACACAATCAGAGTCGGCAAATTTAATATGAATTTTAGTAGCACTTAGAGTAAAAGATTATATATATCGACATTCAAAAGCGTTTAAATATTTTAATGATTAAAAAAATAAAATTAAATCTAAAAGTCTATTGTTATACTAAATTTATTTTCTTCATAAAATGTGACAAGTTTTAATACTCTCAAACAAAAATAAAGATATTTAGATAATACCGTTTGATAAATCGGATAACGAATAAAAAATAGAGAAGTCGGTCAGGGCTTCTCTATTTGCTATCTTAAATGTAAATTTTCGCATTATTAATAGAATTTATAAATGTAAAAACAAAACCACAACCTTTCTTCTTTTTTTATTTTCTATTTCAAAAAAATTCGCAAAAGAAGAGTGAAGAGAGAAGAGTGAAAAAAGAAAAGTACAGACAAAAAAATCCTCGCATAAATCTCGGATTATTTTTGTCTGGTGATCACAGTACTTGAGATTGAGCGGAATAATCTAACAGACTAAAAATTGCAGATTAAAACTTTTAATATACATCGTCTGTCCCATTGAAATAATCTCTGGAAAAGAACTCTGCAAGAGTGATATTTGCACCAGAACAAATTTTCTTTATTGTAATGACTTTCGGACATTTACTTTTTTTAGACATAAAGTCAAACAATGTTGATGGCGTCAAATTGGAATCTAGGCATAACGCAGTTAATGTTATTTTCTTCGTTTCGAGAATCTCTTTTATTCTTTTTCTAATTGCCTCATCTATACTCATAATTACTATACTCCGTAATGGCATTTCGTAATCATATTACTTTTAAATGAAAAATAAGTCTTACGGAATTTCGTAAATATCATTGCCAAATATAAGAAATTTTATTATAATATTTACGGAGTTTCGTGAATATGAAAATAAAAACAATATGTTTTATAGGTCATAGAGATTTTGAAATAAGTGATGAAAATTATGAAAAACTAAAAGATTTTTTTGAAGATTTAATAGTCAGCAAAAATGTTCAAATATTCTTATTTGGTAGCCATAGCAATTTTGATTTCATCTGCCATAAAATTGTTACAGAACTAAAAGAAAAATATACATTTATTCAAAGAAAATGTTACACCAGCAAAAGTGAAACTTGTATATTAGAAAGCGAAAGGGAGCATTGGGAAGAGATTTATAGCGAATTTAGGAAAAGAAAAGTTCGCCTGCTTGCAGTCGAAGAAGAGGTTGAACATAAAACAAAGTGGATTGCAGGTAGAGCGAGTTATGTTGAAAGAAATCAAGCGATGATAAATGATAGCGATTTATGTATATTTTATTATGATGAAAGTTATAAACCGCAAGAACGTAAATATTCAAAACGAAGTTTTTCTACTTATATTCCAAAATCTGGGACTGCTCTCGCATATAATTATGCAAAGAAAAAAAAGAAAGAGATTATAAATTTATACTTAAAATTATAATAAATTTTGCAACAATTTTTCTCTCTTATCTTAAAAATAATCCGCTAGAAGAATGTAAAACAAAAAATTTAGATATCCGCAACTTTTCATTCTTCTTTTTATTTTTTATTTCAAAAAAATCCGCAAAAGAAGAGTGAAGAGAGAAAAAATAAGAAAGAATAGTACAAACAAAAATAACCCGCCCCTAATAAAAATAAGGGGTCTCCATAAGAACTTGATCGAAGTGGGGTAGAAAAAATGAACGCCCATAAATCTTACTAATGCAGTTTTATATCTAAAACTGCGGTAAGTAAAGGGCGATTCCAAATCCAATAGGGCTCCCACAAGTACTAGTGCGAAGTGGGATAGGCGAAACAATCGTCTATTAGTGAAGTTTTGCGATTAGCAAAACGATAAAAAAAGACGAATTGCTTCGCCTTGGTGCGGATAACAGGACTTGAACCTGCAAGGATTGCTCCACAAGATCCTTAGTCTTGCGCGTCTGCCAGTTTCGCCATATCCGCTCGTCGCTTCGTAATTTGCGCTATTACTAAATTGCTACGCAATTTTAGTTTTTTGCTTGATTACTTGCTTCTATGAAGGACAACTCGCGTTTTCCTTCATTACTTCTTTTCCTTTTCAAAGAAGTTAATTTAGATAATGATCATTTAGAAGACTATTCGAGTAATTTTCTTTAATTTTTACGAATTTATTTCATTTCATTCGTAAATATCGAATCATTGTCGATAACTCACTTCTATGAAGGACTTTCGGGGTCTCCCATAAGAGTTGTAAACTCGCAATGGGGTTTGGGGTTTTGGGCTCCCACAAGCACTCGCTTAATGAATGAAATTGTTTAGGGTCCCCGCAAGCGCTAGTGCGTAGCGGGGAAGAGGAGTGACCGAACAAAAAGCGTTTATTCGCGTAAACTCTGTTTAGCGAATTAGCAAGAGTTCGAGTCGCGACGAGAGGAACAATCGCCTAAAGGTCTATATTTGCGTCAGCAAATTGACTATACGGCGTATTGTGACGCCTTCCTTCATTACTTCTTTTCTTTTTAAGAGGTTATTTTGGATATTTGTGTCTCTTTCCATCTCGTGTCGAATGGCACTCAATGGAGTCTCTTTGGGTCTACCTTTTGTGAGTTTGCTCCATTTCATATTATAGATTTGAAGCACTTTACGTTGCGTAGCAGCACTTTTCGCTAGTGATGAACGTCACGCACTGGGATGGATTTACGTTAGGTTCGATTTTTGTGGTTTTTTTCAAATCCAAACTAGAGGAATTGACTTTCGAAGGAGTGTTGGATCAAAATTCAATTGCGAACAAATATATTTTAGCAAATTAATTTTTTTTTGTCAACATTCATTATGCATTTATTTGAATATTGTTGAAATTAGTTGAAAATGTATGTGCAACGAAGTAAATTATTTAATGAAAAAACAGGGATAATATTAATGATGGACTTAAGGATGGAGCGAATAAATAGATTATAGGAAGTTCAAGTTGATATGTCAGTTGCTAAATTAGGTATAAACAATCACTTTAGGAGGTAGATTATCCTCATTGACAGTATCGCTAGGTATGATAACTGTTTTGTCGGTCGGTGAACAAAAAGAATTTGTTGGCAGGAGAAATTGCTAAATTTTTCTCGTGAGTGAAAAAATATAATGATTCAGCGGTAGAGGAGCCTTGAAACTTTTTGAACGATGTAATACACAATTAGTTGGCGAAATATATAAATTATATAAAATAGGTAAATATTAATCTAATTTGTAATATCAAAACACTTGTAAAATTAATTTTAATATTATATAATGAGTTATTAGTTGAAATAAAATATTAGGAGTAATAATGAAAGGAAAGAAAAGACAAAATTGCATATTCGACTGCGATCCAGGTGCAGACGATGCTGTGGCATTGTCGTTATCATTATATGACGATGAATTGGATATCAAATTGATAACCACTGTTTGCGGGAATCTCAGTTTAAATAAGGTGACAAGGAATGCACTGCATATATTAGAAAAATTCAAGCGAACGAATATACCTCTTGCAATGGGTGCAAAAAAAGCAATGGAGAGAATTAGTCCAGATGCCACATTTATTCATCAAAACGAAGGTTTGGGCGGATATATTCCACCAGAAATTGTAGAGACCAAGCCCATTGAAGAGGATGCGATTGAGGCTATGTATGAGACGATCAAAAAATTCAAAAATGATATAGTAATTTTTGCACTTGGACCACATACAAATCTTGGACATTTGTTCACTCGACATCCCGATGTGAAGAATATGATCAGTCATATTTATTGCGAAGGGTGCGCACCTTATGGATTGAAATCGGAGGGTAGATGGGTAGAGTATATATCTTTCAATGTATCCAGCGATCCTGAGGCGTTCAAGATAGTCATTGATAGTGGCATTCCGATCACGATCATTCCGTCTAGAATGGGTAGAGAATTGGCGAATTTCACTGAAGAGGAAGTGAATTATATCAAGACGATCAACGACGTCGGCAGATTTATATACGAAATTTATTCTGGATATTGGGAACATAATTATCCAGATAGGAGAATTGCGACGAATGACACTTGTGCGTGTATGATTATGCGATATCCAAAACTATTCAAGACGAAGCGTGCCTTCTTCGAGGTGGACACGGATAAGCAACCGGGCAAAACGGTAATCACGTTCAACCGCAAAGGGAACATAAACTTTGCATATAAAGTCAACAAGAAGAAAATGCACCAAATTTTTTATGATGAAATAAAAAAATTGGATAACTTCAAATTTTATTGATATGAAAATTGTTGCAGAGTGGAGGCGAATTGATCAACGCTAAAAATTGACGATTCTAATTTAAAATCAAACTGAAATTGAAAAACAAAGATTTCCTAGAATATAAAAGGTCAATAAAATAAAAATCGCAAAAGGTTTTTTAAAATTCAATTAATATATAATCACCGAAAATAAGGAGACATTATGAAAAGTAAAGTGAAGAATAAAATATTTGTCAGCATATTCGCTGTTTTATTAATGGCGGTGGTCATTATGTGTTCTGCTTGCGGGGATGACGAGCCGAATTTTGAGGGCAAATATGATAGCATTATGGTCTCTACATTTCAAGAGACGGCAATCAATATTGAACTGACGATAACTGATACAGAATTTTCTCTCACCAAGACAGAGAATGGGTCGGACACAATATATTCTGGCACACATACGACCTGCACAGATAATGGCGTGACGAAAATGATATGTTTCATCGTTTCGGAATTGGATTCGGCAGATTCTTCAGATTCAACTGACACGACAGATTTCAATCATTCCTACGGATATCTGGAATTGTATTTTGACGATTCGGGCAATTTGATAATCGTCCCTAGTCAGCGAACCGTATCTACCGCTTATGTATACGAAAGCAGTGCTATAGGTTCGGGTATCAAAATGGTAGTTCTCGAGCGCGAATAGGTTTTTCTCATATAGTGTAAATTTGTTTGTTTATCATTAGAGCGAGAATGGTGGACACCGTCTTGCGAACACAAATAGAATGCCCTCATTAATTTTGGATAGTGTAAGTGCACAATTCTGATTGAGAAAGAAAAGAGTATTTATCATTCTGATCGCGGGATCGCGGCAATATTCAGACCGCGAGCAGATGATCAATATGCTCGTATCGTATCTAGCGATGTATATTCGTATTACAATTCAGATCGCGAATTGATCGGCGTCGTTGATAGTGCGAAAATATCTATATATCTATATTTTGGGTGTATTGTTTTATAAGGATATGACTATGTTTTATGTTTGGCTGACGATCATTATATTGGGGCTGATTGCAGAACTCATCAAGCCGATGTATCTGTTCGGTGCTTGTTTTTCGCTCGCTGGGCTGGTGCCATTTTTTATGAGCATATCCTCAATCGATTCTGCTTGGTATAAGGTGGTCCAAATTTTATTGTTCATAACTATTGCATTGCTTTTGATCTTCTTGCTGAGGAAAAGGGTCATTGATTGGATGAAGCAATATGCGAATAGGCACAGCACAATAACTGGTGAAACTACGACAGGAAATACAAAAACCGCAACGGAAAATACAAAAAACACAATTGGCGATACGAAAAACTATACAGAAAATACAAAACGTATAACAAATGATACGAAAGGAAAAACGACTAATATAAATAATACAACGAATGAAGATGTGGTGAAAGGGAAAAATCACGGCGAGAAGAAATGAAAGTGGTGAGGTTAGGACAATATAAGTAAAGTTATCAAAGGAGCAATTTTGAGAAACAAAATACTTACAGACGAGCAATATTCGTAAGCATCTTCAATGCTTACTCGTTGAACAAAAAACAAATGACAACCAAATATAGATAGAAAAATCGTGTAAATTATAGCGAAATCAGAAGATAATGAATAGGCAATTCGAAAATTAAAAAACGTATTCAAGCGAGGACGCGAAAGAAAAGTGCTAATATGCTAGATCTCTTATCAATATCAATTTGCCAATGATATCAGTTCTCATTTTATCATCTTAAAATATGAACGATTTAATAATTTCAATTAATGAAATTCAATCAATGCATCACTATTCTATAGATCAGTATAGGCGGACACGATTTGTCTATTTATGTCGTATTTTGTAGAATATCATAAAAATTTCACACTGTTTGATAATATAATTTTGGGTAAAATATGAAAGAATTTTCAGATAATTTAAAACGTATTAGAATAGAAAAGAAAAAGAGCAAACGTGATCTTGCTCAAGGTATTGATGTGTCAATGTCTACAATCGAAAATTGGGAAAAAGGGAAAAGCCTGCCAAACTTAATCAATTTATTCAAATTGTGCCAATTGCTAGAATGTTCTTGTGACGCCCTTTTGGGAGTGGAGTGAGGATTATTTATATTTGAGATAGAGTGTCTATATTGCTAGGAAAATTTGCCACTAAATAGAATGCGAAGAATTAAAAACTTCGGGCTATGAAATCAAACTGATATGTATTGTGAAATCAAACTGATAGGTATTTTAGAATCAAATTAACAGGTATCAAAATCGCACCCTGCAAAGTTTGATTGAATATGATATTTAAGATACGGGTGAGATGATAGTTTTATATTTTCCATATTTTTGATTGAAAAATTAGATAAATTATTTTATAGTTTAGGGTATCAAACTAGAGCAAAATTGACGATGTTGTATATTCTTTTTATCATTGTTCGTTTCAAGCAACCGACATTGATTTACTATTTTTATCTTTTTTCGCGTTCGCAATCTCAATTGATATTATATACAGAAGTACTAACGGCGACCACCTCTTTTCGCAGGCGTAAAGATTCAGTAGCACGACTGAGGCGAATAGTTGGGCAATAGCAACACTTATTGAAAATTATGAGCGATTTTGCTTGTCGTTTTTTGTTTGCTTTGATATAATAATCTCAGGAGATAATTATGAATTTACCTAACAAACTGACAATAATGAGAATATGCTTGATACCTTTTATGATGTTTTTTTATTTCGCCAATTTTATACCTTATGGAATTGGCAAGATCATTGCGCTTGTGATCTTCATCGTAGCGGCACTCACCGATCTATTGGACGGCAAGATCGCAAGGAGCAGAAATTTGGTGACCAATTTTGGCAAATTCCTAGATCCTATAGCGGACAAGATTTTGACTTCTACCGTTTTCTTCTTGATCATCGCGGACGGCACCATTCCTAATCCTTACGGTGCAATTATTGTGACGATCATCATTGCACGTGAATTTATGGTGAGTGCATTGCGTCTGCTTGCTGCGAACAGAGGGATCGTGCTCGCTGCTGATATTTGGGGCAAGGCAAAGACTATGGTTCAAATGATCGCTTTACCTGTGTCAATTGTGTTGTCATTCATATACACTTCTGGCATATCTTTCAACGCTACATTTGTGTTGATATTCGAGATATTCACATACATTATGCTAGGTCTAGCGACACTCCTCACCGTGATATCTGGCGTCAACTATTTGGTGAAGAACAAAGCCTGCCTCAAAGAAAATAATGAGGAGAAAACGAAAGAAGACTCTATAGAAAAATAAGAATTTAAAATGTCGAACAAATGTTTGACATTTATTTATATATTTGATAAACTTAAGAAATAAAAAGGAGAAAATATTTTGACTGACGAGAAGAAAAAGGCATTGGAGCAAACCATCGCTCAGATTGAAAAACAGTATGGAAAGGGTTCGATCATCAAAATGGATGAGACGAACATATACGAAGGGATTGATGTGATTCCTACTGGGTGTTTGCCACTCGACATAGCATTGGGAGTAGGCGGACTGCCACGTGGAAGAATTGTGGAAATCTACGGACCAGAGAGTAGTGGTAAAACTACTGTTGCTTTGCACGTGATAGCAGAGGCGCAGAAATTGGGAGGAACGGCGGCATTCATTGATGCAGAGCACGCACTTGATCCTATTTATGCACAAAAATTGGGTGTAGATATCGGTGCTATGTATGTTTCTCAGCCGGATACTGGAGAGCAAGCACTGGAAATTACGGAGCAATTGGTGCGAAGTGGCGGTATTGACATCATTGTAATTGATTCGGTGGCTGCACTCACTCCAAAAGCGGAAATAGACGGTGAAATGGGGGATAGTTTCATAGGACTTCAGGCGCGACTTATGTCTCAGGCATTGAGGAAACTCACGGGCGTCACGTCTAAGAGCAAAACACTCGTGATCTTCATCAATCAGTTGCGTGAGAAAGTGGGCGTAATGTTTGGCAGTCCTGAGACTACTCCGGGCGGAAAAGCATTGAAATTTTATTCCTCAGTGCGTCTCGATGTGAGGAAATTGGATACCATCAAGAGCGGGCAAGACATAATCGGCTCACGTACTAAGATCAAAGTGGTGAAAAACAAGGTCGCTCCTCCGTTCAAGACTGCCGAGTTTGATATAATGTACGGAGAGGGTATCTCTATTTTAGGTTGCTTGATTGACACCGCCATAGATATGGGGATAGTGGAGAAGAGTGGTTCGTGGTTTAGTTATAATTCAGACAAGATCGGTCAGGGTAAGGAAAATGTGAAAGCATATCTAAGTTCACATCCTGAGATCGCGGACGAGATAGACAAAAAGATAAGAGAAAAAATGGTTAAATAATGTTAAATACACTGAAGATCGAAAATGTGGCTTTGATAGACAAAGTCGTATTAAGTTTTGATGGCGGGCTCAACGTAATTAGTGGTGAGACAGGTGCTGGCAAAAGTATCATTTTGGATGCGTTGAGTTTTGTTTTCGGTGGCAGGGCGGATAGGTCGCTTATTCGTTCAGGTTGCGAACGTATGCGTGTTGAGGCGATTTTCAATAATCTATCTGACAAATTGATTGAATTTGTAAATAACGAATTGGGCATTTCGGTGGATGACGAGATGTTTTTGTCTCGCGAGTTGGATCTAAACGGGAAAAATATATGCAAGATCAATGGAGAATTGGTGCCTATATCTAGCGTAAAAAAGATATGTCAAAGGCTAGTTGATCTGCACGGGCAAAGTGAACATCTCGCTATTTTGGACAACAATTATCAACTTGAAATCATAGATCTATTTGGCAATGGTTCAAAATTGTTGCTTGACGAATTGCACGAGAAAATTGAGATCTTGAAATCAATAGAAAATGAGATAAAATTGCTCGGAGGAAGCGAGAGTGAAAAGCAGAATTTGATCGACCTATATTCGTATCAAATCAAAGAGATAGTGGATGCAAAATTATCTAGCGATGAGTTTGATAGACTGACTGCAGAAAAAAAAGAGATGCAACAATATGAAAAGATCAACGAGAGTTTGAGATTGTGCTACGAAGCAAACTGCAAAAATAGTTTTTCATCTACCGCTGTAGACAACATTTATTCGTCAATCAAGGCAATGCAATCTATCAGTCATATCAATGAGCATTATTCGAACATTTTAGATAGGCTAAATAGTCTGCTGATAGAACTGGAAGATATCAACGAAACGGTGCTAAACGATTTGACAAACAATGTGTTTGATCAGGAAAAATTTGATTCTATAGATGGTAGACTTGATTTCCTGAAGAATCTATATAGAAAATATGGCGGAAATTACGAATCTACTATGAAATATTACAATGAGATTAGCCAAAAATTAACTAGTTTGATAAATAGTGCTGAACGTTTTCAGCAGTTGAATACCGAGAGAGAAAAAGTCCTAGATGAAATAGACGAAATTCAGGCAAAATTGACCCAAATTCGTACAGATTCTGCAAAGAGTTTGGTGAAGAAACTTCAATTAGAATTAAGAACACTAGGTATGCCTAATGCACGTGTAGATGTAGAATTTTCACGCATTGCGGACAGATATTCATATACGGGTGCAGATAGGGTGGAATTTATGTTTTCTGCCAATTTAGGCTTTGAACTAAAACCTCTCAATAAGGTCGTGTCAGGCGGAGAAATGAGCAGAGTAGTATTGGCATACAAGATCGTGGTCAGCGTTGTGGACGATATTCAAACGATTATTTTCGATGAAATCGACAGTGGACTCAGTGGGAATATCGCGAGCGTTGTTGCTGAATATATGGCAAGGCTAAGTTTGAAAAAACAGATTATTGCCATCTCTCACCTACCTCAAATATGCGCTATGGCAGACAACAATATCAAGGTTATGAAATATTCAGACGAGTCTACTACTCATACCCAAGCAACAATTTTGAAAGATGAACCGCTGTATGAAGAAATTGCACGTCTAATGGGTGCTACGACAAAAAACGGATTGAATATAAGCCAAGAATTGAAAGAAAAATCGAATGATTACAAGCATAGATTAGAAGCGAACAATTGATGGATTCTTGAATCTATAAATTTATAAAATTGGAATTCGTACAAAGTTAAAAAATAGAACTTCTTATTTAAAATTAAAAATTTATTAAAAATAAAATGCTAATTTGAAATTAGCATTTTTAATAATCAATTTTGTCAAAATGTTCAAAATTTTTTATAATTTTTTCTTATCAGTTTTCTTTGAATTGTCAGTTGTTGTTGGGTCTTCTGTATTAATGTCAATAGCAACCACTGGGCAAAATTGAGCGCAACTGTTGCACTTGATACACTTCTTCGGATTAATGTATGCCTTGCCGTTGACAAACTTTATTGCGCCCACAGGACATATTGAGATGCAGGCTCCGCAGGCGATGCATTTTTTTTCGTCAACCATAATTTCTCCTTTTTTTACATATTCTAATTTACCACAAAATTGTGAATATGTCAAGAGATTTGCTTTTTGCAAATTTTGTAAAATAAATTAATAATATCGAAATCGTGATGCTTGAATCAACCTATGAAAGAGTGAAATCCATTTTTTTCTAGCGAAATTCACCATAAGATATTGGAATGAAATAGAGACTAAAATAGTATAGTTTCACTTGAATACATACTAAATTGAATCAGAGAGAAAAGTGACAAGAAATAATTATAATATCATATATAATTATTTTGTAAAAATATTTAATTTTGTTTGGAAAAAAATCATTTTTGGGATACAATATATATATGAAGTCAGACGTCATCATTATAGGGGCTGGTCCCGCTGGACTTACGGCGGGCATATTCACGTGTCGAGCAGGGCTTGACACTATTTGCATTGAAAAATTGGCAGTGGGTGGGCAAGCGAGTTTGACTTATGAAATTGCGAACTATCCAGGATTTGATTCTATCTCAGGATTTGATCTGACTGATAGAATGCTCAATCAAGCCAAGAATAATGGGCTAAAATTAGTCTGGGGTACTGTGAAAAGTTTGACTAAGACAAAGACAGGATTTTCAGTCAAAACTCAGGATGAGACTTTTAGTGCAAAAAAAGTCATTGTTGCCACAGGTTGCAAGACTAGGAAATTAGGATTAGAGAACGAAGAGCGACTCACAGGTAGAGGAGTTAGTTATTGTGCGAGTTGTGACGGAAATTTCTTTTTGAACAAAACGGTAGCAGTCGTCGGTGGCGGAAATACTGCCATTGGAGATGTGGAATATTTATCAAGATTGGCAAAGAAAATTATTCTCATCAATCGTTCGGATAGATTCAAAGCGGGCGAGTTTGCGGTCGAAAATATCAGAAAATTGAATAATGTAGAGATCTTGACGAACGCTCAAGTGGTAGAATTAATTGGTGCAGAAAGGTTGGAAGCAATTTCTATCAAAAGTGGTGACGTGATTAAAAAATTGGCGGTGGACGGATTGTTCGTAGCGATTGGATCTGTACCTGATTTGAGTTTTGTGAAATTGGATTTGGCAACGAACCAAGCGGGATACATCATTGTTGACGACAAAATGCGCACGAATATAAAGAATTTGTATGCGTGCGGAGATATCATAGATAAGGATTTTCGGCAGGTAGTGGTTGCTTGCGCTGATGGTGCAATTGCGGGAAATTCTGCAATAGAGGGGAAATGAAAAAGAGAGTATTCAGTTTATTTTCTATTATTACATTGGTGATCGCGTCACTATTTATTTTGCTGGCGGTAGGCAACGTCTACGCAAATGACCCAGACGAGTGGGTGGATAGCAATTGGCTAGCAAACGATGGCGAACCTTATCTTTCGGACAAAAAAGCAGGTTCTACCACTGGATATGGAAGATTTCTACTCGGTGAAGAGGATGTGACTCTCACAGCCAATGCGGAAGAAGGATTTTATTTGGCAGGTTGGCGAATAGTCTATATCGACAACCCTACAATTGTTACATATATTGATAGTTCAGATTTGATCATTGAAAATGGTGTCGCTAGCAAAACGCTTCCGTTTGGGACTGATGGCAATGAGACCACAATCCGATTTGATTTCATTGATACCGATGAGGACGGCTATTATGATCAGGGCAGTTTCAACATAGCACAAGTGTTCGAAAATTTGCAAGTATCGTCCGTATTTGATTTTATCTACTACAACCTTGAAATAAGCAATCTTTTGGAGATCAGCACTATCGATTCGTATTCAAATGAAGAAATCTTAGGTTCGGACAATTCAATTTATTATACGTCAAAGTCAGATGATGGCACATACACTCATTACCAAGATGCGATCATTTCCTTAAGTTCAGACGGTGAAAGCAAGATGTATTATTACGGGGACGTGTATTCAGCGGATGGCGAATATTTTACATTGCACGATACTTTGACAGATATACCTAGCGAGCAAAGAGTCGATTATAGTTTGGGTGCGTATAGAATGCTAGATGAAGTGACAGGGACGATTTCAATAGATGTCGATGAACAGAATATAGAAAATAGCACAAACATTGATGTGCAAAGTCTAACTGTATCGACAGGATCTAGCGTACTAAATTTGGTGCTAGACGGCGAAGAATCGGGTTATTCGATTGAAAAAGATCAATATGGCAGAACTCTCAACTTCAGTTTCAGTTTCAATATACCCAGTTCGTCAGATCGAGAATCGGCGTTAAATATAGAATATGACAATCTATATCTAGCGAATCTCGAGACATATATTGATGATGTGGCGTGCGGGGGTGAAAATATTGACGATGTGCTCAGTGCTGTCACAGTCACATTCTATTATTCCAAAGTGGCTGATAGCACATATTTCATAAAGAACGCGAGCGACAACAATGGCAATGCGTTTAGAGTGGTGGCATCACCAAAAATCAGCAAAGTCATAGATGCTAGGAGTTATGATTACTATCAATTCGGCTCAATTGACGATATAGAAGTGATGACTAGTACATATCCAAATATTAGTGAAAATATTACAGTCAAAATAAACTACAATTCAATTAATTATAGCGTAAATTTTGAATTTAGATTGTACGATTCTACCACCGGCAATATAAGCGTGATTGGCTCGGATTTCAATCTCGAAGATACTTTATACTTGACCAGAGGTAGCGCAGTAACTATCAACAAAACTGACGCGTCTAATAATATAGGTTATAGTTTCTTCGGGTTCGCATATACAGAATTTCAAGTGACTCAAAACGCGTCAATAGATGTAGAAATAGATTTCGATAAACCTGAGAATTATACAATTTTGATGTTGTTTGAATACATAGATTATTCAATCAAATTTATGAATTATGATCAGATAAGTTTGAGTTATGATTCGGTCGACTATTTTCCTATCACTCGCACGACATTGACTATCACAAGGGGAAATCTATCTTCAATCGAGACTTTGTCGGCAGACGATTTGCGTCAAAATGCGGAAAAAATGATAAACTTTGACCAAACAGCCAACATTGGTGACAATATAAATATCTATTCAGAATTGACTTATGGGTTCTACCTATTGGGATATAAGATTGACGGAGTTGGCGACTATGTCAACAACAACAATAGCATAGATTTCCTTTTGAATTCAGACATTATTTCGCAATATGTCAACGAAAATAATGAAATCGAAATATACGTCTATGAAGATTATACATCTTTCACTCTCACCTATTACATCGAATCTGCAACGGACACATATCTTGATCAAGATGTCATAATGGCGGATCTAACGTATGAAACTACCAGCACAGATATTAAAATTGATGATAGTGATCCAAATTTATACAAGATCACGTTCAGCGGACTGAAGTTGTATGACACGATCAGCCTAAACGCTAAGGGAAGACACGTCGACGGCACTGATCAGCAGGAAGAATATACTTATATGTTCGTGCGTTTCACTGAAAATGATAAGACGAATCTTACTTATTCATACGCTGTAGAAACTGATACATATACGCACGTAGAAACGATTTTGAGAGATTATATCAGCATAAAGGTAGTCTATACAATGCCTAGTGCTAGATTGCTGATATCTACAGATAGAGAAGATGCGTACGATCTAAGCAATTTGGCGGTATATCAAGATGGTGCTCCACTGACAATTGTGGAAAATTCAGTCATAGTAGAGGCAGGCAAAAACGTCCAAGTTTTATTGAATCCGAACGGCGTAAATGACATCATAGCATTCGGATACAACCTGGTCGGCTACACATTGACTGCTGACGATGATTCTACGTTCGTATCTACTGATGGACTCGCTGATCCATACACTTTTGCATATAATGTGACTAGTTCCAATATGCAATATTTAGTCATCAATTTCACAGAAGTTGAATACCGTCTGTCAATTTTGCAATCTGGTGGTGGACTGGGTTACGATGGTCAATATGTGAATTTTTCAAATCAAAATTACAAACGCATCACGATTGAAGATAGATTGATCAATTTCACTATGCCTAAGGGATATTTCGCCTCGACAGTTTCCTTCATTGGAACGAACGATATGGCTTATGAATACGCCCAGATGAAACAGACGAACGAATATCAGGGTGATCAGTTTGAATATACATTTACGACTCAAGAATTGAGTGACGTAGTCGACCAATATGGTGAAATTCACGAAGATTATGTGGAATTGAATTTGTTGGTGGTATATCAAATTCACACATATTCAATACAGATAGACTTGGAGTTGACCAATCCAAAAAACAACGATTACGATCGCATGATTCAATATCCTACAATTATTATTCAATATTCATATCAAGGTCTACCTCAAGAAGTGACAGGGCAGGTGGCGGACAATCAAGTGATGTTTACAGACATCCCTTATAATTGCACAGTCATTTTATCCGCTTCTGGAAACGTGCAAAATGGATTGATCATATTCGGTTGGACGAATGAACTGGATGAAGCACCAGATTATTCGCATAGCAATACGAACCTGACAATTCCGAATATGATTAAGAACGAACACTTCAAATACAAATTGAGTTATGAGTCATATACAATAAACCTCGTCATAGACAATGTCAATCAGGGCAATCCGACAGCACTTGTGAATGATGTATTGTCAAGTCAAATATCTCTATACGATAATCTTAAGATAAATATGAATGCCAACAAAAACAATGGATTTATGTTTGACAATATGTATTACCACACATATTCATATCAACCATATATTTACTCAGACGAAACTTGGGCACAAAAATATTTTAATCTATATTACTATTCAAATGAGTTGGGATATGTACTCAACTCTTCCAGTCAGTACGACCCAAACACTATCTATTATGAATACACACTGGTGCAAATAAATTATAGCGAGAGCACAATCTATGAGGATGCACTTTTTGATGTGAACGATTATTATATCACGAATGGAGTATTGACTTTTTACATTGAATATGAGTACATTGAAATTACTTTGATAAACGATAGTTCAAATGCAACTGATGTCAGTTTACAGCGTGGCGATATCTCGATTTCGCCAGATCAATATGCCACGTATAAAATATTCGTGACCACCAATGGTGAGGAACACGAATTGCAAGAAGGCGAGACAGTAAACTATTTAGATAGCATTCAAGTTTATATCAAATTCAATGATGTGAGATTGAATGAGAACGAAATTTACAATTTGAGTAGAGGTGTATATCTAGATGCGATTTTGATGCTTTCAAAAAATTATACATTTGAAGCGACTGAAAACGAGGGAGAATACAAATTCAACTTCAATATCAGTGACATAATCTCAAGCGTACCTGACGATGGAGTGGTGACCATTTATTATAGATACCTCGTGGGTGAAAAAACTATTACACTCACTACGAATATTGATGATGCGACATTCTATGCTGTGAACAATGTCACGCGATTTGTGATGAGTTATGACAACAATATGTACGGCTTTGATGCGCAAATATATTCATCGTCTGGACAAACCTATCTAGCAAATAATCTACAATTCTTAGGCAAAACGCGTATAAATTATACATTCCAAACAATTAATGGAGTCAATTATTCACAATTTTTCTATATTAAGGACGTCAAAATATACAATCAGATGGGCGAACTCCTATTAGATTCGCAGACGGCGACTCAATCAGACTATGATAGATATGGTATAACTATCATTTATGATGGCAACGGCAATATTCAGAGCATAGACGCGAGATTCGTGGAAAATATTGTAATCAAATTGCAAGTCCAACCTGAAATCGTGTATAACGGTGCAGAATATATCAACGGAGTTTATGTGTTCACCTCCACATTCTTATGCGATAGAGAGGGTGATGGAGTGGCACAAGGGCTTACGGTGGGTGCCACATCCAATTCGAATATTCAATCATCCGAATTCATATTAAACTTCTTAATGAATGAAAATAATGAGTATAATATATTCTATTATGATAGCAATGGAGTGCAAACAGATCCTACGAATGTAGGAGAGTATAGAGTCGAATTGAGATTCAATGACACTGGTGAGTATTCTTGGCTAAATAGCATAGAACTAGCGTACGATGTCGTGTTACGTATCGTGCCTAGACCCATCAGTGTAACGTATCAATTGGACGACACGTTCACGAAAACTTATGATGGAAGTTCAGGCTATGACGCGAGCAGATTGTTGCAATATCTCGCGTTTAGCGATGGCGTGATAACTATCAATTATGTCGGTGGAAAGTTTATGTTGACTCAGAACTATACTGCCAACATCACATATCTTATCAATGGAATTGAAACTCCTATCTCTTCAGCGAATGAAGATCTATTCTACAATATTACAATCAGCAATCTAAACCTAGCATATTCCACATTCAACAACAATTTCATCTTGACGAACGACACTTTGACAATAGCAAATTGTATCAAAGTGATGCGAAGAAACCTAGATCTTGTAGGTGTGAAAATCAACGACAAAGTTTATGATGGCACGACGGATGCTACCATTAGACAGGATGCTGATATTCGTTTGCAAGGTGCGTTGGCAAACGATGATGTGAATTTGATCGTAGATCGATTGATAATCACATTCTCTGACGAACTGATCGGGGCGAACAAAGAAGTCACTGTCAATTCTGAAGACGCGCTGATGGGTGCGGATGCACTGAATTATAGATTGAATATTTCTACAAATTCAGCAAGTATTTATCCATATAGTATCAGCACTCATATCGAAGGCGTGGGCGATGTGACGATCACGAATAGGCGAGGAGCAAGCGACTCTAGTAGGGCAGATCTTATACCTATTGGTGCAACTTTGAGGGTGGATATCATTGAGCCGGATACAAATGAATATGTGAATATCTATGACAACATAGCGAGATATTTGTCAAATGGTAGAGTATTCGTCATCGGATATACACTACGTCTTGAAGTGAATGGTGTTAGTCAGGCGGTGAACAATGAGTTGTACCTGACCGTGCCGAATGAAGAGCGTCTGACCAGTGTGATATGGCTCACGGGTGAGCAGTCGGGCGAACTTGAATACGAGGTGCAGGAAGATACCATCACGGTCGACCTTGCGCAAATGAGTGCAGATGTGAACACAGTCATTGTCACGCAACAGAGACGTTTGCTTGAACTATGGCAGATTATTTTGATAATTATACTGCTATTGCTGTTGCTGTTGATCATAATTATCATCCTTTTGGTCGTCAGGAAGAAGAGAAAAGAAAAATATAGCGTTAATGATAAAATTTAGGAGACAGAATGTTTGAATGCAAATATAAATACGAACTAGAAGATAGTTTGACTAGTGCAAAATATGTGTACAAGTCACAAAAAAGGAAGCAGGACAAAGTGATCGCAATTCTCATACCCATTCTAATGGTGGCTATGGTGGCTATGCTGATCGTGGACATCGTGACGGGCAATTCATATTTATTGGATATCGTTTTGTTGGTGGCGTTGGTGGTGCTAGAAATTGTCTATCTACTTATACCTGTGACTTTGGTGCGATCGCAAAAGAAGGCATATATTCAGCAAAAATTGGCAGATATGGACTATTTGCATATAACTATTGACAATTCACTATGCACTGAGACGCTAGTGAAAGATGAGAGTGAACAGGCGAAAAATGTTCACTCTCTGAAATCCCTAACTAGTTTTTTGGAAGACAGCACTCGACTGATTTTAGTGTTTAATAAAGTGGAATATGTGTGTATACGAAAAGATAAACTGACGGGCGGACTAGACAAACTCAAAGCGCATTTAGAAAAATGTATGAGCAAAAATGTCAATGGGAAAAAGTAGAATATGTTTGAATCACGATTTAATTTCACCGTAGAGGATAATATAGCGGGCACTATCTATACGACCAAGAAGAAAAATAAGAAACTGAACATTCTCGTCTATGTGTTGCTATCGCTAGGCGTGTTGTTTGCTGTGATATCAATCGTCTTAGACGTCTTGGAGGGAAATAATTTCTTCAGCGACATATTTTTGATAATCGTAGCAATTGTAGTGGGTGTAATAGTGTATTTTTCGCCGAAATTTTGGAAAAAGTCTGCGATTAAGACATATCAAGAGACCATTGCACCGAATAGTTATTGCGTTGTCACCTTTGACGAGGATTGTTGCAAGGTCGCGTTTTACAAAGAGCAAGAGGAAGTGAGCAAAATAGTGCTGGATCTAAACCAAATCACAGCAGGTTTCGAGGATAGCGAGAGGCTAGTGGTGGTGTTTAATAAAGTGCAGTTTGTAGTGGTCAAAAAGGAATATCTGAAGGGCAAATTGAACGAACTTAAGGACTTGATTGAAAGACACCTCGTAGACTCAGAGATTGAATATATGACGAAAAAATCATTTGACTAAACATTTGATAATATTTTCAAAATAATTGCAATTCGTGCCAAAAAATGATATAATCAAAATATGAAAACTGAAATAACAGTACAATTATTTGAAGATAAGGATACGATATTAGCAAAGTTGAGAGACAGAAAAGTAGAGTTTGTAGAAAATTACACAGTCGTAGATCATTATTTCACGAAGATGTCACGACAAGAATTGTATAATTCTAGCACTGGTGCGAAGAGTTATAATAATATTATCAGAAATTCTATCATTTTGCGCGAAATCGATAATGGAGATGGGGATAGGAAAGCAAAGATCGTGCACAAAAATAAGGTATTAGATGCTAATGGGAATGTGATATCTGAGGACAAATTGGGCACCTCTATAGGCAATACTACCACTGTGTCCAAGATACTTGAGCGTGCGGGGCTGAATTGCTGGTGCGAGTTGGTGAACCATTCCACTGTGTATAGGGTGGGAGAATTTGATCTCGCAATACAGGATATTGACGGATTGGGTCTGTTCTTGGAAATTGAAGAAACGAAATCTATGGAGCATTGGACAAGCGAAGAAAAATTTGAATATATGAAAAATTTTGTGTTAGGGTTGCATTTAAAAGTTGGCAAAGACTTTAGTTGCAAAAAGGTGTATATGAAATTCTTGAAAGATTTAGGACGACTAGATAGCACAAATGCTTTAAAATAACATTATTATTTATCAAATTTTTAACAACTAATCAAATAAAGAATTAAGCAATCTAATCGTGCAGAAACAGCGAATTCAAGAAATAGCAAATAATAAGAAAATAATTTAAATATAGATTTTAAATAGTCAATTTGAGTAAGGATTGGGCAACTTACATGAACTGATGATTGAATCAATAAATGATTAATTGAAATAAAGAATGATCTAAATCAAAACGAAAAACAATTGAATCAAAAAAACGACCAAATAGGTCGTTTATTTTTTGTCATTATCAGATGAAGTGGTTGGGTTGGCTCTGACGTTTGTCGCAGGTTTTGTAGAAGGCATAGGGCGAGTGATGGTCGGTTGGTTGACTGGTCGAGTGACTGTCTGCGGATTGGAGTTTTGATAGTTTGCATTTGTAGACATTCTAGACTGATTGTTTTGATTGATGTTCTGTGCGTTTTGAGGTATTTGATTGCTAAGTTGTGATTGCAAGTCTCTATTTTGATTGTTGTTTTTAGCATATTGCACTCTAGCGTTATTTCCACTACCCATATCAATTCCATAGTTTGAATCTTGACGGATATTTCCATCTTTATGTTTGGTATTTTTCTTGATACCATTAGAATTTTTCACACTGAGTCCAATATCTTTTCTGCAATGCAATTTGAATTGAGCAATGCGCGACTCTGTTATAGGAAGTGTGTATTCAATCGCTAGACAATAAAATTCATCTGCCACACGTGCGTCGCTCACTACGCACAATAATTCATTGTAAACTGTTTTAGCGCGTTGATTAAATTCTAAATTTGAAACGATTTGCTCTCCTTTCTCTTGAATTTCATCAGCAAGTTTGAATGAATTTTCAATGGCTGTTTTCTTCAACTCAAAATTTCTGCTAAACAAAATGACATCTTTATCTAAAATATCCAAGATATTTTTCCTTGTCAAATATATAATTATCACGGCGAAAATCGAAACGAACAGTCCTGCGACACCGCCCCACATTGCGATAGTAGTCCACATAATAACCCCCCAAATTAATAGTATTATACCAAATTATAGAAAAATTAACAAATATTTTATTTTACTTTTTCATTGATTTTATTTTTTATTTGTTTTTATAGTCAAAATTTGAATAAATCAAATTTCATATTTCAGTTTTTGATCTAGAAAAGATTTGAAATTGTAAATAATTTTTAACCAAAATCCAAAAGACAAATAGAAATAGAGATGAAACAAAACCAAGTCATAAAACTTTCATTTTTATTTCATCTCATATATTTATCTTGACATTATGCGAATCGCACACTATCTAATTATTGAAATTAGAAATCATATCGCATTATATAGAAAAAAACGGCATAAAGCCGTTAATTTATTTCTTCAACAACTGTTTGAAAGAAGCGCTCATTTTTACAGTAGGAACTTTGCAAGCGGCAACTTTAACCTTTTCACCTGTGAAAGGATTGAGTTTAACACCTGCTTTTTTTGATTTGATACCGATATTGAAGTATCCGATGAAGTGCATTTCTTTGCCTGCTTTAAGATTCTCTTTGATCTTTTCGCCAGCGGTGTTTAAAATTGATTTGATTTGGGTTTGAGTGAAACCTGTCGCTTCAGCCACCTGTTTAATGAAATCCCCTGCGCTAATAGTATTCATACTTTTCTCCTTTTTATCCGTTGAAATCTCAACTTACAAAAATGCTATCAAATAAATAATAAAAAATCAACTATTTTTAAGATGTTTTTCAAAAAATTTATATTGCTATTTTTTTTCTTTTATTGCAATTTTTTTATATTTATGTTATTATATTGTGTATAATTATATTTGAGGTATATATGATAGACATTAGAAACATAGCAATTATTGCACACGTAGATCACGGCAAAACGAGTTTGGTCAACGCTTTGCTCAAGCAGGGCGGTATTTTTCGTGAAAATCAAGAAGTTCAGGATAGAGTGATGGATTCCAACGCACTTGAGCGCGAGAGAGGGATTACTATTTTATCCAAAAATTGTTCGGCGTTTTATAATGGGACCAAGATAAATATTGTAGACACTCCTGGTCACGCGGACTTTGGCGGAGAAGTGGAGCGTGTTCTCAAAATGGTGGACGGGGTGCTACTAGTGGTGGACGCCTTCGAAGGACCTATGCCACAGACTAGATTCGTCCTTGAAAAAGCGCTTGCACTCAATCTGAAAGTCATCATTGTGATCAACAAGGTAGATCGACCAGACGCACGTCTTGATGTGGTGGCGGACGAAGTGCTCGAACTTATGCTCGACCTAAATGCAAATGACGAGCAGTTGGATAGTCCTATCATCTATTGTTCTGCACGAAACGGAGTGGCTAGCACGGACTACAAAGTTCCCGGCACGGATATGAAACCGCTATTTGAAGCGATCATCAATCACATTGATCCACCGAATATGAATATAGATGCACCTTTTCAGATGCTGATTTCATCAACTGAGCAGAATGATTATCTTGGCAAACTCGCAGTCGGCAAGATCGAAACAGGGAAAATTAAACTCAACCAAACTCTATATATCACGAATTTTTTTGACGAAAGCAAACGCTACACTGGCAAGGTAGTAAATATTTTCAATTTCAATGGACTCAAACGTGATCCAATAGAAGAAGGGACGGCGGGAGATATCATCTGTATTGCAGGTATCCCAGACATCACAATTGGAGATACAGTGAGCGAGACTGCGGATATGAAACCGATTGAATTCGTGAAAATCAGCGAACCAAGCGTTGAAATGACATTTATGGTGAATGATAGTCCATTTGCAGGCAAAGAGGGCAAATATGTCACTAGTAGGCACTTAAAGGACAGATTGTATAAAGAGGCGGTGAAAGACCTATCATTGCAGGTAGAGGACGGCGTCACTGCCGATCAATTCAAAGTGCGTGGGCGTGGTGAAATGCATCTATCAATTTTGATTGAAAATATGCGTAGAGATGGGTACGAATTCCAAGTGAGCAGACCACGTGCGCTATTCAAGACAATAGATGGTGTCAGATGTGAGCCTATTGATAAAGTTGTTTTGGACGTACCAGAGGACGCGGTCGGTACAGTTATGCAATCAATGGGAGTGAAAAAGGGCGAACTATTGGATATGTCTCCGATAGGTAGCAGAATGCGTTTGCAATTCTTGGTGCCTAGTCGTGGATTATTTGGCTATAAATCACAAATGCTCACAGATACTCGCGGTGAAGGAGTGATGTCGTCAGTTTTTTACGATTATGAGCCATACAAGGGAGAGATTGAGGGGCGCAATTTTGGATCTCTCATCTCGTATGAGACGGGTGAGGCTGTGACCTACGGACTATTCAATGCACAAGGAAGAGGTAGATTGCTCGTGCGTCCGGGCGACAAGGTGTATATGGGGCAGGTCGTTGGCTCAAACCCTAAGGGAGATGATATAGTGGTCAACGTGTGCAAGAAAAAGCAATTGACCAACACGCGTAGCAGTGCTAGTGATGAGGCGTTGAAACTGATTCCTATTCAAGAATTGTCACTAGAGGGCGCACTTGAATTCATTGCGGATGACGAATTGGTAGAGGTTACTCCTCAGTCTATACGAATCAGGAAAGCAATTTTGGATCACCAGTTGCGTGCAAAGTCTAGAAAACCAATCGTGGAGTAGTATGAGAGATAATAGAGACGAAGTTTATGATAATGCTATGAAAGTGGCTAAGCGAATCGCTATCACAATGCTATGCTGTGTGCCATTTTTGCTGGTGTTTGCATATCTTATGCGCAATGTCATCACTTCAAGCGGATTGCAGATTTTCATATTCGTATTGATTATGGGGGTAGTCGTGCTGATAGAAGAGTTGATCGTTAGGCGAAAAAAGAGACGCGAATCAAAAGTTGAAGAAGATAAAAAAGATGTGTTCAAATAAAGATTTCAATTTTTGAGTCCAACTGAAGCGAAAGGTCAGCGTTGGTATCAGAATACGATAAAGCATTGAATCAGTAAGTCAAAGCAATCTTGAATAATACATCGAAAAGGAGAAATAATGGATAAAAAACCTAAGATTTTACCAAATGATCTAGAGGCAGAGCAAAGTTTGCTCGGCTGTCTATTCTTGTCAGTAGATGCGTGCACGGATGTGTTTGTGAGTCTGAATGCGAAGGACTTTTATTCGATCGCGCATCAGAAGATATATCAGGCGATGCTAGATAATTATTTCAAAGACGTGGCAATAGACTATATCACGGTCAGCAAAGTGCTCGAAACTAAGGGCGAACTCGAAGAGGTTGGTGGGCTCAGTTATATCATTGATTTGACGAATTTTGTGCCGAGTGCTGCGAACTACAAATATTATCGTGACATTGTGAAAAACGATAGCGTTTTGCGTCAAATCGTAGAGGCATCTCAGCAGACGATCAATGACGTGTTTGAGCGTGGCAGTGCGCAAGAAGTGCTCGAGAGTGCAGAAAAACGTATTTTCGATATATCCCAAACGCGTAGAACGGGCGATCTAGAGCATATCAAAAAGGGCGTCAGCGAAGCAATCGACCTTATGGAAAAGATTTCGATCGATCCTAATGCAAATATGGGGGTCAAGACGGGATTTCCTACCCTTGATAAGATCACAAACGGCTTTAAGCCTGGCGAACTCATTATTATTGCGGCACGTCCAGGTATAGGTAAAACAACTTTGGCTGTAAATTTTGCAATTAATTCTGCTTTGAAATATAATAAATATGTAGCGATGTTTGACTTGGAGATGTCTGCACTTCAAGTGGCACAGCGATTCATCTGTTCGACTGGACGCGTACCGATGGATTTTGTAAAGGGTGGCACTAAGGACAACAACGTTTGGGCGACTTTGTTTGAAACGAAGAAAATACTCGAAAATTCAAACATCTATATAGATGATACGACCACCATCACTCCGTCAGAAATATTGTCAAAATGTAGAAGGTTGAAGGCTCAATACGGGCTAGATATGGTGATAATAGATTATCTCCAATTGATGAAAGGCGAGAGGGCGACTAAGGATAACAATCGTCAGCAAGAAGTGGCGGATCTCACGCGTAGCATAAAACTTGCAGCACGTGAGTTGGGCGTGCCAATTATACTCCTATCTCAACTCAATCGTGAGAGCGAAAAGCGTGCGGACAAGACTCCGCAATTAAGCGACCTGAGAGAATCGGGAAGTATCGAGCAAGATGCGGATATCGTTATGTTCATATCCGATGTGGCTAGCGAAAATGCGACTGATAGTGCCGACGATGCCCTTGACTATTCGCTTGTAATCGCAAAACATAGAAATGGTATGCGTGGCACGATTCCGATCAAGTGGAAGAGCGAATTCACTCAATTCTACGAGCAAGGTAAGGATAATCTTTATACTAGGAATACTAGCAAGATACAAAAGGAAAAGGACGTTGTATTGACCCCAATGGAGAATAGCGAAATAGAAGATATATTCAAAGAAGAATAGAAGGAGAGAATATGTTGATTGATGAGATTAAAAAAGATAATGTTCAGGCTATGAAAGACCACGATAGTGTGGCACGTGCAATTTTTGGCGTGGTGATGAACAAGGTGCTATTAAATAGCATTGAACTGAAAAAGGACGAAAAAGAGCAAGCGGACAGCGATGTCGTCCAAATCATCCAAAAGACGATTAAGGAACTGAAAGAAGAGAGAGAAAATTATATAAAAGTCAAGAACGAAACTGAGGCGGAGAATATCACAAAGCAGATTGATATAATTTCAAAATATCTCCCAAAGATGATGACTGAGGATGAAATAAAATCGGTCATCAATTCACTCGAGGACAAATCAATTCCGTCAGTGATGAAACATTTCAAAGCAAACTATGCTGGAAAAGTGGATATGAGTTTGGTGAGCAAGATCGCGAGAGGATAAAATGAGATTGGTGATTCAGCGTGTAAAATATGCCAAACTTTCTGTGGATGACAAATTAGTCAGTGAGATAGGTCCAGGACTTATGGTAATGCTAGGAGTCACGCGAGATGACGATTATAGCAAAGTGAGTAGAGTTGCTAAGAAGATTGCGACCATTCGCATATTCCGCCGAGACGGAAAACTCAACGACAGCGTCCTTGACCTAAACTATTCCGTCCTGCTGATATCCAATTTCACATTGTGTACCAGTGCAAATAGTGGAGCGCGACCCGACTTTTCACTATCAGCAGATAAGGATATGGCGAAGAAATTGTACTTGGCAGTAGCGAAAGAATTGAAGAATATGGGGGTAGAGACGAAACTGGGAGTCTTTGGCGGGAATATGCAGATAGACTGCCACCTCGATGGACCCGGCACAATATACAAAGAGATTTGAAGATAGGACTTCAAATATTTTAGATTTGGAATGCCAAATGATAAAACTTAAGGGAAAAAGGAATTGTATGGAAAAATTGGTCGATACGTCAAAATCAATTCACGACAAGATCATTCGTGTGATGACGAAAAAGTTGAATAGAGACGAATTTAGGAAAGTGATCGATGCAGGTAGCGGAAAGATTAGTGCGAGCATTGCATTGAAATATTTCCCACGAGCGAAGGTGGATGCAGTGATTTTTCCGGGAGATAATAGGAAGAAAAATCCGCTTGAAAATGCAATTGGTAGCGACAGACTTGAGATTATGGAAGCAGACATTTGCACCACGACTTTTAGGAAACAATATGACTTTTGTCTAGTGCATTGCTCGCTAGGAGAGGCGCTTAGGTGGGGCAATTCGTTTGAGAATATGTTCCATCACATTATGGACATAAAGGCAGATTATTTCCTCATTATCGACATATTTGAGGACCCGTGCGTGCATTTTAGATATATTGAGCAATATCTGAAAGAAAAGGGATTCAAAATCGTTAAGAAAAAGAAATTCAAAAATCCAACCCCAGAGCATTATCCGAAGGTAAAATTCGATAAATACAAACTCGAATTCGACAGCCGTCACTATATCGCATATTTAGTGAAAAATTCTAAATAAAATAGAACATAAAAAATTTTAAATTAAGGAGAAAATATGAAGAACACATTTTATATCACGACACCTATTTATTATCCTAGCAACAAGATGACGTTAGGAAATTGCTATACCACGATTCTTTGCGATAGCATTGCGCGTTTTAATCGAATGATGGGAAAAGATGTGTTTTATTTAACTGGAACGGACGAACATGGTCAGAAGATTGAAAAGATAGCGAGAGAAAAAAATCTCAGTGAAATAGAATATTTGAATGAGATTGTCTCTGACACACGTGCTCTTTGGGACACGCTAGATATTTCGTATGACAAATTCATCCGAACTACTGATTCTAGTCACGTCGAGACAGTGCAAAAGATATTCAAAAAGTTGTACGAAAAGGGCGATATATACAAATCATCATACAAAGGACTATATTGCACTCCGTGCGAATCATTTTGGACAGAAGAGCAATTGGTGGACGGGAAATGCCCAGACTGCGGTAGACCGGTCGAACCAATGGAAGAAGAAGCATATTTTTTCCGACTTAGCAAATATCAGGATAGAATTGAAAAATTGCTGACCGAGACCGATTTCTTGCGTCCACATACTCGTGTGAATGAAATGATAAACAATTTCATAAAGCCGGGATTAAAAGACTTGTGTGTCAGCAGAACCAGTGTAAAATGGGGAGTACCAGTTGATTTTGACCCAAAACATACCGTATATGTTTGGATAGATGCGTTGCCAAACTACATTAGTGCATTGGGATATCTTCAAAAAGATGATTCCCTATTTAAAAAGTTTTGGCCGTGTGATGTTCACGTGGTAGGCAAAGAGATTGTCCGTTTCCATTCGATTATTTGGCCAGCAATTTTGATGGCGCTAGACCTACCTTTGCCAAAACAAGTCTATGGGCACGGTTGGTTGTTGTTTGACGGAGGAAAATTATCCAAGTCAAAGGACAATTCAGGAAGTGTGATTGACCCACGCATTTTATCAGATAGATATGGCATTGATGCTATCAGAATGTTTTTGATAAAAGAAGTGATTTTTGGTCAGGACGGACCATATACGCAGGAATTATTTTTGAATTCATACAACACCAATCTCGCCAATGAATATGGAAATCTTGTATCTAGGACGATTGGAATGATAGGTAAATATCTTGGCGGAACGCTAAACCGGGCAACTAACTTAAGCGAAAGCGATAGAGAATTTCAGGCTGAGATTCTAAATAAACGCAAGCAGGTGTTTGAGATGATGGAAGATATCAATCCGACAGGTGCTTTGAACACAATTTTTGAGATGTTTTCTCGTGCCAATAAATTCATTGACGAGAATGCTCCTTGGGTGCTGGCAAAATCTGGCGAGATGGAAAGACTGAACACTGTTCTGAATGTGCTAAGTGAAACTATTATCATTGCGAACACTTTACTTTTGCCATTCTTGACTGTGAAACCAAAACTCGTCTATGCTAGTTGGGGACTAACTGTTCCTGATAGTTTTGACAAATACAGAGAATATGGATTCATTGGCGACAATACAGCGGTAGCGAAAAGTGAAAACTTGTATCAACGTTTGGATATCAACAAAGAGATTGAAGAATTGAACAAGATCAAAGTGTAGCGAATTTAATATATTGCCTGATAAATACAATTGTTCGATATACAAATATGTTTCTTAGTTTATCAAATAAACGACTCTGTAGATGATTAGGTTAAAATATTATGTATAGCAAATTTATATCTTTTTGATTATAATGTTTGCCTAGTAGATGATCAATAAATTACAAAATTGAATATCCGTTCGTGGAAAACTTAGGAGGAAATATGCAGATAGATATGCCCAAGAGATACAAGTCTGGCGTCTACATCCAATACAAAAACAGCACGCCTGAGGTCATATATTTCATACGGGGTCTCACCATATCAGAGATTAGAGTTTTGAGCGAGAAATGTCCAGAATTTTTGGTGTTGCCAGACTTTGTTCAACCAAAAGCGTTTTCAAAACATAAAGTGGGAGATTATGACTATAAAATCGGTCAAAACGCTCTTAAAGGTATAGACAATCCCACTCTAGTCTTAACTGGCTCGGGAAAATGTTTGATAGAGTCGCAAAATGAAGAAAAGAATATCAAATTGATATTGCCACGTGACCAATCGTTATATTATGTCAGTAGGAGATATTTAGACATCTTTGACTACAAGCACGAAAACTATTTTTTTGTGGCAGAATCTGGGAGATCAGGAAGTTATGGCACGAATCAGGACAGTTTCACATTGACGGACGAAATCAACGATCAAAGTATGGTGTCTACAAAAGTTGCAGTGGAAGAAAACTATTCATTTGATTCCGAAACGCAAGAACTATATCCAAAAGGTGATTTGATAGACGACATTTAATTTTGATTTATAAGACAAAAATTAGATAAAATCTGTGAATTTTGTAGCAAATTTGCTCAAAGAAAATTTAGATATCTAAACAATATGCAACATATAAAATTGTTGATATTAAAATTTGATTGTGTTCGATTTCAACTTAAATATTCAAAATTATATACTTAGAAATTTGCTATAAACCGGCAAATTTTTTATTTGTATTAACTTATTTTCAAAATGCAAATATCAACGCAAAATACGGCAAATTTCCTTATTTTTTAGGGTGATAAACACTTGTTTTTTTGCTACGATTTTGGTAGAATATATTATATATTTATATATAATATATTTTTTTTAATATATTTGGCAACGGATATTTTAGATTGAAAAATCTAGGATAGTTTGAAATGACAAATTTGGTATTAATAAGGAGAGATTATGACAGATGATTTGAAAGTAACAGGCAATTATGGAGCGGAGGCAATACAAGTGCTTGAAGGTCTAGAGCCAGTGAGGAAACGTCCAGGCATGTATATCGGTTCGACCGATGAAAAGGGATTGCACCATCTGGTGACCGAAATTGTGGACAACTCGATTGACGAAGCACTAGCAGGATACTGTAATGAAATCAATGTGACGATCAATGATGATGGATCTGTGAGTGTTTTGGATAATGGTCGAGGTATCCCAACAGGTATTCACGAAAAAGAAGGTATAAGTGCAGCAGAACTCGTGCTCACCAAACTCCACGCAGGCGGAAAATTCGGCGGTGGCGGATACAAGATTTCTGGCGGACTTCACGGTGTGGGATTGTCTGTAGTGAACGCTCTTAGTGAAACGCTTATTTTGGATATCTATCAAAATGGCAAACATTATCATCAAGAATATCATCGCGGTGTTCCTAATGATCGTCTTGCGATTGTGGGTGATGTCCCAATGGAAAAGACAGGTACAAAAGTGACATTCAAACCAGATGATGAAATTTTCCCAATCACCGAATTCAATTACGACACATTGAAAGCAAGGCTGAGAGAAATCGCCTTTTTAAACAAAGGACTTAGAATTCATTTGGCTGATTTAAGAATTGGGAAAGAACAAGAAAATTTATATCAATTTATGGGTGGTATTCAGGAATTCGTCGCCGACCTTACAGAAAATAAAACTTGCGTTTTCCCTGAACCTATATATGTGGACAAGACTTATAAATATAGGCGCAAGGACGAAAATGGCAAGAGTGTAGATGCCACTTGTGAGATAGAATTTAGTTTTCAATATACAGACACATATACAGAGAATATTCATAGTTATTGCAACAATATCAACACGGAAGAGGGTGGAAAACACGTTGATGGATTCAAAAATAGCCTGATGAAAATAATCAATGATTATGCGATTGAAAATAAACTGATCAAAGACAACAAGAAATTGAGTGGGGAGGACACGCGAGAAGGAATAGTCGCAGTGATTTCAGTCAAGGTGGAAGAACCTCAATTTGAAGGGCAAACCAAAACTAAATTGGGCACAGATGAGATCAAGACCTTCACCTCAAAAGCGATGGAGGAAACTTTCAAAGATTATCTTGAAGAGCACCCAAAAGAGAGCAAAGATCTGATCAATAAATGTATGATGTCGCAACGTGCGAGGGAAGCAGCACGAAACGCACGTGAAGAGACGAGGCGAAAAAGTGCATTAGAATCCACCAATCTACCTGGCAAATTGGCAGATTGTAGTTCGAAGAATGCGAGCGAGTGCGAGATATTCATTGTCGAGGGTGATTCCGCAGGCGGTACGGCAAAATCAGGAAGGGACAGACGATATCAAGCCATTTTGCCACTAAGGGGTAAGATCTTGAACGTTGAAAAGACAAGACTGGCACACGCGTTGGAAAATGCAGAGATTAATGCTATGATCACTGCGTTTGGTTGCGGAATATATGAAAATTGTGATCCTAAGAAACTTAGATACGACAAGATTATTATTATGACAGATGCGGATGTGGATGGTAGCCATATTGAGATCTTGATGCTGACATTCTTCTTCAGATATATGCGTCCACTGATTGAAGAGGGACACGTGTATGTAGCACAACCTCCACTCTACAAAGTGACGCACGGAAAACAAGTGTCTTATTATTACACAGAAGAAGAAAAAGAGACGGCGGTATTGGATAACGAGAAAGGATACAATGTGCAACGATACAAAGGGCTAGGCGAGATGAACGCAGATCTTCTTTGGGAGACTACAATGAATCCAGAGACGAGGACTCTCAAGAAAGTGACAATGAAAGATGAGGTGACTTGTAATGAAGTGTTTGATCTTCTTATGGGGGATCGCCCAGAAGGTAGGCGAGAATTCATTGAGCAACACGCTACCCTTGTGACCGACCTTGATGTCTAGGAGTAAGAGATGAAAGATAAAGAGATGTTTGAAAAAATTGATAATACTAGATATATAGATATAGATGTAGAGCACGAGATGAAGGAATCTTTCATCGCTTATGCTATGGCGGTGAACGTGTCGCGTGCACTTCCTGATGTGCGAGATGGACTAAAGCCTGTGCATAGAAGAATATTGTATTCAATGAATGAGACGGGGCTCACCAATGATAAACCATTCAGAAAGTGTGCCAAGATTGTGGGAGACGTGTTGGGTAAATATCATCCGCACGGAGATAGTTCGGTGTATGACGCTTTGGTGCGTCTAGCACAAGACTTCACGATCAACGAGCCACTCATTGATCCGAATGGAAATTTCGGTAGTGTGGATGGCGATCCTGCCGCAGCATATCGTTATACTGAGGCGAGACTCAGCAAAATTGCAGGAGAGTTGCTTCGAGATATTGATAAAGATACAGTAGATTTTTATCCCAACTTTGATGCGACCACTGTTCAGCCAAAAGTTTTACCGAGCAGATTTCCGAATTTGCTCGTAAATGGTAGTGATGGTATCGCTGTAGGAATGGCTACAAATATTCCACCTCACAATCTAAACGAGGTGATAGATGCTGTCGTAGCAATGATCGAAAACCCAAATATAACAATAGATGAATTGATGCAGTATATCCCTGCACCAGATTTTCCTACAGGAGGCGAAATCCTTAGCAACAATGCGATAAAACAGGCGTACAAAACAGGGCGTGGAGGCGTGGTGATGCGCGCCAAAACCGACATTGAGACATACGACAACGGAAAGAGATTTCGAATCGTGGCTACTGCCATACCTTATCAGGTGAATAAGGCAAAATTGATTGCTCAAATCGCAAATTTGGCAAAAGATAAAAAGATAGATGGGATATCGGATGTGCGAGACGAGTCGGATAGAGACGGTATGCGAATAGTGGTGGAGGTGAAACGAGATGCCAATCCACACGTTATTCTCAATCAGTTGTATAAACAGACTCCTTTGCAGATGTCTAGCGGTATCATTTTGCTAGCGCTAGTGGATGGGCGTCCAAAAGTGTTGAATTTGCAAGAAATAATCTACTATTACCTCGCATTCCAACGCGAAGTCATCACTAGACGCACGAAGTATGATTTGAAAAAGGCGGAAGAGCGTGAACATATTTTGAAAGGACTGGTGATTGCGGTCAACAATATTGACGAAGTGATCAAGATCATCAAACAGAGCGAAGACAAAAATGATGCACTGACCAAACTTGAAACGAGATTTGATTTGTCTGAAAGGCAAGCCAATGCAATTTTGGAGATGAAACTTAGCCGTCTCACTGGTCTAGAAGTGGAGAAATTGAATGCTGAGTTGGGTGAATTGGAAATTTTGATCGTCCATCTAAAAGAGATTTTGGCAGACGAAGGTAAAATCAATGAGATTATCAAAACTGAATTATTAGAGATCAAACAAAAATATCCTACACCTCGAAAGTCTGAAATTATTATGGATTATGACGACATAGATATTGGAGATCTGATCGAAAGGCACGATGTGGTGATATCTTTGACTAGTCAGGGATATGTGAAGAGACTGCCAGTGAGTGAATATAAATCTCAGCATAGAGGCGGTCGTGGCGTGAATGCACACAAGACGAAAGAAGAAGACGTTGTGACGGATATGTTCGTGGTGAATAGTCACGATGATTTGATGTTTTTTAGCAATCTAGGGAAAGTTTATGTCTTGCGCGCCTACAATATCCCAGAGGCTGGTAGACAGAACAAAGGTAGAGCACTTGTGAACCTGCTACCATTGGAAGAGAATGAGAAGATAAACACAATTTTGAAATTTGATAGAGACGACTCAGCATATCTTGTTCTTGCCACGAAAAAGGGATTGATCAAAAAGACTAAATTGTCCGAATTTGATAATATCCGAAAGAATGGGAAAATCGCAATCAGACTGAATGAGGGAGATAGTTTGGTCAGTGCCAAAATCGTGCATCCGGGTGACGAACTTATGATCGCATCGGATAATGGCAAGTGCTTGCGCTTTAGCGAAAAGGCTATCAGACTAGTCGGCAGGACCAGTCAGGGCGTGAAAGGAATGAAGATTGAACCAGATGAAAACATCATTGATATGATAGCAATAGATCCTACTCTAGATCTATTGACAGTGACCGAAAAAGGATATGCAAAACGTAGCAAAGTCAGTGATTATAGACTTCAAGGTAGACGAGGAAAAGGCTTGAAAGCGGGCGTGTTCAATGACAAGACTGGCAAAGTGGTGGCTATGCGTCCAATAGATGAGGATAAAGATATCTTGGCAATCTCTGGCGATGGCGTGATGATTCGCACCAGTGCAGACTCAATCAACCTTGTCAGCAGGACGAGTTTGGGCGTAAGGCTTATGAAAGTCAGCGCCAATGATAAAGTGGTGAGTGTGGCTGTGGTAGAAAGGGATGAAAATTCAGAAGATATTGAAGATATAGTGGATGACGAACAAGAGTAGGTAAATTTTATATAATCAATATACAAGTTTTAACGTCAAAATAAAATATCGATAAATATTACAATTTGATTTGTTATTTAAAAAATGTATAATTTTTCGCCGTTAGATTGACTTTATATTCAATTGAAGATGCAAGGAAAATTGTCGCCAAATGAAATTAATTATTTCAAAAAACAAATGATTTCAATCAATTATTCATCACAATTGTCAGACCAAGTGAAAAATAAGTATTTATTTTAACTAAATGGAATAAATTATTTTATGGCAAAGAGCAAAATTTATCGTTTAATATTTTGTCTTATGCTACTTGTGGTAGTGCTTTGTTTGAGTGCGTGTGCGAGCGTGAGATCTATGACTGTTACGAACGAGGACGGGACGATTGACGAATTGCTTTATGTCACATTGCAGGAAGAGGAAATCGTAAGTGCTGGATATAGCGTGGAAGAGATAAAAAATAGGGTGTCTTCATCCAGTCTCAACGAGGCAAGACAAATTGTGAATAATTTTAATATGAAAGTCAGTTTAGATATTATGAATTCTTTAGATCAAGACACTATTACTACTTTGAATAGTTTTCTGAGTGGCATTGAGGTCATAGGAGATAGGTGGGAAGATGATACCTATGTGATAGGAATAAGATTCAAAAATATGGATGTGTATAGATACTATTATGGTATCACTAGCACAAGCACAGCAAAGACTGAGACTGAGAGTCATTTCTTCTATGATAGAATTTATTATTATGGGTTATCTACCTTTGTGAATTATTCTGATCTATATGAACGTCTGAATGCATATTATTCAATGAATTATCCGAATTTAGTAGAAAGTGAAAACAATGAACTTTTGTATACCTATACTACGGATTTGTCTAGAGAACATAGCAACGCAGATTTCGTCACGAAAATGGATGGCAAATATTATCACACTTGGGTGATCGATGGTGCAAATTTATCTGAAGAATTGGTGCTGTATTACAACATTGCCAATAGAGCAAATTGTATACTTACATTAGTTGGTGTGAGCGTAGCGGTCAGCGGAATACTTTTGCTAATAGCATTTTTGATTAAGAAGAAAAATCAATCTCAAAAACCTGAAAATAATATTCAATAAAAATTGATAATAAAAAATCATTAAACCGCACTATTAAATATTTATTTAAAAATAATAAATGTTAAAAATAATAATAAAAATAATCAAAAAATTAAAAATTTAGTTATTAAAATATGATAATTTAATAAAAATTAAATTATAATTTAAAAACACTTAAAATTTTAATAAATTATCAATTAAGATTATATAAAAAAGATTTCCACAATTTTAGTAAATTTTGTGGAAATCTGAATTTTTTTTGTCATTATATATGCTCAATACGATTTTATTTTCTTTCAAACTCTTCTGCACGTCTATCACGCGTTGATTGCTACTACCCTTGAATCGAAGGGTGATGTCCTTCAATTCCTCCTTAAATTCCCCGTCCACCAAAATATCTATATATGACAATAATTCGCGAGTGAAAGGGCAATGGGCTCTGCTAGGAGATAATAGTTCGCTATCGAATAAATATCCAGAATAACACCATATTGTTTTGTTTGGGTACAATGCTTTGACTCGTTTTACAAATGGAAGGAGTGTATGCTGATTGGCAGGCTCCATTGGCTCTCCTCCGAGCAGGGTCAATCCATTGATATAATCAGGTGAGAGATGCGCGATGATATCATCTTCTGTTTCTTTTGTGAAAGGCTTGCCGTAATTGAAGTCCCACGTCTCTTTGTTGAAACAATTTTTGCAATGATGAGTGCATCCGCTGACGAATAATGACACGCGCACGCCCTCACCATTAGCAATATCATAATATTTTATATTTCCGTAATTCATATTTTCCTTTATAATGTGGAGATATTATCGGTCGATTTATAGATGCAACACTCTGTCTCGAATTTCTTGCGTCCTACCTTGATTCCAGAACTGACTTCCAATATAACCACAAGTACGTCTTGCAACGTTCATTTTTGTTTGATCCTTGTTGCCACAATGCGGGCATACCCAGATGAGTTTTCCGTCATTGTCTTCTTCGATTTGAATTTCGCCATCATATCCGCACACTTGACAATAGTCAGATTTCGTGTTGAGTTCGGCGTACATAATGTTGTCATAGATATATTTGATCACTTGCAATACAGCCTGGATGTTGTCTTGCATATTAGGTACTTCTACATAACTAATAGCACCGCCTGGACTCAATGCTTGGAATTCACTTTCCAATTTTAGTTTTTCAAACGCATCAATTGGTTCAGTCACGTGCACGTGATAACTGTTTGTGACATAATTTTTGTCCGTAACGCCTGGAATGATACCGAATCTTCGTTGTAAGCATTTTGCAAACTTGTATGTAGTGCTTTCAAGTGGAGTGCCATATAGTGAATAGTCAATGTTTTCTGCCTGTTTCCATTTCTTGGTATATTCATTGAGTTTCTTCATTATCTGAAGTCCCAATTCTTCACCTTCTGGCTCTGTCAATTTATGACCATTTAGATAGAACACAGTCTCCCATAGACCAGCATAGCCTAATGATATAGTAGAATATCCACCGAACAAGAGTTTGTCTATCTTTTCACCCGGTTTCAGCCTTGAGATAGCACCGTGTTGCCATAGTATTGGTGCCACGTCGGAGGTGGTTCCTAGCAATCTAAGGTGTCTACAACGCAACGCCTCGTGGCATAGATTCATACGCTCATCAAATATCTTCCAGAATTTATCCATATCCTTCTCGCTGGATAGCGCAATGTCTATAAGGTTGATAGTCACCACTCCTTGATTGAATCTTCCATAATATTTTGGCTGACCATTTTCGTCGACATAAGGAGTCAAGAACGATCGGCACCCCATACAAGGGTAGCAATGACCCTCACCGTTTTTGTCCACTTTCAACTCAAGCATTTTCTTTTCGCTAATATAGTCAGGAACAAGTCGTTTCGCAGTACATTTTGCAGCAAGTTCGGTCAAATAATAGTATTTGCTGTCTGGATGAATGTTGTCCTCTTCCAAGACGTATACGATCTTTGGGAACGCTGGGGTGATAGGAACACCTTTTTCATTCTTCACTCCATCATATCTTTGTTGCAAAGTCTCTTCTATGATAAGTGCAAGGTCTTGTTTTTCACGTTCGTTTTTCGCCTCGCCTAGATACAAGAATTCTGTCACGAATGGCGCTTGTCCATTGGTGGTCATCAAAGTGATCACTTGGTATTGAATGGTCTGTACTCCACGATTAATCTCTTTTCTGACACGCTGTTCTGTGATTTTGTCTAATAGGTCGGTGTTGATTTTGTCAGTCACTAGTTTTAGTTCTTTTTCCACTTCTTGTCTAATCTTTTTTCGGCTGACGTCAACAAATGGTGCAAGATGTGCCATACTGATACTCTGACCGCCATATTGGCTGGATGCCACTTGTGCTACGATCTGAGTGGCAATATTGCAAGCGGTGGAGAAAGAATGTGGACGCTCAATCATAGTATTTGATATTACTGTGCCATTTTGCAACATATCTTCAAGATTGACAAGATCACAGTTGTGCATACGTTGTGCGAAATAGTCAGCATCGTGGAAGTGAATGATACCATCTTCGTGTGCTTTCCATATATGATGAGGCAAAAGGAAACGTTTGGTCAAATCTTTGCTCATCTCACCCGCCATATAATCGCGCTGAACGCTGTTGACTGTAGGATTTTTATTCGAGTTTTCTTGCTTGATCTCTTCATTTTTCAAATCAATCAGTGCAAACACTTTTTCATCTGTGGTGTTTGCCTGCCTTGCTAGTTGTCTATCATAGCGATATGTGATATAGTTTTTCGCCACCACATAAGCCTTTTGTTTCATTATGGCGAATTCCACCATATCCTGAATTTCTTCCACCCCGACAGCACGTCCCATTCCCTCACATTCATTCACAACTTCATTGACAATAGTGTCAATCTGAGATGAGGTGAGACGCTTGCCTATCTCGTCTACCGAATTGTTTGCCTTAGTGACAGCGATTCGGATTTTGTCTGGATTGAAGATAACTTCTTGTCCATTACGCTTGATAACTTTCATAAATTCCTCCTATGATCAAACAACCTTGATTTGTTTGACATTACACATCTATTATACTATAATGGAAGTATAAAAAGTGTTGTTTTTACAACAAATTTATGAATTTATGGAATATTTTCAAGAATTAAAGGCTACCAAAATTTTTGATTTTGCGTCTGAATTTGACTGTCAGGCTATGATGTTTTGTTTCAAAACGAAGTTCAAAACGTTTGACAAAAATGAAAATATCATTACACAAGGAAATAGGATTGAGGATATTATTTTGATCCTAAAAGGTGGCGGAATTGTAGAAAATATTGATATTTTAGGCAACATTTCAATAGTGATGCAGTTGAAAAAGGGTGACGTTTATGGAGTGGAATCTGCGTATGCGGGGGATGAGTTTTATAAAGATAGCGTGATTGCCACAGAAAAGACTTTGGTATTATTTATGAATAAGCACAGGCTGATAAATCCGTGCGAGAATAGGTGCAAGCGTCACGATTTTGTTGTCAAAAATCTGATGAGATTGGTAGCGGAAAGCAATTTGAAACTGCTTGACAAACTGACACATCTATCAAAAAAATCTACGAGGGAGAAATTGCTCTCATATCTTGGTTTGATGAGCGAGCGAGCAAAATCTGACTATTTTGAAATTCCTTTCAACATCACCGAACTTGCGAATTATTTATCTGTGGACAGGAGTGCTATGTCTAACGAACTAAGCAAAATGAAAAAAGAGGGCTTGATTGATTATGACAAACGCCAATTTCATATATTTAATAACAAGATAAAGTATTAACGTGTTTTCATTAGTTTCGTAAAATGTATAAGCGTTTGCAACAATTTCGTAAAATCTGTATAGATCTATGATAAATTATCATAAATACATATCAATCTTTGGCAATTTATTATCAAACAGCAAATTGCTTTCGATAGTTTAGCGTTGAATAGTATATTTGTTAATCTATTTCTAAACTTTTTCCAAATAAGATAAATTTTAATTCAATTCATTATTTATATATGGATATGAAAGTAGTATAAATATTTTTTGATAAGTATTTCAACGTTATTTTGTATAAAATATTGACATTTCAATCAAATACAATATGTTGTATCATAAATAATCTGTGTAGCGAGTTCCGTTCATTGAGATATTGAGAACAGGAGTAGTAATATTACGAAAGTCTACAAAAAGCCGGTTATTTTTCAACTTTCATTCGCAAAAGTATGAGTGTATGCCATAAAATTTTGATTTTTAGATAAAATCATTTTTATATTTGCAAAAAATATTATATAATATAGATATGAAAGAAAATATGAAGAATATTAAGAAAGATGAAACGAAAATGCTCATTATATCAATAATAGCGAGCGTTTTGTTTGTCGTTGGGATCCCGCTCATCGCTATGTTTGCGGGGAAAAATTGGATTGTGATGACGTTGGGGATAGTGTTCGTGGTGTTTGGTTTTTATGGTTCTCCGCTTCTTTGGATATCTTATGCGGGCAAGAGAAAGACCAAGCGTGTGGTGGAGGCTGTGGTGGAGGAAAATCTACTCACGAACAGCGAAATAGCACAGCAACTATCTATGAGAGAAAAAGATGTTCAAACGGAAATATACAAAGCAATTAACAAAAAATATCTTGTGGGATATATCTATGACGGCGAGACAATAAAATTGAATGATAAACAAAAGCCTATGCAAAAATTGCATATCAAAAAGTGCAACAACTGCGGTGGAAAGTTGGAACAAGACGGGGACAAATGGCATTGCCCATATTGTGATATGACATTTTCAAAAGAGGAGATCCAATAGATTCGTGGATGGAGATTATGTACGAAAAAGAATTTAAACTAGCGAAGAAATTGATTCGATATGTTGGGAAACATATTATTAATCATAGCGCAGGGAAAGTTTCGAGCAAAGGGAAATTTGATTTTGTGACGGACAAAGATTTTGAAAGCGAACAATATTTGATAAACAATATCAAAAAATCGTTTGCAAATGATAATTTTTTGACCGAAGAAAGCTATTCGCAAAGTCAGATTTTGGACCGCACTTGGATAATTGATCCGATAGACGGAACGCACAATTTTATGAATAATTTTCATATTTTTTGTGTGCAACTAGCATTTTACGATGCGGGAAATACTCAATTTTCAATAATCTATATACCAAAATTGGATGAATTTTATTATGCAATTCGAAATCAGGGAGCATATCTCAATGAAAAGCGCTTGAAAATTGTTAGTCTTGCCGATCCAAAAACTATGTTGGTTGATGCCGATTTTTCAAAGAATTCAGATGTTATGCGTCTCAATTTTAATATAATGGAAGAAATTGAAAATGATTGTCTGTCGTTTAGAGATTTAGGGAGCTATGGTTGCGAGTGCGCGTTTTTTGCTAGTGGCAGATTTGCGATATACTATCATATAAACAGGAAAATTAATCCTTGGGATAGGATGCCGGGAGAATTGTTGTGCATTGAAGCGGGTGCATTTTCAACATATAAAAAATATAACAATTTTGTATATCATATACTTGCGATCAACGAAGACATTTTAAACCGAATGGAAGAAATCATAAAGCGAAACATTGATAAAATGCAATAAACTGATATTACATTAATATGAATTTTTAATCTAAAAATAATAAAAAGGAACTTTTCGTATAGTTCCTTTTTTTGTAATTTCAAAATGATTTAACATTAGTGCACTTTTATTTTAGAGTGATTTTATTTTTCTTTGCCAAAGAAGAATAGCGCCAATAGTCCCGGTCCTGTGTGGCAACCGATGACTTGCGTCAAATCTGTCACTATAGGATCTACTCCCAACTCTTCTTTCAGTGCTTTAGCCAAGTTTTCTGCATCTTCTAGACATACTGCGTGGTTGATAAATACATATTTTTTGTCTGCAATCTTTTCAGCACAAATCTTTTTTAGTTCGCTAATTGCTTTTCTTCTTGAAATTATTTTTCTATATGATACTAATCTACCTTGCTCGTCCACGCGTAGCACAGGCTTGATATTGAGAAGTGAACCCAACATTCCGCTCACTTTGCTCACTCTGCCACCGCGAACAAGATATTTTAATTGCTCAACTGTGAAATAACTGCAAGCATAAGGAATGAGCGCGCGGATAGTTTCCGCTATTTCATCTATTGATTTTCCTTCCTGCATCAATTCGTATGCCTTCATCACCAACAAACCTTCGCCCGATGCAGCATTTAGTGAGTCGATCACAATGATTTTGTTTTTGTTCTTTTCATTGTATTCGTCTGCAAGTCGTTTCATCGTGGCGGTGCTTCCGCTGAGAGCGGATGAAAAACCAATATGCAAAATATCTTCGCCAGACTTTAGCAATTCCTCAAGATATTCTCGTGCACGGAATTCGTTGATCTGAGAGGTTGTCGGAGTGGAACCGTCACGCATTTTTTGATAGTATTCTTCGACTGGCAGATCTGCACTAAGATCATTATATGTATTATCATCAAGGTTGATCTGCATAGGTATCATACGAATGTTTAGTTTTTCATAATATTCTTGAGGTAAATTCGCTGTAGAATCAGTACTTATAATCATTATTGTTCTCCTTTAAATTTTAATTTGACTAATGTTTCCACTTGATTTGTGTTTGGGAACATATCATACGGAATAATCTCTTCTATTATATAGTCATTTTTCAAAAATTGCAAATCTTTTGATAGTGCTATAGGGTTACAGGATATATAAATTATTGATTTTATTCCGATAATCTGTCGCAAAATGTCTTTTCCGCATCCTTTTTTGGCTGGGTCAAGGATGATAGTGTCTGCAATTTTATTTATTTTTTTATATTCGAGATTGAAGTCGCCTAAAATGTTTTTTACATTTTTTATTTTGTTATTTTTGACAAGTTTCTCAGCCTCGATGTGTGAACTTTTTTCTATCTCCACACCGTAGACGAATTTCGCTCGTCTGGCACATATTGCGCTCAGCAATCCTGCTCCGCTGAATGCATTTATGACGATTTCATTTGTCTTAATATAATCTAGAACCTTTGTATAAATTTTGTTTTGTATATTTATATTCGTTTGGTGGAAAGAGAGCAAATCTATACTATATTTTAGATCAAAATTTTCGATCGCTATCTGTCTTGTCCCTGCTATGAAAAATGTTTTCCCGCTCAGCACTACCGAGTCATTCCTAGTGTTGACGACAAGATACAAACCTATACTTTCAAAATGCTTTTTCAAAGTTTCATAGAAATCGGTACAATCAATATAGATTTTGGCAACGATTCCAATCAGAATTTGATTATCAATAGCACGTACAACCAAATTTTTGATATTAGGACGAATTGATCGGTGATCATTCAAATATTGCAAAAATATTGTATAAACTTTATTTATATTTTCATTGAGGATTAGACAATTCGAGATGTCTACAATTTCTTTCGATTTTTGTTTGAAAAAACCTGCACTATTGACCGAAAAATTGAAACTCGCTTTGTTGCGATAATGAAAAATTTTGTCACTAGGTACTGTTGGTGAGACGTCACAGTCGAGTTCAGCAATTTTTTTGATAGTCTTTTTCACCAATAATGATTTGTATCTCAGTTGTTCACTATAACTAGCGTGCTGAAGAGAACATCCACCGCAATCATAGAAATATGGGCAGGGTGGCTTTCGTCTTTTTGAAGATGGAGAAAGTATAGATTTCAATTTTGCATCTGCATAATTTTTGTAAAGACGCTCGATCTCTATTTCTACCTTTTCGCCAACTAATGCGTATGGGACAAAGTATATAAAATCATTTTCTTTTGCCACTCCTTCAGCATTCATACCATAATCAATAATATTCGCCTGCATTGCTCCTTATAATTCCTTTTAATCCCTGACGGATGAGCATTGGTAAAAATTTTTTCAAGTCATCTAGCATACAATTGATGTTGCCTTTGAACCAATCGGTATATACATTCACCACTCCGCCAACCACATATTGAACCACCATTTTAAAGTTTTCATAATTAGTCACGTATTTCATAATTTTGAAATTGTTGGATATAGATTTCAAGATTGAATTTTTGATTTTCTCCATAAGATTACTATTGCCAGTCGCGGTGATGATAAGACGATAATAATCAATATCTTTTGACAACAATTCATTCAATCTTTCAATCATTACTTCAGGAAAATGATCGATGTCTGTCATACGAAAATCAATTTCCAATTCTTTGAAATTTGACGCAAGTTCATCTTCAATATATTTTGCTACATCATCCAAATTTTTGAAATGCAAATAAAATGTCCCGCGATTCATCCCTACGGCATTCACCACGTCAGTGACAGTGAATTTGTTGCCCGTCTTTATTAGGAGTTTTAAATAAGTGGACGCAATTTTCTTTTTGCTCAATATTGAATTTTTGTATTCCGCTTTTTTCATAACTCAATTTTATCAAAAATAAACAGAATTGTCAATGATTGTCTAGAGTTGGTAATCATTTTAATGAATTTTTTTAAAATATTACATTTTAGTTGTAGAATTTTGTTAAGTTTATTATAATACAATTATAAACATTTGTTTATTTTTGAATAAGGAGATAATATGAAAAAAATTGCATTAGTGGTAGATAATTCAGGAAGTTTGACCAAAGAAGAGATGGAAAAGATCCATATTACAAAAATGATTCCAATTTCTTTCATCGTCAATGGAGAAGAGTATTACGAAAATCAGAATATGACTTATGAGGAATTTTATAGATTCCTTGCTGACAAAAAGACGGACGTCAGCACATCTCAACCAAGCATTGAAATGATCAAGGAAGAGTGGAGAAATATTTTGAAAGACTACGATGAGTTGGTCTACATTATTTTGTCTAGTGGCTTAAGCGAGTCTTGCAACACTGCAATCAATGCAAGCCATACCGATGAATTTGAAGGTAAAGTCTTTGTCGTGAACAATCAGCGCGTTGCTTATATGAATAAGATGGCGATGTTTGAGGCTAGATATATGATCGACAATGGAAAATCTGGCAAGGAAATCAAAGAGTATCTTGAAAAGACTAGAGGCGAATGTGGAGTCTATATTGCTGTAGATACGCTCAGATATTTGAAGAAGGGTGGAAGGGTGACACCTGCTGCGGCTGCAATTGGAACGCTATTAAATATCAAACCTATACTTCAAATACACGGAGGCAAACTGGACGCTTTTGCTAAAGTTATGTCAATGAAACAGGCTAGGGCAAAGATGATCAATGCTACCAAAAAAGAAATTATGGAGAGATTCCCAGAAGAAGCGAAAGAAGGAAAAGTATATATTGGGATGGCGCATAGCAATCCAGATATAAATGCACAAGAATTGAAAGATTTTAGAGAAGAAGTTGCAAACTCGTTACCAGAATTTCCATTCTTTACATTCGATCCACTACCTCTATTCATCGTGTGTCACACGGGGCCTAACGCTATGGCTGTAGGCTATTGTGTGGACAGAATGGGGATAATAGAAAAAATGATAAAAAGCGATTAATTCGCTTTTTTGTTTATTTTTATATAGTATGAAAAATTTGCAAAAACAATTTCTTTTAAATATAGATTTAATCTTAATTTCAATTTGCGAAGATAAGAAATGTTTTGAAATATATTAAGTTTTTGGTAATATATAGTTATGAACAGTGCGGAATTGGTGATAAAAAAGTCAAAATTTATAGCATATAAATATGAAATTAATTCACTACAAGAGGTGAAAGAGATTTTGCAAAACTTAAAAAAAGAACATAAGAAAGCAAATCATATTTGTTTTGCATATTTATACAACAAAGAATTGGTCAGTGAAAAATGTAGCGATGATGGTGAGCCGAACAGAACGGCTGGATATCCTATTCTGCAAGTGATGAAAAAAAAGAATTTGACAAATACGTTGGTGGCGGTGGTGAGATATTTTGGAGGTATCAAATTGGGAGCGGGAGGACTTACTCGTGCATATACGAATGTTACAAGTGAGGTATTAAAAAATTGAAAAATTTCAATTTTGCTATTGCATTATTGAGTTTGGTGTGATAATATAACAATTATGAAAAAGATTGCTGTAGATGTAGATCATACACTAATTAATTGTAGATCGCACTTGTATCAGGTATGCAAGTTGTTTCCGGGCGGAAGTGCTTCGCAGAACAAAGAGTTGAAATATTCAGTCATCAAGGATGAGTCGGATGACAAATGTGGTTTGTTGTCGAAACTTATACACAGATTCACCAAGATGGGAAAGTTTTCAAACTATACAGTATTGGAAGATTCTACTGACGCTGTGAATGTTTGGTTTGAGCGTGGAGTGAAAGTATATCTATTATCTAGTCGTCCGAATTTCGCTTCGCTCAATGCCATTTTGCGACAGATTTTTTCAAAATCAAATTTGATGTATTCAGGTATGATTCTCAATTGTAATAACAAGGCTGAATTTTGCAAACGATTTGATATTGATTGTCTGATAGATGACTCGCCATCAAATTGCCTAAATGCGATGGTAAACGGAATCAAAAGTATTTGTTATAACAAGCCAAAGAACAATGAAAGATACAAAGATCTCACTTTCGTGGACAATTGGAAAGATATAGGCGAGATTATCAATCGCGCCATTGAATCTGATAGAGTTTTGGAATTGGAATGAATGCTAGGGTGGCATTGAATTTGATTGCAAAAAAGATTGTGATATGCTATAATAATCGTTATGAATATAAAGAAAATGCTTGCTGATCTAATTGGCGAAAAGATAGAGAATATTAATTATGAGGATTTGATCATAGAATCCATTTCATCTGACAAGGGAGATTATTGTCTACCTTGTTTTTCGTTTTCAAAAATTCTCAAGAAAAATCCCAATCAAATTGCATTGGATATAATGTCGTCTCTTAAAAAAAGCGATTACGTTGAAAAAGTCGAAGTGGTGCAGGGATATCTAAATTTCTTTTTGAATATCAAGGCTGTTTCAAACGTGATTTTGGCTGATGTGAATAAGGATAAGGAACTCACTCTTGGTAGCGGAAAAGTGGTCTGCATTGATTATGGCAGTCCTAATCTAGCGAAATATCTGCACATTGGACATTTGAAAACTCTGATCATTGGAGAGAGCCTAAGTAGGTTATTTGAAATGTTTGGCTACACGGTGAAGCGTCTCAATTTTGTGGGAGATTATGGTACTCCTTTTGGTAAAATCATAGGAGGCATTCAACTATTCGGAAGCATTGAAGAGGTCAAAAAACGTGGGAATGACGCTCTCCAAGATTATTATATCAAATTCAATCAACTGGAAGCGCAGGATGAAAAATACACCCAGTTGGCACGTGATATTTTCAAGAAAATTGAGCAAAAAGACGAGGAAATATACCCAATTTATGAGACAATTGTGAAGATTTCATTGAAAGACGCCATTGAAAAATTTAAGTTGCTCGGAGTGGAATTTGACGATTATCGTGGAGAGATGTATTTCAATCAATTTGTACCAGAATTGATCGAAAGATTGAAGAGGCAGAACCTTTTATCAATTAGTCAAGGGGCACAAATCGTGGACTTGTCTGAATATGATATGCCTCCAGCGATTATGCTGAAAAGTGACGGAACATCACTCTACGCCTCACGTGATCTATCCGCCTCTATCGTTAGATACCACGATTATAAATTTGATAAAATGATTTATCTCACCGCAGTAGAGCAAGATTTGCACTTCAAGCAATGGTTCAAAGTGGCAGAGTTGATGCACGAAGATTATGCGTCTAGATTGGAGCACGTGTCGTACGGCAGATTCAGTCTGCCAGACGGCAAAATCAGTTCGCGTCGTGGCAAACAGGCGGTTTTGGTAGATTTGATAGAATATGTTTTGTCAAAAGCAAAAGATGTGATCAAAGATAGAAAATTTGAAATAGAAAAGCCTTTGGAAGTGGCAAAAAAGGTGTCTCGGGCGGTGTTGAACTACAGTGTGCTGAAAGTAGAGCGAGGGAAAGATTGCGTGTTTGATGTGGAGAAAGCATTTTCATTCGAAGGTGAGACCGCTCCTTATATGCAATATACCTATACGCGTATAGAAAGCATTTTGCGAAAATATAATGAAGGTATTGGTAATTCAAAAAATGCAGAATGTGACTATTCTTGTTTCAATGCGGATGCTTTCTTATTGACAAAGATGATGAATAGTTTTGAGTCCGACTGCTGGCAGGCGCTTGTGAAACGTGACCCTAGTTTTGTAGCAAAACGCGTGATGGATCTATGCAAGGCATTCAACAAATTTTATACCAGCACAAAAGTTCTAGAAGGAACAATATCTGAAATCAATGCGAAAATCAAATTGCTTAATGGATTGAAAAAGATTTTGAAACAGGGTTTTGATTTGATATGTATTGACAGCCTCAAAGAAATGTAATTTCAATAGTTTATATTCTATAATTAACATCATTTGAAATTAATAGAAAAAATAAATTTCATTCAACAAAAATATCTCCTGAAATTTTAGGAGATATTTTTTGTTATACAGAAAGTGATTTTTAAACAATTGTTATCATCATATCTGAGGTGATTGTGCCTATCACGATAGAATGATTCAAATTATCGCGTGCTACATTGATCAGGACATTATCACCAACGCGAACCATCAACAATAATTCACTCAGTTCATAATAACGATTAATTTCGTATTCGGTGTCATTTATCACGATAGAAGTGATAATATCACCTTCTTTTATTCCTTTTCTTTCAGCGAGCAAATTTTTTTCAACACTCACTACAAGTGCATCTTCGCTAATTGTGATTTCATCAGTTTTGTAGTTATATAATGTCTGAGTATTTTCACTAGTTACAGATACTCCCAAATAAAGTTTCAAAACATTCAGATAACTAGAATTCGATGCTAAGGTCAAACTGCTTTCGTATTGATCAATAATGTTTTCTGCCACCTTCGTCACATTATCATAAGGAAGGGCATAGGCAATGTTGTCTACCGTGCTTCCATTTGCAGTCATCGTAAGTTTTGAATTGACAATTCCTATCAATTCGCCCTTGTCATTGAATAGTCCGCCACCAGAATTTCCACCATTGATGGCAGTGTCGATTCGCATTACGCGGAATTTCACATTGCCACTTTTGTCAACACGTGTCATAGTGATCTCTTCACTAACTACAGACACAATTCCGCTAGTCACACTTACACCATCTCCCTCAGGATTACCTATAGCAATTGCAGTGTCTGCAAGGCTGTAGCCATCTGCTATTGTGGCTGCTTTCGCATCAGGATTGACTGCCTTTAGACTATTGGTAGAAATTTTTAGGATTGCGATATCATAGTTCATAGATCCGCCAATGAAAGTACATTCTACTCCATCTCCTACAAATTCTAGCGTAGGTTCTGTCAAGGCGTCTGTAGAGTCCGTCTCAGCCAGCATAGCCGTTTGCCCATAAGGATATGCATATATCAAACGTGCAATTTTGTTGCTAATCTCAGAAGAATAATTATAAACTACGTGAAAATTGGTGATAATATAACTGAAGTCCTCATTCATCTCGTATACCACTCCAGCACCACAATAGATCTTTGAGTCCACAGTTTCTTCAAGGTGGGGAAATTCTCCGATAATGGTTGCTTCGGGATGCTCTACAAATATGCTCACAACAGATGGCATAGCGTTCACGACGGCATCTTTGATGCTATTTTCTTCAACTGAAAAATTCAGATATTCGGATAAGAATTTAAGATAATCTTCATTAGTGTCTGTATATATTCCACGATCAACTAAAGAATCGAAGATATTCTCCATTGTCAGATCTGCTCCGTCCTCGCCGTCAGTGCCGTTTTCAACGGTGAAATTCGAAGTGGAATTGTCAGAATAATACACAGTGTAGGTATCTATAGTGCCGATAGTGTCGGTCTTTTTTATGTCGACCACATAAGGCTCAGTTCCGCAACCGCCAAAAAGAAAGATACAAGGTATCATCACAATCAATAAAAGACATACTCTCAATTTTTTCATAAGTTCTCCTTTATAGTTTAATATATATTAGTCGTTATTATATGTCAAAATTATTATATCACAATAAAATTTTTTTTATATCTATTTTTCATATATTTTTCAAAATTATTTTGAAAAATTTAGATTTTGTGGTAACCTAAATATAGCGGTACAAATATGAAAAAAGAATTTAAACACAAACACGCAGGACATAGACAACGATTGAAAGACAAAGTTAGAATTAATGGTTTGAAATCTTTGAGTATGCACGAGGTTTTGGAATTATTATTGACTTATACAATTCCACAAAAAGACACGAACGCGCTTGCACATGAGTTGATTGATAAATACAATGGATTTTCAAATGTGTTAGAGGCTGATTATTTGGATCTTACGACTACAAAGGGCGTAGGTGACGAGACTGCATTATTTTTGACAATGTTACCGGAAGTGTTTGAATTATATAAAAAATTTAAGCAAGACAAACTAGATATCCGACTCAATTGTCCACGCGACTGTGTAGAATATTTTAGAGAGAATTATGAGATTCATTCAAAAGAATTTCTATATGTTGTAGGTCTGAATAATATGAATAAAATTGTCAAGACTTTTGAAATAGAGGGCGTGAACGATGTCAATATTAAAATTGGGCTCAAAGATTTCGCACAGATGATCACTAGCAAAGTGTTGACAGGAATAATTTTGTTTCATACTCATCCTAATGGTAAGGCGTATCCTAGTGAGGAAGATATTGAGACGACTCGAAAAATTTTTGATATATGTTCAATAATGGGGGTGTCTCTGCTCGATCATATAATATTGAACGAAGATAATTACTACTCATTTGGATGTGAAGGTTTGATTGGACAAATGCGTCAAAAATACGCCAATTTATATTCTTTCAATAAAAAGCAAGAAGTCAATCTTCAGCAAAATAAATACGACTATTCTATCAAATAGCCGATATGTCAATTGCGTATTGAAAATTGACTTATTTTTGATCATTAAATAAAAACATTCATAATAGCACCTATTTTAATAAAATCTTCATATATTTATATTAAACAAAACGATTTTGTTTAATAAAATTTAGGAGAAAAAATGGGGAATTATATAGATAGATTGTTTTTTTCGCTGATTGATGAAATCAAAGGAAAGGATAAAGATGGAATTTATTTTAATATGTTTTTGAAATTTAAAATGCTTCCAATTGCTACTCAACTATCAATACAGCAATTTTTGAATCAATTTCAATATTGGGGAAAAATTGAAATCGAATATGACAATTATGAAATGCTCCGGCTCAAAGCAAAAGTTTTTGACGAACACATTGACGAATTGGAGGAGTTGTATAAAAATTTGAAAGATTACAAATCAAAGTATATATTGTTTTCAATTCTAAATAATTTTTATAATTTTGATTTTGAACATCTGAAAAATTCTATTGAAAATATATACAAACATTATTTTGACCTTGATCTTATGCCTAGATTGAAAGATCAAGTATTCGTAGATGTTGGTGCATTCATAGGTGATAGTGTACTAGACTACATAGATAGTTATGGTGAACATTCATATAAAAAAATGTATTGCTATGAAATCAGTGAAATTAATATAGAGAAGATGGAAAAAAATTTGAAAGATTATCCAAACATTTCAATTATCAAAAAGGCTGTGACGGACAAAAAGAGCAAATTGTGTTTTGATGAAAACATAGAATCATCAGCAAATAAAATCACTGAAAATGGTAGAATAATAGTGAATGGAGTTTCGCTAGACGATGAAATTTTAGAATCTATAGATATTGTGAAGATGGATATTGAAGGTGGTGAGTATAAGGCGATTGAAGGGATGAAAGAGCATATCAAAAAAGACTCTCCGATTTTGCTCATCTCGGTATATCACAACAACACAGATTTATTTGAAATACCGAAATTGATTTTAAAGTATAACAACAACTACGATTTACACCTTAGATATTATGGCGGGCCGATTTTTGCTACAGAAATTGTTTTGATCGCGATACCAAAAAATAAAAATTTTACGCAAAAATAAGTATATAATATTTTCGTTAGATTTGATGTTATTTCAAATTGATAGAATATTAATTTTGTGTTGATAAATCAACAATTATATTTTTCATATTTAACATATTTTTGTATTTCAAATTAATAAATTATTACTTATATTTGGATAAAGATGAATTTTTATAAATAATAATGAAAAATTCAAATTAATTCGTTAAAAAAACTAATAACAAACTATTTTCGTAATATTTTTAATAGTAGGCAGAATTACTTGAAAAATTTGACACATTCTGATAAAATAAAAGAAAAGGGATGGGTTATGGGATCGGTTTATAAATATTACAAAGAACGTTTGATAGAAATTAGCGGAAAGAATAGAAGTCTGTATGCTAAGAATATTAGCAGGAAATATTCGTACGATATAGGTGCAGTGATTGGAAACGATAAAGATGAGTTTCAAGAATTTTTTACATTCTTGTGGAAAGGTAAACGTACTGGATATTCTTTGATAAATAAAAATATGAAAGAGCGCTTGTTCAAGAACTTTAATCTCGAAGGCAAAGTCAAACCTCAATTTAAGTCGACCGATGGAATGGAAGCAGAGGAGAAACGATTGGAGAATCTTAGACGCGAACGTTTGCGTAGAGAGGAAGGAAAACGTATTATCTCATCTCAAGTCAACGCATTGCGCGGATTGAAAAGAGAGATTGACGAGTTTGCAAAAGAGACAGGTAGGTACGAACTATTTGTTGGATATCCTTTCGTCACTGGAGTGTTGAACAAAGATATTGTCGTGAAAGCACCTCTGATACTTTTCCCTGTCGTGATCAATGTTGAAAATGACAATACAGTCTCAATAGAAGCAAAGTCAGATGAATTGGTCCAATTCAATAAAGTGCTTATGCTCGCATACGCAAAAGAGCATAGGTTGAAAAATGATGGAATGATAATGGAGTTTGATAATCTAATTGATTACAAACTTAGGACTGTAAAAGATGTAGTCGAATATCTAGCAAATTATGGTTACAAATTTGATATTAGAGACAATTTTGATTCTCTGAATAAGTTTGTCAAATTCGATGACATCCCTGAGCCTAACGATGTGGACGGTCTGAAGATAATCAATTCCTGCGTCATAGGCCGTTTCCCACTTGCTAATTCTATATATAATGATTACGCAATACTAGAGAAAAAGCATTTGACTTCATCTGCGATTAGGCAACTGTTGGAAGCGAAAAATATCAAGAAAAATAAGAAATATGATGATAGAATATTCACTATTAATGATCTAGATTATGCTCAAGAGAGTGCTATAGACAGACTCAATCAATACAATAATCTAGTGATCTATGGACCTCCAGGTACGGGTAAATCACAGACGATCGTGAATATCATCTCGGACGCGTTGTGCAAGAACAAACGAGTTCTTGTAGTATCCCAGAAAAAAGCGGCGTTGGAAGTCGTGTTCAACCGATTGAATACGCTCAATTCAAAATGTATGTTCATAACCGATGCGGAGAAAAACAAAGTAGAATTCTACGAGCGATGTGCACAGATGCACCAAGCGGTGATGAATTCAAACACTACAAACGTCACGACACAAGATTTTGACAGAGTTGAGGATGCTATTGAAAAAGAGATTGACGAATTGCAGACTATATCGAACGCAATGTTTACGAAAACTCCGTTCGGCTTGTCACTTCAAGAGATGTACACCAATTCTGCAAAAATTGGCAAGAATAGTTACGATTATGTGCTTTATAAATTGATGAAGAAAAACAAAGATTTGATGGCAATGGATTATCAGAGATTGCATTCTACTTTGCGAATCATCAAGGAAAAGAACAAAGCCAATTTGTATTATAGATACATAGAACTCAAGAAAAACAATCCTCTCATCGATCATATCAAAGCGAATGTTGAGATACATACAATCAATCAAATGAAAGTGTATCTGAAAGAGATAGTTCAAAAAAATATAGTTCCATTTGATACTGCAAAGCATCCACACGCAAGGCAGTTGATCATATATATGCTAGAGAACGACGTGGACAAGATCGAAGATATGCAACCTCTCATAGATATGATTTCAAAGGTGGAAAACAAGAAATTGCACAAAGACCTGAAGATGTCGAAGATTTTGTTCCCAGCATATCCGTTTGTGAAAAATAAAGTTATCAAGAAAGAAGAGGAGATTAAGGAGAATTTTGAGCAAACTCTAGAGGATATCCAGAATTATATTAGTCAGTACTCATTGCTCAACAAAGTGCTGGATAGGAAAGGCTTTTTGATGACAATTGACAATTTGATCAACGGAAATTCAATCTTTTTGAGATTGCTATTGAATGCTCTCAACGATTATATTGAAATAAGGGATGTCAATGTGTCACTATTGGGCTTGACAGATGACGAGCGAATAATTCTCAATTTCGCATATCAGAACGCAAAGAATGCACGTCAATACAAAGAGATTATTGATAAACTGATGGAAATCAGAATCTATCACGAAACAATCAAATACGAAGAACTCAATAGGACAGAACTTTCAAAGATCATTGATTTTGAAAACATTCGCAATCGCGTGTTGTCACTTAAAAAGGACGAAAAACAAATTTCAAAAGAGATTTGTTTGAACAAATTTAAAGAAGAGTATATAGACTACTTCAACGAAAATGAGGAGAGCAAAAATTATCTATATCAAATTACGAAACAGCAGAATCTGTTGCCGATAAGAAAGGCGATGGATCTATACAATGATTTTTTGCTAAAACTCTTTCCTTGTTGGCTATTGTCTCCAGAAAGTGTCTCAACGATATTCCCACTTAAAAAAGAGATGTTTGATATCATCCTATTTGATGAGGCGAGTCAGGTGTTCATCGAAAACACCCTTCCTACAATTTATCGAGGGAAGAGTATCGTGGTGGCGGGAGACTCAAAGCAGTTGCGTCCTACGGCAACTTTTGTAAAACGTTATATGGGTAATGATAGCGATGATGAATTGGATATGGCAACGCAAGCGGCGCTTGAAGTGGAAAGTTTGCTAGACCTTGCGACATCTAGATTCGCTAGCACGAATTTGACCTATCACTATCGAAGCAAGAGCGAGGAATTGATAGATTTTTCAAACTATGCTTTCTATGATGGTAAATTGCAAATAGCACCGAACATTTCAAAGAATGTGGGTAGCAAACCAATTGAGCGAATCAAAGTCAACGGACACTGGTTAGGCAGACGAAACGAGGAAGAGGCAAATGCTGTAGTGACATTGCTCAAGAAATTGATCAAAAACAGACGAAACAAATCTTCAATAGGAATCATCACATTCAATACAGAGCAAGAGAATGCAATCGAGGATGCAATTGATTTAGAGTGCCAAAAAGATTCTGCATTTAGAGATGCGTATATTCGTGAGCAAAATAGGAAAGAAAACAATGAAGATACTTCAATTTTCATCAAGAATCTAGAAAATGTACAAGGTGATGAGCGTGATATCATTATATTCAGCATTGGTTATGCACGCAACGAATATGGAAAGGTGGTTGCCCACTTTGGTTCGCTGTCAGTCGAGGGCGGAGAAAATAGACTAAACGTTGCAATCACTCGTGCGAAAGAAAAGATTTATGTGGTGACGAGCATTGAACCTGAAGAATTGATCGTAGAGGGGAGCAAAAACGCAGGACCAAAAATATTCAAGAGTTATTTGAAATATGTTCGCGCCATATCGAACAAGAAGTATAAAGAGGCAGGATTTGTTTTGGATAGTTTCAAGCCAAGTTTGCCTAATTCAAATATGGAAACTATCAATAATTCTATCGAAAATGATATCAAAAATGAGTTGATAAAACTGGGATATTCTGTCGAAACAAATTTAGGTAATACAGACTATAAACTGTCACTTGCAGTTTATGATAAAAAAATTGACAGATATTTACTAGGAATTGAATGTGATTATGCGGCGTTCAAGAGTAGCGACTCTATTTTGGAACGTGATGTGTATAGGACGAAATTCCTTCAATCTCGTGGTTGGACGATAATGCGTGTGTGGAGCAGAGATTGGTGGATGAACAAAAACAAAGTGATCACAAACATTGTCAAGGCGATCAATGAAGCGAAGAAAAAATATTCTGTTTAATCTATAGGCGAAGGTAACGAAAGTTATCTTCTGCCTATTTTTTAACTTTTTAAATTTAATTTCATATAATGATGTTGGGAGGAAAATTATGAGTAAATGCAGTGAACGCACTTCCGATCCAGTATTAATTGATGTAAACGATATGACGAATCATAATATTGATTTTGACTATTGTGAGAACAACAAAAATGTTGTTCTAAATTCTCAAAATTTATCTAGTATTGGCAGATTTTTAAGTGTGACTACAACGGTTAAAAATGTTTGCCCAAACAAGCAGATTGCAATAGGTTTAAGATTGTATGAAACGAGTGGTGGAAGCAAAATTATAAAAGGTCATAAAATGTTTGCTATTCAACACGATAGAGATTGTTGCACAGACATTACTTTATCAAATATTCATTTTGTTTTACCTGAAGAGATTGCTGAAACTGAAGATAAGTCAAATATTTGCAGTCGAAGGACATTTGTACTTGAGACGACATCTCATTACATTGATTTGAACAACATAAATCAAAGTGTATAGCGTTTTAAGTCAAAATATTTTATGTTTTTATTATATTTTATTAATTATCAATATAAATTTTATATTGATAATTTTTTATCTTAAACTAAGTTTGTCTAAATAATCAAAACAAAATAGTTAATAATTTTTTTAAAAATTTCAAATAAAATAAAAATATTAATTAATAACTTAATTATATTAAAAAACATTAAATTGAAACATTTAAAATATTTATAATTAAAGCGAAAAATTGGTATTTATTTTTAAAATATCTTATTTTATAGACAAAAAATATATTTATAAAAATATTAAAATTTAATAAATTCACAATAAAAATATAATTTTTTTTAAATTTATTTAATAAAAGATTATTAATCTTAATTAAATATAAAAAATCACTATTTTTGAAGTGAACCCCATTTTTGCTACCGCAAAAAAAGGACACTTTAATAAAAATTCCTCTTATGGTAAAATTCCATAGGAGGTATTTTTTATGGCTAGTAAAGGATAAAAATTTAATTCTTACTCACCTGAATTAAAACAAGAAGTTTTAAATAAATATTTTTCAGGTAATGGTAGTAGATTTTCTTTAGGTAGAGAATATAATATTTCTCACAAAACAATTAGTAATTGGATACATAAAGTTCAACATGGTAAAGTCGATCATTTGTTTTAGCAGTGACCATAGCGTTTTTTTTGAAATCGATCGGTCGCTTGCTCAAAACTCTTCTCTACAAGGTTTTCTCTTCCTCTTCCTCTTTGGTTGCAGAGACTGCCATCGCAGCACCAATACTCAGAGCCATAGAAACTGCCATTGTCGCACTGCCAGCAAAAGATAAATTCCTGCCAATTTCATATTCCACCGCCTGACCAGACACCTCTGTATAGTCTTTGAACGAATATTCTCTCCTAGCCTCAGATAGATAGGCGTCTATTGCATTGTTGAGATCTTTCCTTGAAATTTCACCATCCATATACTGCAATTGAGCAGGATAAACTTTTTCATCATAAAGATTTCTCAAATAATTGTCTTTCAGGCAGAATTCCAAGAATTGCTCGCGGTCTTCATATCTATTTTTAATTTTTTTCAGTTTGCTTTCGCCAACTCCCATCAAAGTCGCACCTGTCGCGAAGACTACGACAGGTATACCGCATATTACTGCTAAAAACTTTTTGTACGATAACTTTTTAATCATTTTTCTCCTCTTTTCTTTTTCTAGGTTAATATAACATAAGAGTAGCAAAAAGTCAATACCAAATTTCAAACTATAAAGTAATTTTTTTACATTATCAGTCATAAAATATTTCCCTAGCCCTGTCGGTATATCAAAAAGTATACCAAAATGATTTTCCTATCTCAGTCTATGCCGTACAATCTTTGCGTCACATTACATCTCATCATTTTTTTGTCAATTAGTAAAAATCTATCAGTGAACCTAATGGCTTTACTTATAAAGGTAAAATTCTCTTTTAAAGCAACACAAAATTGTGTAGATTTTTGCGTAATTTTTTTTGATTTTTATTTAATAATTTATTATTAGAATTTTGATTTTTTATTTGGTCACTCTTATTGTTTTTTATTTTCATCGCCAAACCTCAAGCAATCTCAGACTATCTTGAGATTTTCATTTACAAAAAAAGTTGAAGATAACCATTTCTTCAACCCCTTTTATATATTGTAGAATTGCCGATTTTGTATTCTTAAGTTCTGTCCCTTTTCGATTCGACATTCATAGTGCCTATACTAGAAAATTTCAATAAGGCAAATCTTCAAATTTCCATATCGGACCTGCGATAAAACCTATTGTTGATCAAGTCCGAACAATTCCAAAAGCGATGCTTTGATATCATCGTTCAATGAGGTAGATTCATTGATGGCGGTGATCATATCTGCGCTTTGTGCTTGAATTTTAGCCAATTGCTCATCGTTTAATACAACATTCGCTATCTCTACCGCCTTATCTACCACCGCTTGCGGATCTTCGAAAGCGTTTATAGTTTCTTCAAGGCTCGCTACAAACTGTTGTCTACCAGTATCTGTAGATAAATCTACCTGATTTAGACTTTCCACAATATTGTTGCCCAATTCGATGAAGTCGACTAGCCCCTCAACCTCTGCAAGATAATCTATACCATAGTAGCCGTCTACTACGCTATCCGCATTCAAATATTCTTTTACTTTATCTGCATATTCAAAAGGTGTAGTTTTATTAGCGTAGGCATCGGCGTTTTCGGTGTCGATCACTTCTCCTGTCATATACCAGATCAAATTGGCAAAGACTTCATTCATCACGCCATTTTGTGCAGATGTCCTCAATTCGTTCAAGATTCCACCGATCGCGGTCAACTGAGTGGTCAGATCTGCGTTATCAAATTGTCCATCGTCTAGATATGACACGATTGAAGTTATCAAACTGATATAACTATCTTTTTCTTCATACAAGTTTGTAACATCAGTCTCTACATACACTCCTGTGAAATCTGCAATTTGCCTATCCACCATAGAGAAGATTTGAGAATTGATTTTATTATACATAGTGTTGCCAAATATGGTATTTAGTAGAGCCGTCACACTGCCGTCAGCGTTCATACTCTTCATCAATTCAAAATAATCCACATTTTCGCCTAGCAAATATTTTAAATAAGTCACAGTCGACTGACCATCGCTAGAAGGCATTTCACCACTATTCAAAATATCAAAGATGGTAGCCACAGATACGAGTCTAGTTTCCCAAGTCTGATAATTCTCTGTCTCCGCAGTGGTGGATAGATCTAGCACATCGCCAAGATTTTCTTTCAACAGATCGGTTATCTGCACGAATACCATATCCAATGATTGCCCAGCCAAACTAGATTGATCCAATTCATAGAACGGCATCAATATATCTGCCAAGAAATATAAATCTTCCTCTCCCTCACTTTCTCCGCTGATAGCAGAGGTCAAAGTGTTGAGAATATTATCAAAATTGATTTCATCGTCGATCAAATCCGCCAAATTCGCTTCTACGATCTTTTTGATAGGTGCGCTTATGTATGTGAAGAATTCTTCATAGGTGTTCAACTGAGTAGTGGTGTATACGTCGCCAGTCTTCACAGTGACAGTGTCACCCAAAACGTTGATTCCAGAGATTTTCAATATATTCTCCAGAGATTTTATTTCCTTGCCGGTCGTGTCGGCGAAACTTAGCAATTCAAGCCCATTTAAGTCGTCCATAATCGCGCCAAATTGTGCTAGAGCAAGGTCGATATTCTCAATGTCCAATAAAAATTCCAACGCATTTTCCGCATCTAACATAGCTAGAATGTTATAATTTTTCTCCAATTGATTCAATTGAGCCAAAATTGATTTATCGCCATCAAATAAGGTAGAAATAGTGCTTTTAAATTCTTCATTCGAGATGTCCGCATTCAGTGCCACAGTTAGCCCTTGATCGTTTTCAAATTTAGATTCTATCGTTTGGTTCAAATAATCAAGAACGATAGGCAAAGTGTCATTCATCAGATTCAAATCAACGAAATCAAATAGCACGTCTGATAGTAGATCTGAATTGTCTGTAATCATATTTATGATATCACTTGAGGTCGTATCTTCGCTGTTGAAGTTGATGAAAGTTTCAATCTTTCCGCTCTCGACTACGGTCTCGAAAATGTCTAGCATTTTCAATAGGTCGTGTGATAGATATTCGTACGCATCAAACCCTTCGGATGAAAATCTAGTTTGCAAAGTGACGATGATGTCTCTTGCTAGATCAGGAAGTTTATCCGTAAATTCAGGGTCCAACTCTTTGAAATTCACGACCAAATCACCGATTGTATTAGATAGGACAGTCTTGAACAAATTGTTTTCAATAACGCGTGTCAAAGCATCTTTTAGTGATGAAAACTCCAGATTTTCATAATCTTGATCAATGAAATTGTTGTAGACTACCACGAATGAATCATAACTATCCGCAATCGAGACTATTTCATCTCTAATCTTGATTTTTTCGCCATCTACCTTAATATTTGATAGTTCGTCAAACAATATATCGTTTATCCCACCGATTGAGCATACTCTACCGATGGCAGAGTCATTGAAAGAATTTATTATTTCATCGACCTCTGTAGGCATATTTTCAGACACTAAGGCACCGATCGATTTTAAATACCTGTCATCTGTTGCGGTCTCTGTTTCTACAGCGGACGCTCCAGACTGCGAGATAATGTCGCTATAAGTCGCGGTCAGGGATGTGATCGGCGCAAAGAATACGAACACGAATAGGCACGCCTCAACTATGCCCACCAATCCACCTGGCAATCTATGTGCCTTGTGCTCAGCGAAATCATTTTTCTTCTTGCCGAAAGCGATCCTAGCAACTATTAAATAAATGATATCTATCACGAAATAGACCAATATCATAACTACCATAAACACTATAGGATTCGCGATTGCTGATGGCAACGCCTGAATGAATGTGGATGCAGAATCAAAATTGGATAGATCTATCACATTGTCATTCACCATTGTCAATATGTAATCACTGATAGTAGTTGCCGAACCATCAATAGTGATGCTAATTCCTAATACTGCATTAACTATTGGTCGCGTAACGAAAAATGCGATCAAAATGCTCACCACCACGAACGCGATATGCACCGCTGATCGTTTCACTCCTCGTATCAAGCCCACCAAAAAACCGATTAAAAGAAAAAATACAATTAATCCCAAACTAACTCCAAAGATAATGTCAGACATAACTCCCTCTCTATATGTTTATTATATATCAAATTCATTGTGTTTACAAGCGTTTATGACAACTAAACGCTCTTTTTGATTTAAAAATTTCAATGTTTGATTTTGACTGAAATAAAATCCATAGTTTTGATACCTAATTTCATCAGATAAAATTAACAAATTGACAATTATTTTATATGAAAGCCATCGTTTTATAATATATACAATATTGATCTTTTATGCTTTTCAAACCATTTTTCTGTTGCAAATTCAATCATATTGAGATATTTGAACCAGCGATCACGTGCTAAACTTTGCCCTCAACACTTTCTTTATTTCTCATAGTTTTATCTTTTGTATCAATAAACAAAATCATTATAGACAATATCATCAGCATAAAATTGTACGGCTTGAAAGTGTTGTCGCATAGACTTTCTATCAAATACCAAATCAATGGCAAAGATGCCAAAAACTTAGGTCGCTCTCTGTTTAGATTTTTTATGAACAAGAAAACAATGTAAATTAATGAAATCAGACCTATTAAACCAAATCTGTAGAGCAGGAACAAATACAGATTGTGACTAGCCCGTGTCATCTGCTGACTAGGGATATATACCTCTTGAGCCACCAACCCGTGTCCAAATAGGAAAGTGAATGGATCTTCTACGCTTGCTTTCAGATATTCTAGCCATATCTCATCTCTGCCTGTCAAAAGTGAATTGACGATGTCTCCATTATTTACAATAAATCGGTCAATCAATGCGAAAACAAATTTGTGGCATATCAACGCAATCACAGTCATTATTAGCAAGATAATTAAGACAATTATTATCCTTTTTTTGAAATTCTCTCTTAGCAACAAAACGAAGAAAAGTATTGAGAATAATGCTAGTAGCACTATCCCAGTTTTGGATAGCGTGGACAAAACGATTGTTGCACAGACCACATACAAAATTACAAACTTTGTCGTTTTCAGGTTGTGAGTCAAATATCTATAGAAATAATACGTCAAAACAAACAGAGCGACCATATATAGATAGTTTGGATGATGGAAAAATGCATTGAATCTAGACGAGCCATATAAAACTTCGTAGCCGTAGTTTGGCAAGCCTAGTGCGATCAGCGACAATGTGCAAGATATGATGAGACTAGCAGTCAAATATTTCATTGCCTGCCTGATATCAAACTCGCCTCGCAATGCCAAGAATAAATATGCAAGTATAAAATATCCAATGTAGCAAAATGCCTCAAAATATATATCATAAGCAAAACTAATCAAAACATAAAATATGACAAAAATTGAAATCGCTAAGACTATCGGCTTATAAAAATGGTATCTATTTTTTTTCAACCCTATGCAAAATTTGACCAATAAAATGATGACGAAGACTGCGAATAATATGATAAAACTGATTGGATATCTCGCCCCAAAAGCACTATATGTGAAACAATGCAAGTATAAAAAGAATGAAAAGGCAGATTGTACTGGCAAAATGATAAATGCCAAAATTGAGACCATTCCTTGTGCAATTTCAAACCATTTTACGTATCCTGCAAGCAGAAACAAAATAGTAAATATCAAACAAAATACAATCGTTTTGTTTGAAAAAAACTGTTTTAATTTTTGTCCCACCAACTCTCGGGTCATAACTTAATATATTATAGCATTAAAAATTGGATATGGCAACATTTTATTCCTCATCCTGATTATTAAATACTAGATGATTGCCCGTAATTCGAAATCATTTTCACACAAAACACAAAATCAAAAACAAAACAATCCTACAATTATAATTTTGATATAAAATTTACATCCGATGAAATATATTAAAAGAACAGCAAAAGATATGTTGTTTTATTTTTCTCATGATCATAAATAGCGGTTTAGAATTATTATTTAATTTGCAATTCAAAATATATGTTCGGAATAAATACATATTGATAATTATCTATATGATAAATCACTCAAAATACAAAAATACAATTAATGATAATCAAAATTAGTTTAATAGGTATATAGATATAATATTATTTAATTTTTACATCTTAGCGAGAAATGAAGATAACTAGTTGCAATATTTTTGTACACATTGACGATGCTAAACGCGTGAGGTTGATTTCAGAAGGTTCAATTTCATTATATCAGCAAACTGATTAGATAAATCAGCAATATATGGACTGGATAAAATATATAAAATAGCCACTTGCAACCTAATTTCCCTTTCTCTCCGCTGTACAGGCACAGTAACGGAATGGATATGAGAGCAAATAGTTCGGTAAAACTATTCATAGTAATATCATCTATCAGAACAAATCCACGTAGCCAAAATAGGATCATCATCACTGCCACGATTGCCCACATCCATATCCTTTTGCCAAAAGAAGTATGATAGAATAAATAAAATACAACAGGCAATACAATTCCATATAGTCCATACGAAACAGACACTCCGATCGCGTTCAGCAAAACTACAAGCAAAACGATATCAAAAATCAAAATTGAATTTATAAATGCGGTAGATTTATTCATCCGTATTTTGTCTACCAAAAATAATAATATCATTGAAAATATGAATGTGAAGAATATATTCAAACTAAATCTAGACGTATTCAATGCAAAATAATATATTGGTTGCGACAGGACTGCGAAAATGACTATTAAGAAAAAATACTTTTTCCTATTCCTAGTGTACCTCCACCCCTCAGAAATAAAGAATGCAAAAATAGGAAATGCCAATCTGCCGATTATCCTAAAAAATGTATATAACCAAGATAAGTTCCAACTAGCAAAAGTCTCCTGCCCAAAAATTGCACCTATGTGGTCAATTAGCATTGAAAACAATGCGATCCACTTTAGTATTGAGCGATTGAGAATTTTCATTTTCATACTATTATCATAATATATTTTTTATTCTTTTTCAAATATTTTTATCTAAATAATGTCTACATAGTTAAAATTAAATAGTTATACAAAATATCAATGAAATTTTAATTAATGAATTAATTTATATTGATTATTTATAATTTATTAAAAATTTAATTTATTTATGAAATTATAGTATTTTTAGTGTTTTTTTTAGTATTTTTAATGATTTTTTTAATTTTTTCATTAATTTTTTATATTTTAATGCTTCAATTAATTTTTTAATATTATTATAATTTTAAATCCTTTTATTTTTTTCATAATCATAATTTTCAAGTAAATATAAAAAATTTGATCTAACTAAATTTAAAAATTATTTTATTTTTTATTCAATTCGCTTGACTTAAAGTTAAGTTTAGGTATTAAAATAAAAATATTAAAAAGAGAAAGTATGAAAAAGTCAACTGTATATTTTACAAGAGAGATCACTCCAGAAGGGCTAATCAAAATCTTCGATGCTATGAATAGAGACCTCAAGGGAAAAGTGGCAGTCAAGATTTCCACTGGAGAACCAGGCGGGCACAACTTTATGTATCCAATTACTAATTGTTTTGTGAGAAATATTATATTCTCTACCTAAAGAAACTCTACTACCTTACCTGAAAAATATTTATTTAAAACTTCTTGTTTTAATTCAGGTGAGTAAGAATTAAATTTTTGTCCTTTACCAGCCATAAAAAATACCTCCTATGCAATTTTACCATAAGAGAAATTTTTATTAAAGTGTCCTTTTTTGCGGTAGCAAAAATGGGGTTCACTTCAAAAGCAATTGACCCTTTTAATAAAGAAGAATTAATAAAGAAGATGGGAATTGTTGAATTTACAAAGAAATATCTAGCAGGCGAACTATACCTTGAAATTTAGGAGGCAATAATGAAAGATTTAAAACTTACTATAGATTTGCTACCAAAAGGTGCTTGGGGTAATGATTTTAGCAAAACTTTACCTAAAAAGGAGTGGGACATTGTTAGAAATGCTTGCTATGAAAGAGCTAATCATAAATGTGCAATTTGTGGATTTGTAACGGACGATTTAGATGCTCACGAAGTTTGGGAGTTTGATGTAAAGAACAAAATACAAACACTTAAAGACATTGTTGGGATTTGTAGTAAATGTCACGGAGTAAAACATATTAGAAATTCTCAAAGACTAGGATATGGAGAAAATGTAAAAGAGCATTTTATGAAAGTAAACAATTGCAGTGAATTGGATTATGCAACACATTTAACTATGGCACAAATGGATTTCGAAGAACGAAATAAAATTTATAGATGGAAAATAAAGGCGGATTTGACAAATTTTGGTCTTGAAAACGCCACAATAAAAGAGAAAAATATTCCTTACATTCAAAATCCTTATGAGAGCGTTGATTGGAATTTAGTTAGTTTTGAAGAGAAGAAAAAATTATTTGAAATTGTGAGATCTTCACCACCTAAGTATTGGATAAATCCTCCTAAGGTCTTATCAATAGAAGTTGATAATTATCAAGGAACAATACAAGTTGTTGCAGAAGATGTTAATAAAATTGATTGGGTTTTGGACAATATAAAAATTAAAACAAAATATAATGTTATAGGTAGATTTAAAACAATGCTCAAAGTAGAAAATTTAAATGGAAAAGAATTGAAATTTAATTTATATGGAGATGGAGGCAAAACACTTTCTAAAACATTTGAACTTTTTCCTCAGGAGGTGATATAATGGGAATGTGTAAGCCAAGCGGTGGAAAAATGTCTCAAACTGGCCGTATAGGAAGTTTAAAAAAAGAAGGAATGCCAAACACAAGAATTGATTTATTTAATGAAAATGGAGAACTTATCCAGCAAAGATGGTACGGACCAGATGGTAGAGCTGTTTTGAATAGAGATTGGAAACATTCTAAAAAAGGCGGAGAACATAAATTTCCTCACAATCATTTTGAGTGTTGGTTGCAATCTTCATTATGTTAAAGAAATTAAATTTTTCCTTTGTCATACCAAGCTCGGGATTTTCACTATCTTCGAGCATAGCAAGGCATATTGCAAGAATAAAATTCTTGGCGCCACTTTCCCAAATTGGCTCACTTTTGTTTGTTACAGGGCACAGAACAGAACAAATATCGTTTAGGTCCTCATAAACTTCATCAAAAATTTCTTGTTTTCTAACTTGCACAGCAGAATTCTTTTCATCTTCGTTATAGTAAATTTTATCTTCAAACACATAATAGCCTTCTTCTTCATTTATCTAACCTTGTCATCAAGTGAAAGCATTTCTTGATACATTTCGAATGGCCTTTCAAGTGGGTTCCACCTAATTGAGCAATAAGGGTTCCTTAAATCAAGGATTTTGACTTCATATCCACGATTTATAAGGCTTTTAGCGTGCAGGGAATATAATTCACCTTTCGGGTCGGAAATAAGCATTGACGGTCGATATTGAGAGAAGATAATGTCATGCTTGAGAGTGCATTTTAGGATTATTGCGATTACTAGCATGAGCGGGGAGAGCACTACCAGTCCAACCAATGAAAAAACGATGTCTAAAAAACGTTTCCCATACTTTTGATAGAAGGTGGGTTTTTATACCATTGATATTATGCTGATCGACTGATTTGTGCTTCATATTTGTATATTATAACACAATATCAAATTAATACAAGAATATTCGCTGAATTTCCATATTATGTCGAAAGAATGTAATATTTTTCAAATTCATTAAAACGCGAAGCATCCAGCTCTTCACGAAGCGTCTGTTCATAACTAGTATATGCTCGTCCTAGAATGTATATTAGATTATTAGGTTCAATGCCGATATCAAGCATAGTTTGAGAATTCAGTTCGCGTTTTAAGAGAGAAAAAGACAGATCTAGCATGTCGTATTTGAAAAATAATTTTTCATACACACGACTTAGGTTCAGGTATTTTTGATACAAACTACTTAGCACATCTGCGTTATTTGATCTGTTTAACATTTTATATAAAAAAGACACCGCACCGGATATTCGTATATATTCCATGATTAGTTTATTTTTTTGTTTGCTACGCAATCTCATGTCTTTATTATATACAACTGAATATGTTTCAAGTGAGTGTTCGGTGGGGATTAATATGATAGATACTGTCTTTTTTTTAAAATATTAGTAGAAATTTGTTTTATTTGGAATGTCTAAAATATGATCTTGGTAAGTAGAGCATAAATCATTTTCATTGTCATATTGACTATATAAGCGCGTGGCTGTATGGGCCTTCAAGAATGAACCTCAAACTAGAAAAATGAATTGAATATAGGCTGTGGATATAAAATTTATATTTTTGATTTTAGTAATTTTCTGATTTTGCTTCCTTTAGGGACTAGGATCATGCCGATTTTGTATACTAGCGGATTATGTAGTATACGCAACTTCAGCGAATGGATCTCGCGAGGAGCTATAATGTCTACATCTTTTTTGTCATAAGTAATGGTGATAACATGTGGAAAAAGTTTAAGCAGGTCTTGGAGTCGATGGTCGATATAGCTATGCTTTTTTACTGCAATTTTGACATTTTCCTTGCTACTGCAGATTTCTTTCAATAGACTTTCTATCTCATCAAGGTTGCAGGGGAGTAATAAATGTTTTTCATATGGCTTTTGCGCACTTACTGGTAAGCGACCTATTTTATTTACCGAATATGTGTCCATTATCACAGATTTCATGTCGCTAAAGTGCGAGTGCTTAGCAGTGATTAGATTGCTTGATGCCATTAGCTCTTTCCATTTTTTCAGCATAGGATATAGCTCATCGTGGCGTGAGATTTGTCCTAGATGAGCTTCCATTATTTCGAATACCTTGCCCATAGAATGCACTTGATTTAGAAATTTATCTCTGTCTGAGACATAGATTTGTTGGTTGTCGTGTATGCGATAGAAATAATATCCAGAGTGGGTATTCACGATCTTTTTCGCGTGTGAGAATGCAAAATACGAGGTCAGCGCATCCTCCGCAAATACCAATTTTGACAGCCCCAATCGCTCTATGTTCTCCTTTGCCTTCAATAGGATCTCGCGTCTAAATAACTTATTCCAAAGCACATAGTATGAGTGCTCAGCACCGCAGGAAGAAAAAAACTTACTTAGCACAGCATCGTCCTCTAAAAGAAAATCGCTATTGATGGTAGTATCGTTTGTACAAACATATTTTGAATTGTCAGTCCAAAATGCCCAGTCGTTAAATACTATATCGGCGCTCGTCTCTTCTGCTGTGCGCAGCATTGCCTCGTGATAATCAAAGGTGACCGTATCGTCTGAGTCAACGAACGATATATAGTCACCACTAGCTTTGCTTAGCCCAAACAATCGTGCACTCAAGGTGCCTTTATTTTCAGTAGAAAAAATGTGGAAATGTGGATAACTTTTTTTAATTTCAGTATAGTCCACACTAGATCCGTCATTCACGATTATGACTTCAAGTTCTGCTCGTTTGGCGAGAGAAGATTGATTCAGGCTGTCTAGACACTGCCTGAAATAACCCACATCAGTATTGTATAGAGGTATTACCACCGACACTTTCGCCATATAAGCTCCTTTGGATTTAATTTTAACAAATCATAATATTTATGTCAAAAATATCCAATATAAAAATAAAATCAAATTATGATATTTATAGTTTGACTTTAATAGTTATTGATGTTATACTAATATGGTTATTATGTTATATTTTGTAGAAAATTGATGGAGCAAAAATGAGTAAGTTAGAGGATTTAAAGATAAAAAGATATTCAAAGATTGTGAATAAATATCCCAATGTGGATTATGTATATAGGTTGTATAAATATCACAATCTTGATTTTCATAATAAAAATAAATTCAAGTCGTGGAGATTTCTATTCAAACTTATTAGGGCAGATAGAGCAAATAAAGATTTGACAAAGGTCTCATTCCCCAAGGGCGCGTACAATCCATTCAAAAGTAGAAGCTGCAACTCAAATAATCTCCACATAGTGAACGAAGAGTGCACAGCTTTGCCAGATAGTCAACTTTTGCCGAGAAAGAGTCCAGCAGAATTGGTTGAAGAATTATCCGAATATGATGTCATATCATTCGACGTGTTTGATACCTGTATATTTAGGCCGTTTGCGAAGCCTACTGATATTTTTTATTTGTTAGAAGCAGAAAATGATATAGTAAATTTTGGTGATTATAGGAGACGTGCAGAATTTATTGCAAGGCAGAACACATCAAAACCAAATTTTGAAGTGGATATTTACGATATCTATTCTGAACTTGAAAAAATTTGTTATTTAAAGAAGGAAGATGCAGAAAAAGAAATCGTTTTAGAAGAAGAAATCTGCTATGCAAACCCTTATATGTTAGAAGTATTTAATATTCTAAAGAAGAAAGGAAAAACATTAATAGCCACAAGTGATATGTATCTGCCCTCAAAAGTAATTAAGGCAATTTTAGAAAAAAATGGATTCGTAGGTTTAGATAGAATCTTTGTGTCTTGTGAGCACGGATATAATAAGGGCAGTGGTGCATTATTCGAAATAGTGAAGAAAGAATATCCCGATGCCAAATCATTTGCTCATATCGGAGACAATGAAGAGGCTGATATGAAAGGTGCTCAAAAAGCGGGAGTGGTAGGTTTCTATTACGAAAACTGCAATAATTTTGGGAATTGTTTGAGACCGCAGAAATTGTATTCTCCTATTGGACAAATGTACAAAGGTGTAGTGAATAACTATTTTTATAATGGGCTATGTAATGATACTGCTCGTGAAAGTTTTGCATTTTTATACGCAGGTCCGATTGTAGTTGGATATTGTGAATGGATAAATGAGTTTGTAAAAAATAATAATTTAGACAAAATTTTATTTATGGCTCGAGATATGGATATTTTTTACAAAACTTACAATAAATTTTATAAAAAATATGACAATGAATATGTCGTGACTTCTAGATTTGCCTTGCAAGAATGTCTATATGCTGATTTTACCAATGAAATATTATTTCATACGCTTTTGTCCAGATCTGATAGAGGTTATACAATAGAGAGGGCTTTCAATGAGCTTAACTTATCGTTTTTATTAGACAAGTTGCCAAGCAGGCTAAATAGAAAAAGTTATATTTTTGGCTCAAATTTACAAGATGTTCAAAATGTGATTAGGGACAATATTGATGCAGTGACAGATTATTTTAAAGATAATGAAACTGCTGCAAAATTATATTTCAAAAGTATGATTGGAGAAGCAAAGAAAATCTGTATTGTTGATTTGGGATGGAGAGGTTCAATTATCGCATATTTGGAATATTTGCTGGTAAGGAAATGGAAATTATGTGATGAGGTGAAAGGCGTTTTATTGGGTAGTACTAGAAGCGAAGCTGCAGTGAATTTAATTTCTCGAGGAGTTGTCACCACCTATGCCTATGACCATATACACAATCGAGATATGGTCAGACCTGATGGTGATATTGAGTTTTCTACAGTATTAGTTCTAGAATCAATATTTACGAGTGAAGGAAATTCCTTAGTTGAATATCACTTGAACAAATCAAATAATTCAGTAGAATTTTTGACCTATGAAGACAATCCAAATAAAGATATTATAAGAGAATTTCACATAGGGATAGAAAAATTTGTTGAAGAATTCGAAAAGTATAGAAGCAAATATAGAAAATATTTACCAATGTCAGCAGTGGATGCTTATGAGCCAATGAATGTTATTTTAAATTGCAATGAGTATGTCGCTAGAATTATAGGAGATGTATTAGATACTCCATATCAAGTGGCAGGACTAAATATTCCAATAAAGAAGTATGTTTCCATTGGTCAAATTTTGCTTGAAAAAGAAATTATAAATAAGTGGCCATTATAATTGAGAGGGAAAGTTATGACTAATTCAAATGATGTGAAAAATGAAAGTTATGTTATCATAGAAATTCAACATTTGTCAGCCCTTTTTCAAGCATTGACTATGAAGTTCAAATTGTTCAAAAATGATGATGTTGTTTTGATAGTAAATAATCTCCCGTTTGCAGATTTGGATTTTACTAAGAACTTAGTCAAAAATAATGTTTTTATCAAAATTATTTGCATTTTTGAGCCATCAATTAAGTTTGATGAAACTGGTAAAGATTTTATTTTGAAATTTTATGATAACATTTTCGAGCAAAATAATCTAGATATTAAGAATGCAAAAACGATCCTTACTGCTTGCGATGTACAAAACTTTTTCTCAATATATTGTATCCTTAACCATAAAAAAATTGACTTTATTGAACTTTATGCGAATCAATTTGCTAATAAAAATAGGTATCATATAAATACGCAATACTTGAAATCTCCGATTTGGATAGAGGAACTTTCGAGAAAATATAACGCACTAACAGGCGATAATCGCCATTCAAATCATAGGTATTTGTATCCTGAATCGAAAATAGAATATAAAAATATTGATAACCATTTTGACTTTTTGAAAGAGTATTTTAGTATATCAAATGAAGATAAGGATTTGATTGTTAAATGCCTAGATATCAAAGATAATAATTTATATCACAATTGCAATATTTTGCTACTGAATAGTTCTGGATATAGTTTACCAAAGACAAATCTTGGAATGCCAAACCATTATTTACCATTTATGCTCATTGCTGATTATTATTTCAAAGATGAACCCGTTTTTATTAAAGATCATCCACAAACAATGAAAAAAAGTTTTGTAGAATACATTGAGCCATATATGCCCACGATTAATTCGACTCTGCCAATTGAAATATTCGCACTTATACCAGGTTTTCATGATAATAAGTTGATTTCAATAAATTCTACAGGGAATGATAAACTCAAGGACTTTATAGACGAAGAAATACGATTAACTGATAATTATTATTACAATTATAATCTTGTGCACAAACTATTTGTTGCTTTCAAGATTGAAAGTCTATTTGGAAATTCATATAATTATCACCATTTTGGAATCAATAGAAACTTTTTGAAGTTATTCAAAGACAATGCTACCAATCTGCCGGTCGACAAAGAATTTTTGGGAATAAATACAAGGATTTTGAAAGGAAATATTTTAACACTCATAGGTGATTATTCGGATGAAGATGCTAGGAATCTAGAATCAGCATTGGTAGAAGCAGACAAGAAAACGAAAGTTGTATTTATTAAAGATATAGCAAATCTTATTTCTCTAAATAATATAAAATTGCTAGACAACTTCATAGTTTTAACGATTCATAAAAATAAACTTAGAGACAAATATTTAGGTGGCCTTGAAGATGAACAAATTTTCATCTTTAGCAAAGATCAAGAGTTTAAAAATAATGTTTTAAATTTCAGTTTTGAAAAAAACTTAATACATACAGGTATAAAAATAAGTATTAACTCAAATGAAACCAAATACAATCAAACGATTAACAACATAAAAATTTCATTACTTTTTGACGAAGTGACAAAGCAAAAGCAAATCATTGAAAACCTTAAAAATAATATATCAAATGATAAAAATTAAAGGAGAAAATTATGAAAATAGTTGCAGTAATCCCAGCTAGATATGCGTCAACAAGATTTCCAGGAAAACCACTTTCAGATATTTGTGGCAAGCCTATGATCTGGTGGATTCACAGACAAATAAAAATGGCAAAAGGTATTGATGAAATTTATGTTGCAACCGATGATGAAAGAATTAAAGATGTTTGTGAAAATTTAGGTATTAAAGCAATCATGACTTCAGAAAAATGCCCTACTCATTTGGATAGACTTTATGAATTTTCAACAAAAGTTGATGCTGATTTTTATATCAACATAAATGGTGATGAGCCATTAATTGAAAGCAAATGTATTGAAGACCTTATTCCACATGGAGTTGACCCTAATTCAAGTTATGTTGCCAATGGAATGATGATATTAAAAGATCCAATTGACGCAGTTGATACTTCTAAAATAAAAATAGCTGTTGATAAATTCGGATATGGCTTGTACATGGCAAGAACGCCAATTCCATTTCCGAAAGGCAATTCAAACTACACATTTAAAAAATTTGTTGGAGTTCAATGTTTTACAAAAAAAGCACTTGAATTTGTTTCAAAAACCAAACGGGGAGAGCTTGAAAGTATAGAAGATATAGATGAATTTAGATTTCTTGAAAATGGTCATAAAATTAAATTCGTTTTAACTGAAGCAACAACACTTTCGGTTGATACTCCTAAAGATCTCGAAAAGGTTAGAAAAATTATGCAGCAAAAAATTGATAATGGAGAAATTGTTTTATGAGTAATATTCAAATTCTTGATTGCACTCTTCGCGATGGCGGATATGTTAATGATTGGCAATTTGGAGAGAAAACAATCAAAGGTGTGGTGAAAGATCTAGCGGATGCTAAAGTTGATATTATTGAAATAGGGTTTTTAACAGATTTGCCTCGAACATCAAATCAGTCATTATTTAATTCAACTGCTGAACTTTTGCCAGTGACGAAAAATAAAGGTGTCAGTTTAGTTTCGGGAATGATTGCACTTGACGAAAAGGAAATGAATCCGCTTTCACTTGATGATTCAAAGACAACAGGCGTTGATATTGTTAGACTTACTTTTCATAACTCTGCGCCGAAAATTGAAAGAGCAATAAATTTCGCTAAAATCTTGATGGGCAAAGGTTATAAGGTGTGTATGCAACCTGTAGGCACAACTACTTATACAGATGAAGAGTTGATCAATCTTATCAAGCAGGTTAATGGTCTAAGCCCTTATGCCTTTTATTTGGTTGACACTCTTGGGACATTGTATGAAGATAAACTTTTGCACTTTGTTGACCTTATTGATAGAAACTTAAACCCGGAGATTAGAATCGGTTTTCACTCTCACAACAATCTGCAAATGTCGTTTGCTAATTCACAAAAGATTGTAAACCTTGATTCAAAGCGAAATTTTATTATTGATAGTTCGCTATATGGTATGGGACGAGGTGCAGGCAATCTTTGCACTGAACTTATTGTTAGATATTTGAATGAAACTGGTAAAGGTAACTATGATCTAGTTCCCGTCTTGGACGCTATTGACAATTACATTTTTCCAATTTCGCTAAAATTCTCTTGGGGATACAATGCTCACTACTATATGTCAGCAATTTATGGCTGTCACCCAAATTATGCTTCTTACCTTATGAATCTTCAAACTCTTACAATGAACGAAGTAAACACCATTTTGCAAAGTTTGCCAAAAGATAAAAGACACCTTTTCGATAAAAAATTAATTGAACAACTCTATCTTGATTTTCAAAATTCAAACAGCAAAAATGATATTCAGCTGCTCAATCAAAGCATTTATGGTAATGAAGTTTTGCTTATTGCACCAGGTAATAGTGTGACTAAATATGAAGCTGATATTATTAATTACATTAATTCGCACCATCCTATAGTGATTGCTGTAAACTTTATGCCTAAGAAAATCCCTGTAAAATATGTCTTTATTAGCAATAGAAAAAGGTTTGCTTCATCTGACTTCAAAAATATTAATGCACAAGTAATAGCCACCTCAAATTTATCAAGTGCTGCAAAGAATATAATATTCGTAGACTATTATAGCCTTTGTGATTCTAGATTTAATCAACCAGATAATGCTGGTATGATGGCTTTAAGACTTTTGTTACAATTGAAGACGAAAAATGTAGTGCTTGCAGGATTTGATGGGTTTTCTACAAGTGCAGAACAGAATTATTATGATGAAGCGATTAGTGATCATAATACTAGACAGATTGCAAGAGAAAAGAATGCGGATTATGCAAGTCAACTGTTAGACATCTCAAATAAACTTTCTATTCAATTTTTGACGCCAAGTATCTATAAAAAAATAATAGACTCAAAAAAATAATATAATTAAACAAAATTAAGGATATAATATGGATAAAAAGAATCTTAAACAGGAAGAAAACTTAAATGATCGTGAAAATCTTTCCGATTCAAAGATCGATGAAATGACCGATCGCGACAAAAAAATATTACGGCTACTATGCATGAAGTGCAAGATTCAGCGATGGTTGAAGACAATGTCGCAGAGCCGGAGCTAAAGTATAAAAGCAAAGGAGAGGTTGCTAAGGGCGGATTTTTAGGTGCCTTCATCGGGTTGGCTGTAATCGTGCATGGGGTCAGCGGGTCGGCAGTGGCGATCATTTTCCGCATGTATGAGAAGCTATTATATGCTATCGGTAATATTTTTAAAAAATTTAAAAAATGTGCGAGATTGATGTTGTTTGATTAAAACGGACAACATCATTTTGCCCCATTTTTATTTTTATTGAATTTGACAACAATTTGACAACAAATGCGTTAATTTTAGATAATTTTAGAT
>CALWPK010000001.1 GCA_944383415.1 uncultured Clostridia bacterium | reverse complement strand
GAGTTACTCCAAAACTTGTTGCTGAATTTTTAGAAATTAGTACTGATAAAGTATATAAACGAAGAAGAAAATTTAGAGCAAGATATAATTTATTATTCGCTTAATAATAATTAATCCATACTAAAAAAAGTATAGATTTTTTATTGATTAAATTTAAAATATGCCTTAACTTTTAGTTCATTTCGTGGCTATATAATGATAAGTCTTATCAAGTGTGAGCATAAAGTTGGCAAAAACTACCGCAAAATAACATATTTGTTCACTAAAAGTACGCATAAAGTACATATAAATGTCATGGTAATTTGTAAAACTTTGTGATATTATCTCAGCATTAAATTTAACAAATGAGATCGTAGCGTGTGCTTGTCTTGAAACAAGTGAATAGTCTTTCGAGTGCGAAGTATAAACGAAAACTCACAATAGTCAAAGGTAAAGTGTATTGTTCCACAACCTTTGACAATTGTATGAAAATTTTAAGATTAAAGCAAACATTCGTTTCCGTTTGTTTCGCCCTTGTCGAAAGACAAACTAAAAATAAAAGGAGTAAAAAATGAAAACAGCAGTAATATATGCCCGTTATAGTTCAGATAGTCAATCTGAGCAAAGTATTGAAGGCCAAATTCATGTTTGTAAAGATTATGCCGAAAAGAATGATATTATTGTAATTGATACATACATAGATAGAGCAATGACTGGAACAAATGATAATAGAGTCGCTTTTCAAAAAATGTTAAAAGATAGTTCTAATCATCAATTTTCTCTTGTGCTTGTTTACAAATTAGATAGATTTAGTAGGAACAAATACGAAAGTGTTATCCATAAGAAAACATTAAAAGACAATGGAGTGAGTCTTATTTCTTGTATGGAAAATATCCCAAACACCCCAGAAGGTACACTTATGGAAACATTGCTTGAAGGTTTTAATCAGTATTTTAGCGAAGAACTAACCCAAAAAGTAAACCGTGGACTAAGAGAAAGTTGGCTTAAAGGCAACGCAACTGGTGGCAAAAAGGTTTTTGGATATGACATCATAAATAAAAAGTATGTAATAAACGAATATGAAAAAGATATTATCATACGAGTTTTCAGATTATACGCCGATGGTTATAGAGCAAGAGTTATAGCAGAACAACTTAATGAACAAGGGTATCATAGAATAAATGGTAAAAAGTTTGATGAAAAGTATGTATTATGGATACTTCATAATTCGAGATATACAGGTATAGTAGAACATCACGGTATAAAGTATGATAAAATCTTTCCACGAATAATTGATGATGACCTTTGGAATAAAGTGAATACAATAAATGAAGAAAACAAAATTGCACCTAGTAGAAAAAAAGAGATTTATGACTATATTCTCTCTGGCAAACTTATATGCGGAGAATGTAAACATAAAATGTATGGTGAAAGTGGGACAAGCCATACAAAAGATATCCACTATTACTATGTTTGCGGCTCACGAAGAAAAAAGTTAGGTCCTTGCAATATGAAATCACTTAAAAAGCAAGAACTTGAAGATTTTGTTATGCAAGCAATATCTAAAGCACTTAATAGCGAAGAAAACACACAGTTTTTAACCGATAAAATTTTTGAATACCACAAACAACATGCAAATGATAATGCAAACTTGAAACTACTAGAACAAAGAGAAAAGGAAATAAATAAATCTTGTCAAAATATGATTAAAGCGATTGAGCAAGGAATAATAACCGAAATGACAAAAAGTCGTTTGAGTGAACTTGAAACAGAACTTGAACAAATAAAAATTGAAATCACAAAAGAAAAACATAAAAACAATTTGCTTTTAACAAAGGAAGATATTGACCAATTTTTACGAAAGCAAGTATTTGAAGATACAAGCGACATTAAAATACGAAAACTCTTAGTCAATACATTTGTTAGAGAAATCTATTTGTATAATGATGCAGTAGTTATACTGTTTAATTATACAAACAATCCAACTCCACCAAAATTTACAGTTGAAGAAAACATTAAAACGGAAAAGCAGATTAATTCTGCTTTATCTAATCCTCAAAGTTCGTGCAAATTGCCTCAATCCGCACCAAGGCGAAGCAATTCGTCTTTTTTTATCGTTTTGCTAATCGCAAAACTTCACTAATAGACGATTGTTTCGCCTATCCCACTTCGCACTAGTGCTTGTGGGAGCCCTATATATAAATCGCCCTTTTGTCAAATTACTGCGTAATTATAGACCTATTGGGCGGTCATTTTTTTATCCCACATCGACATTCGTCTCGTGAGAACCCTCGTCGCGACTCGAACTTTTGCAAATTCGCTAAACGATGTTTAGGCGAATATAAGCCTTTTGTTCGGTCGCTCCTCTTCCCACTTCGAACTAGATCTCGTGGGAGCCCTTATATTTGTTTTATCGCCGTTTTTTATCTTTTTGCTAATCACAAAACTTCACTAATAGACGATTGTTTCGCCTATCCCACATCGCACTAGTGCTTGTGGGAGCCCTTTTGAAAAAATCGCCCTTTTGTCAAATTACTGCGTAATTATAGACCTATTGGGCGGTCATTTTTTTATCCCACATCGACATTCGTCTCGTGGGAGCCCTTATATTTGTTTTATCGCCTTTTTTATCGTTTTGCTAATCGCAAAACTTCACTAATAGACGATTGTTTCGCCTATCCCACTTCTCGTCGCAATGCATCTATATAATAAATAATTTTGTAAGAGAAACAAGTAGAATGCAAAATTATTTTATCCTTATGATGATTGCTCCTCTTTCACTGCGATAGTTTTCAACTATCTTGTGAATAAAATTGGGGTGTGGCGTTGGAAGTTGTTTGTGGGAGCCCTCGTCGCACTGCGACCTTATGCCAGATTGCTTATAAATAGCGCAATCGTAGCGAAGTAACATTAGGGCTCCCACAAGTGCCCAAAGGGTACGCAGTGGGACTAAGGAGAAACAGTCTAAAAGATGAAATTTACGAGTTTACGAGTAAATGAATTGTAGACTTGTTTCGACGCCGTTGCTCCTCTTCCCACTTCGATCAAGTTCTTATGGAGACCTCTTATTTTTATTAGGGGCGGGTTATTTTTGTTTGTACTCTTATTCCTTCGTTTTTAACTTTTCTTCTTTCGCTTTTCACCTCTTCACTCTGTACTTTTCATCTCCCGGATTATTTTAAGATAAGAAATAACAAAGAAGAGAGAAGAGCCGGTGGATATTTTAAATAGAGAAGGCAAGATTGCTTGAAACATTGTTGCGAAATTAATTATGTTTGTGAGCAGTTTTACTGACTATTATATAGCGTTTATTTGGATGTCGATCAGGCAAAGCAACCTCCAAGAAAGACGAAATTTGTCTGACCGCAAGTTTAGATCGAACAAAGACGCAATGAAAAACATAATTTGTTTTTATGAAACCTTCATAGATTAAAAATATGGTACGAAGAAATTTCGCCCATTCTCTTACGTTTTTGGTCTAGAAAAAAGACGATATGATCGAAACTCAATTCGCTTTTATAAACCGTATTTTCATTTTTGTATACATTGAAAAATTGAAAGTCAACAACTTATGATGAAAAGTTCAATACTAGGTTAGTGGGCGAGGGATGCTAGTCTCCTATCCTGACAGCGAACACAGTCTCGCCATCCCCAGCCATAGCACCAAAAGCAATGGTATAGTCAACTAGTCCCTCATCATACACACGAGAGATCACGCCGAAATATGTTTTATTTTCAAGAGTGAATCGGACATACTGATTATGCTTAAATATATTTTTGTCTAGCGAAATTTTCACCTTTTCGGATTCAAAAGTCTCTGCGCTAGTAATGTGTCTAAAGTGAATGATATTATACGTTCCATTCACATTTTTGTTCGACATATAAGGGCGGTCGAAAGCGTATCTATTCGGCATCACGACTGGCCAGCCTAGTTCGTTGAAATACATCCTGCGCACGTTCAAATAATGCTTGTCCACACGTCTATTCAGGCGCGTGTGGTGGATGATGAAAAATTTTTCCCCATCCTGAAGTATGCTATTGTGTCCAGGTGCTGTGTATGTATCCTTTTGGTGAGCGAAATGATAGTTTGCAATCACCATTCCACCGAGACTATCCCAATCTCTATCCGTCATAATCTTCCCACGCGGGTCAAGGTATGGTCCCGTGATATTTTTTGATCTCGCCACGCGCACGTTATAACTCTCAGTCAGTCCGCCAAATGATATGAATAGATAATAATAGCCTGTCTTTTCGTTGTAGATAATATACGAGCCCTCCACTGGCGCCATCATCCCGCCCGCAATGTGTATGCCGTTATCTTTTTCGTCAATGGCGAGTCCGCTAGTTCGATTCAATTCCTTGATATATATCCCGCCGAAAAAACTGCCAAAACTCATCCACAATCTGCCCGTCTTATCCCGTCTCACGCACGGATCTATCGCGTTCGGACGCGTGATATCTCCTCCGAATGCAGATTTCACTATGCAACCTGCATTTTTGTACCCACCGAGCAAATTTTCCGATCTTGCTAGCCCTATGAAACTTTGCGTACTACCGAAAGACGAGATAGAGTAGTATAGACAATATTTCCTCCCGATTTTCACGAGATCTGGTGCCCAAAATGGGGATCCGTCACGCCTAGACTTAGGCCCGTCCACTTTGCAATAATCTATTCCGTCCTTGAGTTCACGCCTGATGCTCTCACTATCAAAGCAACTATCCCCTGCATCCACCCAGTTGACGAGGTCACGCGACTCGCGGAATTGGAAAAACCCGTGCGTTGAGATCGTGTAATATTTGTCCGCCGACTTAATGATAGAGGGGTCGTGCACGCCGAATTCTGCGATGTTTTCTGAGTAATCAGGGAATATCTTTTTCATAATTTCTCCATTTTTCGTATTATATAAAAAACAATTCCAAAAGTAAATAAATATTGCACAAATCAAAAAAAATATTTAATAATAAATCGGTTGTGAATAGATTTTTAATCTTGAAAAATTTGATAGAGCGTGTTTTGTATTTTCAATTGGCAATTTAATGTGTTTCCTGAATTTTTTAATAGTCTTGATCAATTGAGCGATTAGTAGAATTGGATAGATTGAATTTTTGTTTTGGGCGGATGGAAACTGGCAAATTTGACCCATTTTCGCATTCTTTGGGGTGGGTATTATATAAATATATAAAAATTTATTATAAAATTTTCGTATGGCATATTGAATTTACTTGACAAGGCTAGGGGGGGGGGCATTAGAATATAAGTGTATAATAATGTACAGAAAATACAAATTAATACAAAGGAGATAAGATGGAAAATCAAGAAAAGAAACCAAAGTCAACCAAGAATACAAACGCAAAGGATGTAGAGAAGAAAGTCTCTACATCGAAAGCAAGCAAAGCGAATGCCACCACTCAAGAAAGAGCAGTGAAATCTAATGCTAGTAAGCAGAGTGCAAGCAAGAGAGGTGCCAAGACTGAACCTAAGCAGACTGACGAGGTAGTGAAAGGTCAAGAGGTTGCTGTAGACACGGCAAATGTGGAGAGGAACAGTTCGAGTGACGACTTCAGTATACAGAGTCAGGGCGAGAGGATCAAGAAGAATGCAGGTAAGAATAGCAAGCGAAAGAAAGCAGCGATAGCCACTGCTGTAGTTTTGCTAGTCACAGCGAGCGTAGCAATACCTACAGCAGTATACCTATCTAGAAGGAAGGTGTCGGTAGATATCTCAAACAATATTGACGTGATACAAGAGTATACAGTAAATATCAATCGTGGTAGCACGATCAAGGACATAGTTCCACAAGAGATCACGGGATATACATTCGTAGGGTTCTACAAGGATGCCGAACTCACTGTGCCATACAAAGATACGGATAAGATAAATAAAAATATGACCATATATGCCAAGTATGAGGCGAATGTATATAAGGTGACTTTCCCAACCAGCCCAGCATTCACCATTGAGGGCGAGGATATAGTGAACAACCAGGTAGAGATAGAGTACAACACGGAGTATAGATTCAAACTAAATCTCGCTACAGGTTATGACGAGAGCGATATCACAGTCAAAGTGAATGGCGAAGTAGTCACCCCAGATAAAGAAGGGTACTATACTCTCACAATCTATGGAGACACACTAGTAGAGGTAGAAGGTGTGGAGATCAACACCTATGAGGTGACATTCTACGATAGCCTAGAGAAGAATGAGATGTATCAGACTCTAGATATACAATACAACCAACTCTGCACCTACACAGGCGTCACACCAACCAAGCATAGCACCCATACATACACATACACATTCATAGGCTGGGTAGATGCAGAAGGGAACGAGGTAGATCTAAGTACAACCCGCATAGTGACCGATCTAGAACTCTTCGCCAACTTCCGAGAAGAATATATAGAGTACACGATATCCAAGCCAGAGCAAGTGAATGTGAAATTCGGAGATCTGTATTTATCCAACACAGCCACACTTCACTATGGAGATATAGTAGAGATAACTTATGACACCACAGAGGGACACGATGTCACTGCTTTTTCTGTATCAGGAGCAGAGAAAGTAGAGGGGAGTGAGAATCAATATAAGATCACAGGCAACCTAGTGGTCACCTATAGCGAGGAAATCCAGAAATTCACAGTAACGTGGAAGAACTGGGATGGCAGTACATTAGAGACAGATACCTTAGTTCCTTATGGCACCACCCCAGAGTACAACGGCGAGACACCTACACGTGAGGAGACCGCAAGCCATAGTTATACCTTCACAGGCTGGGATCAAGAACTAAACCCAGTGACAGGAGACATCACCTACACAGCCATATTTGACTCTGAGATCAAAGCGAGTTATGACTTCACTATAGAGGACGGCATCATCACCTCATACACGGGCACAGACACATACGTAGTTCTCCCAAGCACATATTCACTAGCAGATATGGTAGAGACCAGAAGTGCAACTCTGACCTATGAGGAATTATCTAATTTTGACGGCGATTTCGCAAACGCTCCAATGGCACTCAAGTTAATGTATTTAGGCGGATTTTATTGCACTATTAATGGTGGAGAACGTACTTTCTATAAAAATATATTTGAATTTACTGAAGCAATGAATACATTAGATCCCGATTGGCAAACAAATGAAAGTCTTTTCCCAATACAGATAGATGGAGCCACTTATGAGATTGTTCTTAACGGAATGGATGATGGAATGGAAAGTGTTGAATATGCAATATTTCCGATTCAATATGCAATGATAACAGCAGAGTCATTAGGCAAGCCGTTCAGCATAACATTCAGTGATGGTACTGCTCTTGAGAATCAGACCTCAGCAGAGCAGACTTTTAATCAAATGATGACAATATTTGAACAGAAAGAGGCAGAACTGAAGGCACAAAACCCAGATATAACGGACGAAGAACTGATGGATCAAATATATCGCATCAAATTCACTACCGCACCATTCAGGACAGGTACAGTGGTTGCCGGAGACGATTTCGAGGTGACGGGCATAGCAGACGGAGTGTTCGCCAATTCAGATATAGAGACGATACGGATATCTGAAAACATCACAAGCATAGGCACAGGGATATTGTCAGGCTGTAGCAATCTCAAGGAGATAATATTTTCTGCGACAAATTGCGAAACGACCTTAAATTCATTCATAGGACTCAGCAATTCAGTAACCATCACAGTGACCAGCAATGTAAGACGCATCCCAAGTTATTTCTTAGTCGAAGTCTCTAATGATGACGGAACTTTGGTCGAAAGCGATATTACTCCAATACAATTAAAAGAATTAAAAATAGAAAATGATATAGCAATAGAGGGCATAGGTGCTTATGCATTCTATGGAAGCAGTGCTCTGACTAACGTCGATTTTATGAAATCTGGGAATTGGGTATTGGCTAATCATTTTTATGTTACTTACGGCACATCTAGGATATCTGCAGAAGATTTATCTAATAATGTTACAATTATTGAATATCTAACATCTACCTATAGTTCTTTTTATTGGTTGAATGGAGATTATGTCGTAGCCTATCCATTCGAGATTGAAGATGGTGTGATTACTGATTATACAGGTCTGGGCGGTGCGGTAGTGATCCCAAGTACATATTCTATAGCGCTAGATGGTACGATCATTGAGGGTGATGACTATCAAATCATGGCAATTGATTCTGCCACTTGGGATGGACAAAGCCACAGAGGTTCTTTTGCCTATTCAAATATAACGAGTATTGTCATACCAGATAGTGTGACCAGCATAGGAAATTCTGCATTCTCAGGATGTACCAGTCTCACAGATGTATATTATACAGGAGATATCAATGATTGGGTATCAATATCCTTTGGTGTTAATTCAGCAAATCCATTATACTATGGAGCGAATCTATATATAAATGGAAATGAATTGGTGACAGAGGCAAATATAGATACAGCCACATCAATCAATGCTTATGCGTTCTATAGATGTACTTCAATTACCAGTGTAACAATAGGCGAACAAGTGACCAGCATAGGAGAGTATGCATTCAATGGATGTAGCAGTCTCACCAGTATCACCATACCAGATAGTGTGACCAGCATAGGAAGTTATGCATTCCAGGATTGTAGTAATCTCACCAGTATCACCATACCAGAAGGTGTGACCAGCATAGGAATGGGGGCATTCGAAGATTGTAGCAGTCTCACCAGTGTGACTATAGAGAGCAATTATGCGTACAAATCTGCTACCAGCACATCGTCGTGTGGACGCCTTTTGCAAAGTGCTACAGAGGTGCGGGTGCTGATTAGTTGTATTGAAGAGGGTAGCACGAATAGTTATCTCGAGAACACAGCGACCTTCACCAAGACCACCTCTGAGGACGAACTATATTATATCTACACTAAGAACTAGATCAATTTGAAATAAATATAGATAAAGAGATCAGTATTTTGAATACAACTATAGATTTAGGCGTCATATCAGGGCGGAGCAATTGGAGGAGGGATAAGAGAATTGGCATTGGCACAAATAAGTCTTGACCAATTCTCTCTCCAGGTTCAATAGAGTGGCTAGACAGTATATCAATATCAAAAGCAACGAAAAAATATAGAGCAAGAGACGACTTGTCCGAATGCTCTATATTTTATATACAATCACATAAAAATATTTTCAAAAAGAGATAAATTATCCAATTCAAATCATTTTCCCAAAAAACATTTTAGCAACAAGAAGCGATGTGACAAAAAGAGGGAAGATAATAATATTGAAAAAGACATAATGTAAACTATACAAAGAAAGAGTCTAATGAATAAAGAAGAAAATGATATGAAGATATAATAACACAATAATATAACAATACAATGATATAATTACATAATGATATAATAGTACAATGATATAATAACATAATGATATAATAGTACAATGATATAATAACATAATGATATAATAGTACAATGATATAACAAAGCAATGAAGAAATTTAATTTCAAATAAGATATGAATTATTAGATCGAATTTGGAAAGGGAATTATTTTGAGAGAGTGTGTCGTTTATGGGTAGAGTCTGCGTCATTTATGGGCAGAGCGTGTGTAGTTTTGGGCAGAGCGAGATTCCTGGCAGAATGGCGGTTGATATTGACTGATTACTTGCATTTGATTTTGACAGTGGCGCTGATCTCGATAGATGTGTCTAGGCTTGAGTCTAGCGAGTGATTCCTATACAAAATTGGGGCATAGAAACTGCTCTGCTCCTCGATCTTAAGGACTGTGACTGAGTCTTTTCCTAGCAGGTTTTGGGCGTTTAGCGTAGCGTTGTTTACTGCCTCGCGAAGCGCTGTCTGATAGATCTCATCCGCATTAGATAGCATAAAATTGATATAATTCACATCTGCGATTCCTGCATCAAGCAAACTGTCTAAACTTTTCTCATATATGGACAAGTCGTCTAGTTTGAATGAAAAATTGAGGATCGCGTAGTATCCGACCAGAGTTTTATTAGACGAATAATCGTAGTTTGGGTTGGTGGTGAGACTAGTAATTTTGATCGAATCTGCACCGACTCCGCTCGCGATGAGAGAATCTTTGGCAGTATTGAATTGGTCTATAGATTTTTCTTTTGCCACCGCTACATCTATATCCGCATTTTCGATCTGAACATAAACTTCTGCCCGATCTGCCTGCACGACAATTGCTGATTTGCCGAATATCTCCAGCGTTGGTGCACTATAGTCTAGGGCAAAAGAAGTGCCACCATTTGTCAAATTCTCTAGAAGAAGGGTGGACAATAATGCTAGGATAAGTGTAACGATAGTTAGACTGAAAAATTTTGTTTTCATAAATTTTCCTCCATAATTAAAATGGTCAATTTTTTACGAAAAATTTATCTTATACAAAAATAGTCTGGAATTGTCTCAATGCGAGGTTTTGCGACAATTTTTGCTAAATTTCCTTACGTCAAATATCTTTTCATAATCGAGCAACAAAGAGGTATACTTTGAGAGATCCATTTACTTGCATTTTCCACCAAACGCTTTGAGGTGCACAATATTTTTTAGAAAAATATATTCCGCAAGCAGTTTCTTATACAGGAGATCTTCGCACAAATGAGTTCAATACGCGGTCAGTGTTTGTTCAAATCTAAAATTTCGAGTAATTAAAATGAGGCAGATATAGGTGTTTCTCATCTGCTCAAAATAGACAATCAGAGGTATTTTGTGCATAATCTGTGGCATTTCAATGACAGTCGAAGAAAGGTGAGAAAATTGCTTTACTTTTTTTCATTTTTCTAGCATAATATGTTTATCAAAAAGGAGAACAAATGATAGAATTTAGATACGATACACAATTACTCATTGAGGGAAAAGGGCTGGATGAGGACAAGATTAGAGATTATTTTATGAAAAATTTTAAGGGAGATTGTCTCATCGCGGTTGGAGATAGTGAACTTATTAAAATTCATTTCCACACCAACGAACCTTGGGATGTCTTGAAATATTGTGCCACTTTGGGCGAAATCTGCGACATCGTCGTCGAAGATATGGATAGACAGTCTAGAGGGTTGAAAGGTTAAGATACTGGATAACCTAATAGGTATAGCGAAGATAGACTTTTCCATATCTTCGACGACAAAGGGTTCCCACAAGCACTAGTGCGTAGAGGGAAAGCGGAGCAGGCAAGCAAAAGGCTATGAGTGCTTTGTCACTCTAGCAAAAGCGTAGACTGCGATGCAGATATGGATAGACAGTCTAGAGGGTTGAAAGGTTAAGATACTGGATAACCTAATAGGTATAGCGAAGATAGACTTTTCCATATCTTCGACGACAAAGGGTTCCCACAAGCACTAGTGCGTAGAGGGAAAGCGGAGCAGGCAAGCAAAAGGAATTTATTTTCGAGATTCGTGAATGGCTGGCAATTTCAAACAATAAACGCAGGTGGAACCAAACATTTAAGACTAGAATCATAAAATTGGCACCTATATCAAACAAAAATGAAATAAATATAAGGAGAAATTATGGAAATAATTAGCAAAGGGATAGGAATCAAAAAATTTGCACCCGAAATCATCCATTTGAATTTTGATTTCAATGTCAAATCTCAGGTTTACGATAAGGCATTGTCGGATGGCGTGAGGGCGGTGGACTCATTCGTGCAACTATTGGAAAAATTGGGCTACAAAAAGACAGATTTCAAAACAAATTCATTCAGAGTCTATGAGGAGATAAAATATGACCCAAAGAAACAAGAAAATGTACGTTTGGGCTACATATACAATCACAACGCGAATATGGAATTCGGATATGATATCGCACGCCTTGCCGACATCGTGCAAGAGATCAGCAAACTAAAAGACGGTCCGCGCGTAAATATTGCGTTTATGTTGAAGAACGAAGACGGTGCCAAGTCAAAGTGCATTGACCTCGCTTTCAAGAACGCGAAATCAAAGGCTGAAGCGATAGCGAAAAGTGCTGGGAAGAAATTGAAAGATTGCAAAAAAGTGAGTTTCGAAACATTTGATGGACCAATTCAATCAAACTCAAAATTTGAAGGCACGGCAAAAATGGGAGTTTATGCAGACAATATGAGGGTCAGAGAGGCGATCGGAAATGTGTTGGTCCCTGAGGATATTGAGATAGAGGAAGTGCTTTTTTGTCTATTTGATGCAGAATAGATATAATGTTTTGGAAAAATTTTAATCAAATTTTAAAACTTTGTATCAAAAAATTGCCGAACATTATTTAGTCCTCCGAAAGTTTATTTAACTTGCTTTATCAAACAAACGTTCGAATAATTCAATGATTTTTGCTATTTTTAATAGAATAAAATCATAGTGAATTCAATAGGATTCGCCATTTTATTGAAAATGTAAAATTTATTTGAACGAATATGTGAAAATTCAATGCAATGCGAGTGCAAAGTCTATAAAGTAAGAAACATCAATGCAATTTGAGTACATAATGTAAACGAGTTTGAACATCAATGCGATTTGAGTTTAAAGATATGAATGGATCAAAAAATTCGATCGCCGAAAACGGGATTCAAAAATTAATTGGAATTTTGATTGCCGAAAACGGGATTCAAAAAAATTAAATAGACAAGTCGCGCCATTTTACAAGGTGAAATCAAATAGAAATCAAATAAAATCAAATAGGAAAAGATAAATTTGCTTGAAAATGTCGAATATTTGCTATTTGATTTTTTTCTTTGTAATTATTGACAATAGTTCAAGAATTTGATATCATAATCTAGTACAATTAAAAGGAGAGACTATGAAACAGACTTATCAACCAAAGAAAAGACAACGCAACAAAGTTCACGGTTTCAGAGCGAGAATGAAGACTTTGTCAGGTAGAAAAGTTCTTAAAAGACGTAGAAACAAAGGGAAAAAAGATTTGACTAACACGAAATAGTCACAATTGTAGTTTTTATGTTGAGTAGAATTAATCGTTTGAAAAAAAGGAAAGAGTTTAATTACGTGTACAAAAAGGGCGAAGTCCTTCACGCACCTAGTTTTGTGATGCACTATGTCAGGACATATCGACCCTATCCTCAGGTGGGAATCTCTGTATCAAAGCAGGTGGGCAATTCTGTCGTGCGGAGTCGAGTGAAACGCATTATTAGCGAGGCATTGAGGCACAATATATCCAAATTGGCGATCAAAAATTATGTGATTACACCGAGAGCAAATATTGTGGACAAAAAATCGACAGATATTGAAAGGGAACTATTGACTGTCCTGAAAAAAAATGGGCTGTTGAAGGCAGAGAAAAAGGAAATATAGATGTTTAGATTCTATTATGTAGTGACCTATCCATTGACTTTGATATGCCTATTTCTTATGTCGATATATAGGTGTATCATTAGATATTTTCTTCCAAACAGTTGCCACTATATCCCCACGTGTAGCAGATATGCAGTGGATAGTTTCATAGAATTTGGAGCAATCATTGGCTCAGTGTACACGATTAAGCGCTTGCTTAGATGCCGTCCGAATCACAAGGCGGGATATGACTTTGTTAAATTAAATTTGTCAGGGAATTATAAATGGAAATGTTGAATAGTGTGAGTATGCTACTTGCTAGCGACCTTTGGACTATCATTATAGACTTCTTCGCAAGGACGATTGTCAACTATGGGTGGGCAATCATAGTTTTTACTATCTGTTTGAAACTCGTGCTGAGTCCGCTGGACGTGTTCCAGCGCGTGTCCACTCAAAAGCAGTCACGTGTGATGGCTGTGATACAGCCCGAGATCAATGAGTTGCAAGAAAAGTACAAAAACGATCGCGAGAAATTGAATCAAGAGACGAATAAGTTATATAAGAAATACAAAGTCAATGTCGGCGGTATGTGTATCACGATGCTCGTCACTATGGCAATTTCACTGATAGTATTGTTCACCTTGTATTCGAGCATACGTTCCTATGGTAATGAAAAATTGTATACGACCTATCAAGAATTGGACAAAGCATATATTGAGGCGGAGACGGAATATGCTACTCTTACAGATACGGACTTGACTCAAGAGGAATATATAGAAGAGGCTGTTATGCTCAAATATGATGAGTTGAGCGAGCAGAATAGTTGGCTGTGGATCAAGAACGTTTGGAAATCAGATACGAATACCAGTCAGTTTGTGGACTTTGACGCCTATGCAGATCATTTCAACCTAGAGGGAGAAGATAGAGAACTGGCAGAGGCAAGGTACGATAGCATCACCTCCACGATCGTGGGTGATGGTAGAGACAACAACGGATATTACGTGATAATAATATTTGCAGTCTTAGTATCCTTTTTGACTCAATTGCTATCTGCGAAATTGCTTGCACCAAAAGGTCAGAAAATGAATCTAACCAACAAGATTATGATGGCAGTGATTCCTATCACAATGCTGATATTGGCTATGACATCGAATGTAGTGTTCACTCTGTATATCATCACAAACTCACTGATGACGGCAATTATCTCTACGATCATCTCGCTAGTGTTGAGACGTATGAACAAAGACAAAGATGACAAAGACATATTGATGAAATCTAGAAATATTGAAGTGGTGGAGTATAGTAGGAACTACAAAAAATAGATAGAGAGACAATAAGATAAATATAGGAGAGATTATGCAAATAGAAGCGACAGGGAAAAGTGTAGAATTGGCAATCCAGAATGGACTCTTGGAGTGTGGACTTAGGCGCGAGGATGTGCAAGTCAAAGTCTTGGATGCTGGCGGATTGTTTAAAAAGGCAAAAGTGTTGTTGACTTGGGGAGAGGAAACGACAGAGCCTAATTCTGTTATAGAAACAGAACAAAAAAGTTTAAAGTTTGAAAATGATAAAATGGATGTCACAATATATAATACAGAAGATGATTCTTCAAATGAAGTTGAAACTGAAGAGAAAGAAAAGAAAAAAAGAATAATCAACACCGCACGTTTAGAGAAAAGAGGAATAGAGTTTCTATCGGGACTAGTTCGAAAAATAGACGAAAATGCAACTGTTGAAGCACAGTCTGGAGAGAATGAAATATCATTTTCCATCAAGGGCGAAAAGGTCGGAAAGTTGATAGGATATCACGGAGAGAGCCTTCAGGCATTGCAGATGCTTTTGTCTGGCTTGAAACTGAGGAGCGAGGGACCTATCCGAATGTATCTAGACGTGGATGGCTACAAGCAAAATAGGAATCAAGCAATCATAGACCTTGCCCAAAAGACTGCTGAGCAAGCGGTGAAGATAGAACGCAACATTCACCTAGATCCAATGAACGCTTATGATAGACGTATCGTGCATACCACACTCCAAAATCGCGATGACGTGACGACAGAATCGACCGGTGAAGGCGAGAAAAGGCACGTGGTCGTAAAACCTATATTTAAAAGGTAGAAAAAAGAGTTTGCACCCAAAGTAGACAAATTTGACTTTGATTGACACAAATTATATGCTGATCAAAAACATATAATCTTGTTCATTCAATTACATTTTGATCTAGCGGGTCGCGAACTCTTTTTTCGTGCAATGATTAGTCTTTATTTTAGTTTTTCATTAGATTGATTATTGTATTTTTGCTGTAGGTAGAAGGTGCGGAGTACGGACTGAGAACATCTTTGTCCTCATTATAGTTTTCGCCCAAATAAAAGATATCAAAAATTGCAATCTTTGCAATGTCGCAAAAATCAAGCAGTGTAGATATTTTCAATTGAATCTTGCCATTTCAAGCGTTTTCGCAAATTGAGGAGTTGTATCATAGTCTCATATTTATTTCGCGTTGTGACGATTTTCTTTTGAAAAAATATGCAAAACATTTGATAATTTCACTATAACTCAAATTTTTCAATATCACTTTATGTCCATATCACTTTATGTCTAATTTGCACCATAATTAAACTAACTATAAGCGAAATTTATACCAAATTGTCCTTTTTGAGCAGTTTATGACACCAATTTATCTTTTTTGAGTGACTTATTATATTTATTGTGGTATAATTGATTAAATATGATTACCTATGTTAGAAAATTGAGAGAATAGTTATATTTAATGGGAGAAAAATGGAAGAAAATAGTTGTGTAATGATGATCAAAAATAGCAAGTATTTAAAAAATAAAAGCATAGAAATTTTATTAAATTTGTGTATACTCATCAAGAATTATCAGTTAAAAAAAATATATATTCATATATCAGAATTATTGAATGATGAACTATATCATTTGCTATCTGCGATAAAATATAAGTATAAGGATATTGAGGTTGTAGGATATATTGAAAAAGCCCAAACTCAATTTATGGATTTAATAACGCAAAATTATAGATGTGACAAAACTATTATATATGAGAACAAAAGTCAGTTTATGTCGCATAATTTTTTCATCGTCATCAAAAAAAATAAAGTAGATATCATATCTAATAGTTAATTATAGTTTAGTCGTTTAAAAATTTAATAAAGTCAAATCTATAAATTGACAAAACATAATTTGATTGCTATACTTTTGGTAGGAGAAAGTATGGAAAACGAAACATTGAATGAATTTGATATAAAAGTTGCGAAAGTAAATAAATTGGAACAGATGGGAGAAAAGGCGTATAAAGCGAAGTATCATAAAACGCACGAAATCCACGATCTTGAAAAATATGAATTAGGCACGCGTGTGAGCATCGCAGGACGTATGACATTCAAGCGCACTTTTGGCAAACTGATTTTTGCGCGCCTATATGCCATTGGGGACAATTTTGAAATAGATTTCACTCTGCCGATCAGGACTAGCGTGCAGATTAGTTTGTCTCAAAACATTGTGGGAGAGGAGCAACTCAAGAAATTCAAAGAGTTTTGCGATATAGGAGATTTCGTAGGAGTGGAAGGCGAACTCATCCGCACACAGACGGGAGAGTTGACTGTACAGGTGGAAAAATTTGAATTGCTATCCAAAGCACTTCGTGGATTACCAGAGAAATTTCACGGCTTGACAGACACAGAGGCACGATATCGTCAGCGATATCTGGACATAATCTCAAACGAAAAGAGTAGACTTGCCGTACTCGTACGTTTCAAAGTGATGCAATTTATTCGCGAGTTTTACAACCAGCACGGCTTTTTAGAAATCGAAACTCCTATTCTTCAGAATGCTGTGGGTGGAGCACTCGCTCGTCCATTTAGGACGCACCATAATGCACTTGACTTGGATATGAATCTAAGGATCTCACCAGAGACTTTCCACAAGCGTGTTATAGCCTGTGGTTTCGATAAAATATATGAATTTGCCAAAGATTTCAGGAACGAAGGTATCTCAGTAGATAAACTTCAAGAGTTCACTATGCTAGAGAGTTATGCTGCGTATTGGGATTTCGAAGATAGTATCAAATTTTATACCGAAATGTTTAGAGAAGTGTGCAAATTTGTGTTCGGAAAGTACGAATTCACGGCGAATGGCAGAGTGATCAAACTGCCTAATGAGTTCCCTAGAATAGATTTCTTGGCTAAGGTCAATGAGATAGTAGGTTCCAATGTTTTGGATATCACAGACGTAGACGAATTCAAGAATTTAATCCGCAAGAAAAAATTGCTAGAAGAATTCGAAATGGCAGATCAATTCACAGTAGGAGGACTGATTGACCTAGTTTACAAACGCAAAATTAGACCAAATATTGTGGAACCTACCATATTATACAATTATCCAAATGTCGTTCCGCTGGCAAGATATAGCGATGGTGATGATCGTATCATTGAGATGTTCCAACTCGTGATCGATGGTCAAGAAATGGTGAAAGGGTATAGCGAGTTGGTAAATCCTATCCAACAAAAGCGAAATTTCGAAGAACAAGCACGAGCAAAACAGCGCGGAGATGCGGAGGCAATGGATTATGACAAAGAATACATCTTGGCTATGGAGCACGGCTTCCCGCCAATTTCGGGCATAGGATTCGGAATAGATATATTTATCTACCACTTGTTAGATTTGGAAAATATTAGGGAGACGATCCTCTTCCCTATCACCAAGCCATTAGACAAAGAAAATTCGAATGAAAAGGATGAAGATGATGAAGATTAGTATTTTAGGTGCAGGTAGATGGGCAAGCAACATTGCCTTTTGTATGGACAAGTTAAATTATGACGTGCTAGTTTGGGAGAGAATTGAAGAGAAAGAAAATCCACTATTTTTGACGCGAAAGAATAAATTTGTGGAACTATCAGAAAATGTGAATTTCACTCACGACCTTGAGCGTGCGTTGAGGCACAGCAACATTATCATCATATCTATTCTCAGTCAGGCACTAGATAGTTTGATGAAAAATGTCAGCAAGATCAAAGGTTATGAAAACAAACATTATGTGGTCGCTATGAAAGGAGTGGAGGCAACGACTGGTAGACGGCTCAGTGAAATACTTTTGGACAACGGGGTGAAGAAAGACAACATCGCCGTTTGGGTGGGTCCTGGCCACGTGCAGTCGATTTTCGCAGGGCAACCTACGAATATGATAATCAGTGCCTACCGTGAGCAGTACGCGAAAAGACTCACCAAAATTTTCACTCGCAGGAAAGTGATAGACATTACGCATTCCAATGACATAATCGGCACAGAGTATGGTGCTGCCGCAAAAAACGTAATTGGAATAGCGGCAGGGATACTTGAGGGATGTGGCTTTGAGCAGAAAAAAGGTCCGCTTATGCCTGCTAGCGTGAAAGAGTTGGGTATGTTCATTGACGCACTTGGCGGAGATAGGGAAAGCGCGTCTGGGTTGGCATTTTTGGGTGACTTCCAAGCCACGTTATTTGATCATAATAGCAAAAACCTCACCTATGGTAGAGAGATTGTGAAAGAATTAGCATTAGACAATGATAAAATTCGCGAGAAAGTGATCCCTTGCACAGTGGAGGGAATCAAGACTAGTGATGCCTTGATACTGAAAAAAGATCAATTCAACGCACGTGTTAGCGAACAACAGCAATTGAGAATGCCGATTTGTGAAGCGGTGAACGATATAGTCAACGGACGTATTCCACTTGATAAAGCGGGTGAATATATCAGCGAGAAAATCACGGAAGCACTCTATTTGTAATTTTTATCTAATATCCACTGTTTATTTCGATTTTTCAAAAATTCAAAGAAAATACAAAAAAAAGACAACGTTGATCAAACGTGTCTTTTTTCAAGCAATAATATTTCGTATCTAAAAAAAATGTGCATAAAAAGACTTTTTTCATTGTATTAAGATAATGGTTGATACAAAATACCTCGCCTGTATTATTTATATTATAGCAGGATGACATTTGTCAACTAATTTACATATTTTTTCTTAAAATATTTAAAGAAAGGAGTATATTATGACAGAATTTCCTAAAAGGCTTAGGGCATTAAGAAAAGATAAAAAGTTGACTCAAACAGAATTAGGTGAAGCAATGGGGGTACAGCAGGCTACTATTGCTAAATGGGAATCAGGTGAACGCACACCTTTCATTGAATATTTTATAGAGTTGGCAAAATATTTTAATGTGTCAATTGATTTTTTGGTAGGTTTGGCAGATTTTTAATAAACACTGTTTTAAGTATAAATTATTATTTCATTAAGTGATAGATCTAGGATTTTAGCAACAGTTAGGAATGGAAGCAATTTTTTTGTCTTTCCTGCAAGCATCTTGATAAGATAAGTGACAGATATTTTCGACAATTTTGATAGACTATCAATCGTCAATTCGTATTCTTCTAGTCTAAGAAAAATCTTTGATTTATTAATTTGGTAATTCATAATTTTCTCCTATATTTTAATTTTAAACTATATTTTAATTATTTCAGCCGATATATGTCACATATTAAAAAATTTATTGAAAACTAATTAGCAGATTTGATTCTATGTATGAGTTTATTGTTCAATCATTAGATAAGTCTTTCGATTTTTGCACTTTATATGACATATACATAAAAACTAGTTGCCAATATAGTTGCCTACTGTTTATTTCAAAATGGCGATCATAATCTTTCATAAGGATATCTGAAAAGAATAGGCGAATTGAGGAAAAGAAGAATTGGACTATATGAGTTTTCGCAGGAGTCCATCGTATCGCAGTTCACACTTTTCAATATGTTTTCAACGAACGCCTCTCCGTCTATATAGGTTAGACAAGTTGTGAGATGCTTTTAATTCAATGCTCTCAGTTCTTCGTATACTCTAGACAAAGAATGCGAAGTTTTTAAAAATTAATCGCTAGTAAAAGATCTCAAATGCAGTTTTGAATCTGATTGAATAAAAAACACCTTTACTACTTTTTCAAATATTGTTGACTTTTTAATTTTCAGTATATAATAATAGTATTAATGGAGAGGTCGGTAGATTTCGTGCGATGACCGACGAGCGGATGTCACCTCATTAGTTTGGGGGATTACTCATAACAAACTTATGAGACGCTTGAATCGATGTGGGAGGAATACGCGCCTACATCCATTCAAAAAGCAGTAATTTAATTACTGCTTTTTTATATAATATTTTTCATTGAATTTCGCCTAAAATCTATGCTCAAATTTGCCAAATTGATAGCACTACCTAGCAAGATTGGGACGCACATCAATGAGAAGTGTTCATTCTATTTTGTATTATCTTTTGATGATCACTTTTTCTCCACCATTCAGTACCAAAGGTAAGTCCTTGTTGTATTTGCTGATGTCCTCTGGAGAAATTTTGATTCGTTTGCAAAGATTCCACAAACTTTCATTCGGCTTTGCTAGGAAAATCTGGTAATCATAACTAGAGAAGTCCAATGCTTTGCCTAGTGTGAAATTGTCGATTATTTCTCGACTGTCCTTTTGATAGATATGTAGACATACCAAGACATTGTAGTCAAGTTCGATTATTGTGCCACGTTTCACTTTTGTCTTGCAGTCAGAGACGCAGATTTGCGAGTGCAGGCAGTCTATGTGGTCCAATTCAATTTTCGTGTTCAAAACGAACGGCAATTCAAGATGTTTGTGTGAATATTCTTTGTTTTCATCAATGTATATTAGGTGCGAAGAGATGATTCCTTCCAAAATCAAATTGCCATCTTTTATATAACTATTCGTGATCTCTGCGTTGATATTGCAGTTCGAGACAATTTCGTCTATGGCTGGCTCTTTGTTCGTCAGACTGATTTCTCCATTGATATTGTCAGAGATGGATTTGGTTTGGATATTTTTGTTGTAGTCACGCTTGGTCGTAGTCAATTCGACCTCGTTTTCCGTGCTATAGAGATCGTCCACAACGTCAATAGAAATGCTTTTGATTGCTATGCCACACACATCAATATTATGCGTGATGGTCACAATACTGTTGCCCTCTTCGAAATCTGTAGATAGATTGGTGAGAGATTTGTTGACCTCAAACGATAGATCCAAAGTGGAGTCCTGCTCGACGAAAGGTAGATTGACATCTGTCTTGATATTGAAAATGTCACTAAGTTCTTTGATTTTGCTATTTTCTCCATCTTGCGTCTCGTAGATCAGTTTCGAAAATAACTTTCCTTCGACGATCGCACCACCCTCGCTTGCCAGAGTGGATGACGGGGCAAAGTATGCGTTGTAGCATAAAATTTTGGTGATATTGTCACGCGTCTCAAAATTCGTAGTATATTCAAAACTGGTATTCACCTTTCCGGAAATTGTGCTGGTGCTGATCTCACTTTTTTTCGTGATGAGATTGTCGAAACTGCTGGACTTGTTCGCTATTCCAATGTTTAGATATATCATTGGAGAGAAACTCACTTCGCAGTTTATCTTCAACTGACTGTCAGATGACAGCACATTGTTTAATATTGAAACATTATCTAGATTGATGATGCAGTCGCTCGTGATAGATGAGTCTGCAATGTTTTCGCTAAAAGATTGAGAATCGGTGATCGTGTTTGTGATATTGTCTGTGTCAATATATAGGACCTTCACCCCCAATTTTCCGCTCACCACCGCTTTTCCGTTGCCCGATTCGACCTTTTTGTCATAGATATAACTATCAATATCAAGGATTGTCTTGATATTGACATTGGAATCTATATTTACGTTTATGGTGGAGTTGAAATTTACTTTTGATAAATTTTTTGCATAAGTGATTTTGATGGCGTCTTGATTTTCTTCCATTTGGACCTCCTCTATATAATGTATAATATCCGTTTTCAAAATATGACTAAATTCAAAATAAAAAATATCCTATTTCCCATTTGACACTAAAATTATGAATAGCAAAAATTCGAGATAAGAACTTGTTTTTATGCTGAAAATCGTAAATTTCACTATATTATTTTAAATTATTCAAAGGCTTGAATTGTTTTCGACAATTTAGTTTTTTATACCTCTAAAATTGCTAAATATAAGCAAATTAGTAACTTTTTCTTTTAGTAAAAATAGGCATTTTTTGCTATTATATTTACGTGTAGAACACGCAAAAAAATAAGGGGGAAAATATGAAAAAAATTACACTCATACTCGCAGACGAAGATCAAAATACTTTAGATGAAATGAAAAGAAATTTCACATCAGAACGATATGAAGTTTTGGCTTGCACATCAGATGGCGAAGAGTTGATAGACCTTATCAATCGATACATTCCTGACATCGTGGTGATGGACATAGTTTTGCAAAAATGCGACGGATTCAAGGTGTTGGAGTCAATACGAAAATCGATCAATACCAAGATAATTGTACATTCCGCTTTGTCAATAGATGGATTCATCAACAAAGCAATATCTAGCGGAGCGAAATACTATTGCATCAAACCATTCGACATCGAGACGCTGAAGGACAGGATAGAAGATCTATTGAAACCAGATACCAGCCAAACAAAAGTTTTCTTCAACGCAAAGACGCCGAATCAGATTGAAGAGAAGATCACAAATATATTTATCACAGTAGGAATTCCTGCACACATCAAGGGATATCAATTCTTGCGAGAGGCGATCAAACTTGCTATAGCGAATCCTGAAATTATCAATTCTATCACGAAAAAATTATATCCAACCATAGCCGAAAAGTATGACACCAGCGCCTCAAAGGTCGAGCGAGCAATACGTCACGCAATCGAAGTCGCTTGGAATCGTGGAAAAATAGAAAACATAAACAACCTATTTGGTATCAAAGTCTATTCGAGCAACGAAAAGCCAACCAATGGCGAATTCATCGCACTGGTGGCAGACAAAATGCTTATCGAAGGAGCGTAATCACGAAGGAAAGAATTTATCAGGAGATACGTTCTTTTTTTTGACGCGTTTTTTGGAATATTTAAGGAATTTGTGGATTATTTGCTGTATTTAAAGGCGGAATAATTAATTGTCGACAAATTTTTGAAATAATTTTGGATTATTTTTCAAATTCAGTAGACAAATAAATTTTCAATAATTATAATATACTAAGCAAATTATAAGGAGAGTGTTTATGGGAAAATCTACAAAACCTGTTTGGATACTATGTCCACGTTGTGAATTGAACTACATCAAGAAATCTGATCAATACTGCAATGTCTGCAAAAAAGAAATGAAACTTATCAAATCTAGCGAGGATGATATCGGAGATTTGGAACTTTGCCCAATTTGCAAAATCAATTTTGTGCAAAGTGACCAAGAGATATGCGACAGTTGCAAGCAGGAGTTGGGCATCGAACCTAGCGAAGACGCTGAGGACAAAGAAGTGGCAGATTGGCACAAATATATTGCCGATGATGACGACGAAGACGACGACGAGGACGAAGACGAAGATACGGACGATTATGATAATGACGAGATGGAAGACACCTCTGGAATGGTGGATGACTTTGATTTCGCAGAAGATTTGGATAAGGATCTAGATTCGGATGATGAAGACGAAGATTTTGACTTAGACATTTTGGACGATGACGAAGACGATGATGATGACGATGACGACGAAGATGATGACGATGATGACGACGAAGATGACGACAAGGATGACAAGGACGACGACTAATTCTTTTGACTTATTTTGTCGATGGTGTGTAAAAAGGAGCCATTAGTAAAACATATTTAGGGGTGAACTATGAAGAAAATGCCTAACACCATCGAAAATATTAAGAAAAAAATTATGGATCTCAAGGGAAAAGAGGTGAATCTATATATCAATCGCGGGCGTAGAAAAATCAGTGCGTATCGAGCGCGCATTGAGGATGTGTATTCTAGTGTTTTCACGGTGAAATCTTGTTCGCTAGAACTCGAGTCTATCAACACATATTCGTATAATGATATCCTTTGTGGAGAAGTTAAGATTTCAAACGATTGACATTTGATATGATTTTCCGTTATAATACTTGCTAGATAGCAAGTATTTTTTTTGCTTAGGAGATTGTATGAAAAACTTTAATCCAATTCGAGGAACGTATGATTATTTGCCAAAAGAGGCACGCCTACGCGAATATGTGAGAGCGACTATCCTCAATTCATATCAAGAAAACGGATACAATCTGATAGATACTCCTATTTTGGAAAGTCTTGATTTTTTGAATAGCAGTGAGGGTGGGGACAATTTGCGTTTGATGTTCAAAACGATCAAGCGTGGAGAAAAACTGGATTTGACGAAGGAAAATCTGACCATTGACGAAATCACTGAGGAGGGGCTCAGATACGATCTCACTGTCCCGCTGGCAAGGATGTATTCAAACAATAGGGAAAAATTGCCTACACCATTCAAAACTATTCAAATCGGACCTGCATTTCGTGCAGAACGACCGCAGAGAGGCAGGAATCGTCAATTTACACAATGCGATATAGATGTGTTCGGTGATAGCAGTATCAACGCAGAATTGGAGTTGATCAAGACTTGTTTTGACACCTTAGAGCGTTTAGGATTTGAAAATCTTATTTTGAGGATCAACGATAGAGAGATTTTGAATCAGTTGGTGCGTTTTGCTGGTTTTGAAGATGGCGAAATAGGTACGGTGTGCGTCACGCTAGATAAGATTGACAAAATTTCAATCACGGGCGTTATGATGGAACTCATTGAAAAGGGTTTTGCTACCGAAAAGATAAATAAACTTGTGGATATAGTGAATGATGTTGTGGATAAAGGCTTATTGGCAACCGAAAAATACGGCGCTTGTCGCGAAAAAATTGAGAGAATGAACTATCTCATCGACACGCTCACTCGTCTAACCAAAAACCGTTTTACGATAAAATATGATATATCAATTGTGCGCGGGCAGGGCTATTACACGGGGACTGTTTACGAATTGTACACAGATGGATTCTCTGGCGCGATCGGCGGTGGCGGTAGATATGACAAAATGGTGGAAAAGTTTTCTGGCAATCCTTCTCCTGTCGTGGGAATAAGTCTAGGATTTGAGCCGATCTGTCTACTTTTGAAAGATAGGGAAAATGATCTCAATATTAGGCAAAATTTGGCATTGATATATGACGATGATGACGATATTATTGAAGTGTTTGAATTGAAAGATCGCTTGAAAAGGGAATACAATGTGTCTTTGTACACCCGACCTAAGAATGCCAAGACCTTTTATATGAAGTTACCTGAGGTCGCCGATTTCGTGACGAGTGTGAAAGATCTGAAGGAAAACAGACCCATCAAACCACTGGTAGAAAAATAGTTGTTTTTAGCGTTGAAGCACGAAACTTTTTAAAAACTTTGAAATCAATTTGAGGTGATAATAAAGTCCAATTTGAGCCAAAAGCATTGAAACACAGTTTATTTGAGGTTGAAATACATTGAAGCGTAGTTGAATTTGGTACAGAAACACTTTCGAATATAGATAAATTTGAGTGCAAATCACTTGAAAGTAAAGTGCAAATTTAGAGCGAAATTAAAAAAGATCAGTCGTAGACTGAAATACCTAAAAGTAAAGTTTAATTTGAGAGCAAAATTAAAATATAGATTAATTATAGATAGAAACACTTGAAAATAGAAAATTAGAAAACTCGACACAAAGCAAAACAAAAACATTAAATACATTGGAGGAAATTATGGATAAATACAGCGAGATAAGAGTGCCGATCAGCCACAACAATCCTAGCATTAAAAGGAATGAGAGGAAGTGCGTTTTGTGCGGAAAGTGCAAAGATGTGTGCAAAAAGAAAATGGGTGTGGCAGGATATTGGAAGTACGATAGCGAAGATATCGTGTGCATAAATTGTGGACAATGCGCCAACGTTTGCCCAGTGGATTCGATTACTGAGGTGGATAGCACGGACGCGCTGATGACCGCAATCAATGATCCCAAGAAAAAGGTGGCGGTGATCACTAGTCCGTCAGTGAGGGTGTCTTTGGGCGAGATGTTTGACTTGCCTGCTGGCGAATTCGTGGCAGGCAAAATGGTGTCACTACTAAAACGCTTGGGTGTGGATTATGTCTTTGACGTGACCTTCGGTGCTGACCTCACGATTATGGAAGAGGCGAGCGAACTTATCGATAGAATAAAGAATGGGAAAACTCTACCGCAGTTCACCAGTTGCTGTCCTGCGTGGGTGAAATTCGTGGAGACGTTTTATCCACAATATATCCCGAACTTGTCCACCTGCCGTAGCCCGATAGGGATGATGTCTAGCGTAATAAAAAACTATTTTGCCAAATCTATCAAAATTGATCCTAGCGATTTGGTGGTGGTGGCAATGACACCGTGTGTTGCCAAAAAATTTGAAGCCGAACGTGAAGAACTGCGTTCATATTACGGGAAAGATACGAATTTTGTCGTGTCCGTTCGTGAGGTTGGCAGACTAGCAAAACGCAATAAAATAAAATTTAGCACCCTAAAAGATGAGCCGTTCGACTCTCATTTCCCTACAGGGAGCGGAGCGGGAGTGATCTTCGGTGCGAGCGGTGGAGTGATGGAGGCGGCGGTACGCACGGCGTACTATTTCACGACAGGAGAAAATCCACCGAGCGATCTATTGCAATTCAAGAAATTGCGTGGATACAAAGACGTGAAGACTGCATCAGTGAATTTGCTAGGGAAAGAGATCAAATTGTGTGTAATATTCGGCACTATGCAGGCACGCGATGTATTGAATAGACTCAAGAGCAAAAATTATGATATGATAGAAGTGATGGCTTGTCCAAACGGTTGTGTCGGTGGTGGCGGTCAGCCAAAGTCGAACAATCCTGACGAGCGAGTGGTCGCGCGTGCCAAAGGATTGTACGATCAGGATGCAAAGATGGATATCAAATCAAGTTTCGAAAATCCAAAGATACAGGCACTGTACAAAGAATTTTTGATATCCCCACTGAGCGAAAAAGCAGAGCAATATTTGCATACATCATATAGGGCGCGTGAATATAAAAAATAAGGGAAATAAAAAAATAACTTTAGATATCTAAATTAGAGAGGTAAATTTATATTGAAAAATTCTACATATACTCAGTTTCACGCATCAAAAATGAAAGTGAAGATCAAATAATTTTGATCTAAAGTGCGAGAGAGGTTGAATTTTAAAATTTTATAATCAGTTTGAATCATAAAAAAACAAAAAAAGGAGAGGTATGGAAAAGACAGTAGAAGAGACCAAAGCGGAGTTTATCAAAATTTATAATGAAAATATCAAGCGAGAGGGATCGGATAAATTGCTAGATTATCTTATCAATTCGAGCAACTTTTTCACGTCTCCAGCGTCAGGCAAAAGACATTCTGCATACATAGGCGGACTGTGTCAACATTCGCTAAATGTATATCATAGATTCAAAAAGAACATCATATCTGAATTTGGCGAAAATTACAAAGAGAGGATCTCGGATGAAAGCATTGCGATAATCGCTCTTTTGCACGACGTGTGCAAAATCAATACATACACGCAAGATTATAGGAATCAAAAGGTGGATGGTCAGTGGGTGCAAGTGCCATATTTTGCCTATAACAATACTTTACCTTATGGTCACGGGGAAAAGTCCGTGTATATAATCAGCGGTTTTATGCGTCTCAATCGCGAGGAGGCGATGGCGATCAATTGGCACATGGGAGGATTTGACATTCGGGCGCAGATGGGTAGTGATCTATCTGAAGCGTATTCGCGTTTCCCTATAGCGTTGCTAATTCACGTATCCGATCTAGAGGCTACCTATTTGGATGAAAAATCATCAAATTAAATATTCCAAATTTAAAAAAATTTAATTAATAATTTATATAAAATTAAATAAATTAAAAAATTCAATAATTTCATAAAATTTATAATAAAATCATATTTTTTTGATATTTATTATAGATTTTTTTATTTTTTTGATTAATTTTATTAAATACCTTTCAAAGAATTTGTAAATATATTTTATTTTCAAAAATACTATTAATTTTAAGTTGAATATAAAATTCATATATTTGACTTATCGATATTATACTTTTTTGTATATTTTAATTGTTTTATATAATTTCACTATTATAATAAAAATATTTTAATAAATAATAAAATATCTAAAAATATAAATTAAACTTAAAATAATCTCAATAAAATATTAAAAATATTAATTAAAGTTTTAATAATGTAAATAAAATATTCAAATTTATAAATAAAAAAATTTTTAGATTAAAAAATTAAATAAAACAATTTTAAAATATTAATTAATAATTATATAATTTTATAAAATCTTTGAGTTACAATTAAAATATGGATCTTATCTGAATATTAAAAATAAATTAATTGCTTAGAACTGTTGACAAATAAAATTCTTATAGCATAAAAACTTATGAGGTGAAAATGGCAATAGCAAGCAATTTTTTGATTGGTGCAAATGATGAGCACGGAATTAATCCGCCTACAGTGGGCAAACGCACTCCGATTATGCCGTATATAGGCAGGAGTTTTTACGAAAATGAATTCAATCGTCAAGCAAAATATGATTTTATTATGGCGTGCTTGAGGTGTGGATTCAATGTGTATGATATTCATCCAGAAGAGCAGGACATTTCCGTCTCAACTCGTGTGGTGCGAGCGAATAGAGCGCGAGTCAGTCTTGTCGTGACGTTTGCGTATAATGCGTTCGGCACGGGCAATAGTTTCAATTCTGCATCTGGCTTTGAAGTGTATTATAGTCCGTACAATCCGTATTCGACCGAAAGTAGGCAATTGAGTGAAGAGGTGTTTGAAAAACTTAGCCAAAATCTGAATACTCGAGCAAGGTTTGTGGGCACAATTTCAATAGGTATATTGTCAAATGTGAATTGCCCATCTACTTTGATAGAGTCTGGCTTTATGACGAATTTTGAGGAAGCAAAATTGATGCTGAATCCTATCTTTGTTCAAAACGTAGCCGAAAGTGTGACTCAGGGTGTTTGCGAATTTTTAGGAGTGCCGTATGTCGCACGAGAACTGAATAATTATCCTCTAATAAGGCAGGGAGATAGTGGAAATTTCGTGAAGATTTTGCAATATCTTTTGAATGAATATGGCTACGATCTATCTCCTGATGGGATATTCGGAGGGAACACGTATCAGGCGGTATTGAATTTCCAACGCAACAACAATCTGACAGCGGATGGAATAGTTGGACCAAACACTTGGAACGCTCTTTTGAATATAAATCCAGGTGCGACCGTTTTACGAAATGGTAGCAGGAATAGTAGCGTGCTATTTATGCAAAAATTATTGTTGTCCTACTTATATCCTATCACGGATCTAGACGGGATTTTTGGTCCAGAGACCGAGCGGGCAGTGCGTGCCTTTCAGAGTGAAAATTCTCTGTCGGTAGATGGAATAGTGGGACCTAATACTTGGAATGCTTTGTTCAACAGTTCGGGGAGAGCAAATCCAAATTAAAATTTAAAATTTATAAAAATATCACAAAATACGCATAAATTGTGCGTATTTTTGCTTTCAAAATGCCAAAAATCAAAAATATGAAAAATAAATTTTTGATTATCATCATTATGATTGTGGTAGTGGTTGCCATAGCACTATTCCTCCCTGAAAACAAAGAGTATGACTACCTGCGTCTACATATTCGCGCCAATAGCAATAGCACTGTCGATCAAAATGTGAAATATAAAATCAAGGATAGTTTGGTCGAGTTTTTGACTCCATATTTTAGCACGCTATCTAGCAAAGAGGAGGCGATCGAGACGGCTCGTGCGCTGTCGGATAGGATGGAGGATATCTGCTCTGAAATTTTGATCGAGAGTGGCTTTGACTATTCTGTCAATGTGAAAATTGACAACGAATATTTCCCTACGCGAACTTACTCAAACACCACTCTTGAATCTGGCTATTATGACGCAGTTATTGTAGAACTCGGTGAGGCTGAAGGAGACAATTGGTGGTGTGTGATGTATCCACCTTTGTGTTTTGTGAATAATTTTGAAAACTCTATCCAAATTAAGTATAAATCGAAGATCGTAGAATGGTTCAAAAATCTCTTCGATTAAGGAGGATGGATGAAAAAATTGTTAGTAGTATTGCTCGTAATGCTCTCTTTGACATTTGCCATTGTGGGTAGCGTGAGCGCGATACAAGGAGTGAATGAAGAAAAAGCAGAGACGACAATCGCGCGAATTGACTCGGTAGATTCTGCCACTGCCGACATCACTGAAGTGCAGACGAGACTAAAAAAATGGGGATATTATACTGGAAATGTAGATGGAATCAATGGACCGCTCACTATCAGTGCGGTCAAGAGATTTCAAAAGAAGTACGGATTGACTCAAGACGGCATTGTCGGACCGCTCACTGCTGCAAAGATGGGCATAAGTTTGTCTGGCGGATCGAGTTCGTCTAGTTATAATAGTAATGATAGATATTTGCTAGCAAAAGTTATTTATGCTGAAGCACGTGGAGAAAGTTATACTGGACAGGTGGCAATCGGTGCGGTGGTATTGAATAGAGTAGAGGACAGTAGATTCCCAAACACAATTGCGGGAGTGATATATCAACCTTGGGCTTTCACTGCTGTGAATGATGGGCAGATCAATCTTGAGCCAAATGCAACGGCGTATCAGGCTGCAGATGATGCTCTGAATGGCTGGGATCCAACCTATGGCTCCGTATATTATTACAATCCTCAAACTGCCACTAGCAGTTGGATATGGACAACTACTTATGTGACGCAGATAGGCAATCATATATTTGCAGTTTAAAAGGAGAATGTATGAGAAATAACAATATAACAAGTGTTGATTTTGAAGAAGAAAAAAATCAAACAGAATCAAACAAGAAACAGAGTGAAATTCTCAAGAAAAAGAGTCGTGCACAAAAACTCATTCCTTGGCTGATTGTTGTGATAGTATCACTATTGATCATTTTAACCTGCGTCTTGATTGCTTATTATCAAGTGTACACTTCGGGCAAACAAAACGCCAATGTTTTGGAGGGAGTGTATACATCTAGTTATTATTCAATGGTGGACAATGTGAACAATCTCGCAGTAGACGTTGCCAAATATTCTACTCTCACGACGAATCAGGCGAAACTAAATTCGCTCCAGGATATGATGCTGGATTGCAACTACATTTTATCTGGACTCAGCGTGCTACCTATCAATGAGGAGAATGCCTCTAGTGCGACCAAATTTTTCAATCAAGTGAACGGTTTGTGTGAGGCGTATTCAAACACGCTTTATAGAGGAGAATCGCTCACTCAAGATGAGGAACTCGTTTTCGATGAAATCGGTCTAGTCTTAGGCAAAATCAAAGAAAATTTGAACAGCCAAAATGCCAGTATGTATGATTCGGGATTCAATTTTGTAGATTCGTCTATCTTTGACGATACGGGTATGAACGAACTCTCTGCAGGTCTTGGAGATCTCACTTCGGATAGCATAGATTATCCTGCGATGATTTTCGATGGACCGTTTTCTACTGCACTTGAAACTACAGAGGTAAAGGGCTTGAGCGAAAACGAAATTGGAAAGGACGAAGCCTATGATTATTTGAAAAATACAGTGTACAAAAATAGGTCGGATGTGAAAGTCGAGTTTGACAAAGAGACCAATGGAGATATCGCAACATTTGATTTCAACGTGACGATTGGCAAGAAGACTTTTTATGCTCAAGTCAGCAAGCGGGGTGGACTACTGATCACATTATCCGGATATGCCGAAACGGGAGATCCGATAATGAAAAATGAGCAGGCAATGGAACTGGCAAAAACTTTCGCCAATAATATAGGATTTGAGAGTATGGATTCGGTGTGGCTTGAGGTGCACGACAATGTTGCATATATCAATCTAGCACCTGTCATCCGAGACGTAATAATGTATCCAGATCTGGTGAAGGTGAAAGTTGATTTGACTGGTCTTGAAGTGATCGGTTTTGAGGCCGTGAATTATGCATTGAACCACGTAGAACGCAATCTAGAATTTGTGGTGGACACCTCAGATGCGGAAAGTTTGCTGGGATTTGACTATAACGTGTTGAAAGTGAGCAAAACTGTGATTCGTCTCGATAGCGGACGCGAGGTATCTGCTTATGAATTTATGGTAGAAAGAATAGATGGTATGTACTTTTACTATATTGATGCGAATCAAAATCAGATAGTTAAGACTATGAAACTAGTGATGACTAACGGCGTGCAAAAATTAATTTAAAAATATTAAAAATTAAAAAATACACGGAAAATATGAAAAAATCGTGTATTTTTTATTAATTTTAATGAATTTTTAATAATTTTTTATATATTTTTTAAATTTTTAATAAATTCATAAAAATAATTTACTTCAATTTGAAATATTCCAAATAAATTAATTCAAAAAATATTATAAATTTTTGATATTAAAAAATTAAATTATATCTATTATCAATTTATTTTCCTATTTGTTTTATTCAATGATAAAGGTATGTGATATCAATTCAAATTTTCTATATAAATAGATTTTAATTGAATAAAAATTATCAATATTAATTTCATATTTTGTTGCTATACAAATTTATTTTTAATAAAGGTGGGACGGCATTATTTTCATAAACAATAATTTAAGATTAGACGAAATGAAATAAATGTCACTCTATAGCATATTTTAATCTAATTTAATTTTGGGCAATAATAAATATTATGATTAATATAAAATTTTGTTTGTAATTTATTTTTTATTATGATATACTTATTCTAAATTAAATAAATTATTTATTTAATTAAATTAAATAATTTTCTCTAAACTCGGGAAAATAAAAAGGGGAAGCATTTTGAAGGGGAAGAAAATAGTTATTTATAGATTAGCCATTCTATTAGTCGCGATCGTCACGGCTATAGTTTTTGTCGGACTAAGGAATAGAGAGAATGGTGAAAAGATATATGCGGTGACCACAATCGGCAATGAGACTTTCAGTGCGGTTGATTCGAATAATCTAATTTTGTCAGCGGAAAAAGTGGCTGTGATATCCACCGCTGATCAATATTCTCAGGATGTGTTTTCTACCCCGCTATATACAGATAGTGCGGGAGTCGAGACGACTGAAACTATGCTATCAAGGGGTAACAATCCATATTACTATCTAGACATTGCGAATTCGGGCAATGAAAAATATGTAATAGGCAATGGTGAATTCGTTATGCTAAACAACGATGAAACGATCGTAGATGGTCAGACCTATTACTCGAATAGCGACTATTCTTCATATATCCAAACAGACACTGGATACAGCGTGCAAAGTATGGCAGAGGCTGTGATGCTCTCGTTCGGGCAATACGTATACGATGCGGGTGCCATCATCAAAGCGGACGAGGACAGTGGCGCCAACATTCAATATATCAATATCATCGCGTATAGAAACGGTAGTCTGATAACCAATTTGCCAGGCGTGAGGCAGTATGATAACAATACATATCAAGATTTTGTCTACATCATTCCTCAGGTAGAAGGCAATGAGGGATTCTATCAGTTCAACATTACCTATAGATACAACGACACCACCTACAATCAGACATTTGAATTTTATATTCTATATGAAAGTTCATATTCGAACGATATCAGTTTTGGAGGCACGTATACATATAGTTCTGCTCCGACCCTGAATCTATACAACACCACTTTTAATGCAGACTCAGGTGGGGCGTACAGATATTATTTGGGCAGATCTTCTACGAACTATCCTACGCTTATCTATGATTATACGAAATACAAAATGCAATACACTTTGACGGCAAATGGTAAGGTGACCACCTATGATTACGCTTATGTCACGAATTCCAATTTGGGCGGAGAGACTGCCAATTTAGTTTTGACTATCACGAATTCTACAGGCACAAGATATGTCACATATTCACTTTCAAACTACAATTCAGATAGTGAGAATAATATTGCAGTCATTCTCTTGACAGAGATGGGCAACTACGACTTTTCATTCAGTTATCTATACTCTGGATACAACGCTGGCAGTGCTCCAAATATGAATTTGACTATATCAAATCAGTCGCTTGTGATCACGGGCTTTGAGTTGAAATATTCAAAGGCAAACTATGAAGAAGCACAGATGAGATATCTCACTTTGTCGAAAAATAGTGCAGATCTAGTCGATCTGATCGTACCTAACGGATATCTAAGGGACAGCGAACCATCCATTTCTTCTTTGGGGGTGGTGTATAGTTTGGACACATCTTCAAATGCACAGGTCGGCAGTGTGCTCACCAGTCAGGACGCCAACCTGAATCAAGATATGACAGCGAGCAGTGCAACTGTTGGTAGGATCCTGTCTAACAATGTAATTTCTGATAGTGGGATATACAAATTGGATGTAAATGCTGTCTCGGACATTATCGCAGGCATTAATTATGAAAAGACAAATCAAGGCTCGCTATGGCTGAGTTCAAATGATACATATACTGCCAATCAAAGTTTCTACTATTTTAGCAAAGTCAAGTTTACTAGCGAGATTTTGCTAGACGACTCTCTTAATGGCTATTCAGTATATTCGAATCAAACTTCGTTCAGTTCCACAGGATATTACCTTGTGTTTATAAAGGTGGACGTCAATGGATTTTCTAGTGAACAGGCAGTGAACTACGATTACTATCAAGTGTTTGCTTTCCAATACGGAACAGATACGGTGAACGTGAATGTCGTAGAGTATGAAAATGGCGTTGACGGCAAGGCTATCGGTTCGGGCGGATATACCAACAAAAACGTGCGTGTATATTGGACGGATCCAGATGTATTCGAAAGAAAAATCAGTGCGAACTATTATAGTGTGACCAATCAATTTTATAACAAAGATCAACTCCTCAACACTACCGCTTATACGCTAACAAACGGTCAGGTGCTAGGTCAAAATATAGCCGATAGATCTGGGGCAAGTTTTTTGATCGAGTTGAATAGCGAAGGAAGAGCGTTATCTTATCGCACTTTCACCATCGACCGCCAGCCGATCACGGGAGTCTCCATATATTCTGTGGTGACGACGACCAACGCGTCAGACGGTAGCGCTGTATATGAATTTAGGACAAATGTGGCTGGAGATTATGTCAGGATATCGAATTCGATCACAGATTCGTTAGCGACAATTTTCTGGAATGACAAAGATAGCGGTGCGAACATATCTTTGACTTATACATTCACACCTTTCGTTAGAGATAGTTCAATTTCTCCAGATCAGATATTCTCGTCTTATAGCGAAATTTGGCACTCTACCAACTATAGATTGGGAACGACTGTGGGTTCTTTTGATGACATCTACAAAGCAGACTCTATCGGTAGCGAAATACCAGCCTCTTCAGTCTTGAGGAATCAGGGTATATATGTGTTTACGCTCACGGACGAAGCGGGCAATAGTTGCAAATATATGTTCATCATAGATTATACAGAATCGTTCTTTGAAGTGAATGGTGAAATGATCACTCAGACATCTCAACTCTTCGGTGACGACGTGACCATCAATGTCGGGACTCACAAAGTGATATCTCTATTTGAAAACAGCGCAGACACGAAGAGTGAATTGTATTCACTGATAAAGGCGACTTCAACTGACGAGTATGAAGCGCTCGGCTACTATGTTGAAAGCGATACGAATATCAATGCTTTGAACAACCTGTTTTCTATTTTGAATAGTGACAACACATACTATTTGAAAGTACAGAATTCATCTCTTACTGCTTATACAAATCAAGGGATTTTAGACAACAGTTTGAGCATCCCAACGATCAGCGCGAACAATCACTCTCGAGTGATGACTCATCAAATTAGTGCGTCCACCAGCACTATACGCACGTTTTATCTTTTGGGCATAAATCAGGCGTATGTATCTACGCAAGACTCAGATTCGTTCGTGACAATTGAGATCAACAAAGACAATTCGCGTGGATCAGTATACTATAGTCAAGACAACTTCACTATCAACAACCTCAACAATTCGAACGTGCACAAACTAGACACGGGTAGTGACAATGAGGCAAACGGAGTGGTCTACAATGGAGTTGAGGGAGCGTTCGCCACTAGTGACAATTATGTCGCGTTCGTGTGGACACAAGGCTCTGGACTGTACGAAGTGGAGAGCGTGAGTTATCGCCAGTACGAACTAAATCTCAGCGAAGCAAATTTTGACTCAAGCAAATTCTATTATTACACTTCTGTCAATCCTAGAGACGTCATTTTATACAATAGTGATGGTGCACAAAATGGTGCCACATACAACGATGCTAGTGATAGATATTTCGCTCTTTTAAATGTCTCAGATGGTAGAACGACAGAGGGACTATATGTGGTGACGAGGACATATCGAGGGGAAGACTCTACCGATTTTGGTGATGACAAACGTGTGCAAAACTACTACTTCATTGTGGATAGAAATGAAATCATTGATGTCACGAATGCGATCAATGGTGGATATATCACAATCGGACTGCTAGAAAGAGAGACTGAATACAACGAATTTTCTCAAATCGGCACGCAAACTGGACGTCTAGATTATCTAGAGGACGACATCGTGAATAGCGTGTATAATCTATATCTAAGTACGGACAAACTTCCTGCTACCTTGAATGTGCCTGTGGGCAAATATTTTGGCGGAACGTTCGGTAGCAGTTACTATTCTGGTAGATTGGTGTTTGACGTTTACTTCAAAGATGTGCAAAATCAATTGAGTGGAGTAGATCGGGGCAAGACTATCAAATTGTTTAGCATAGATGTCGAAGAGAGTGCGGATACATCAAATTATTCGAATGGATATTATATCATAGATATCGATAGATACCTATCTGAGATATCTCAAAATCTTCGCGATAGGTTCATCCGCGAGGACAATGAGGGCAATTGGCTATGCCTCAATGGCGACTATGTCGTGGTGATACGAGATTTGGTAGAGGGCAGTTCGGGCAGTCATCAGAAGATGATCGGCTTTAGGTTGCAAAACAGCGAACCGACCACAGATGTGTATTCTGTGCCACGCAAGGACAACACTGTCAACAACGCAATCTACGAGGCTGAGAAGATCGGCGGTACGTATACTTTGACGACAAGTGAAGAATTCGTAAAGATTGACCTCAATGAATACAATCCTGACGGCTTGAATGCTGAGGTGGATGTGAATTATTTGATCGTGAATAGGACTCTAAATGGTGTCACATCAGAATATATCAACTATAGATATTCAAATACGGGCGGTGAATACAACCTAGATAACGAATCGGATGTGGTTCAAAATATTCGAGATGAGCAAGGCAATTTGAGTAGAGTGATTACACTCAACACCTACCTACGTGATCAGAATGGAGACATAGATATAGATAATTTGCACAAAACTTTGTATTATGACATTACGATTAGATACAAACTCAGTTCCGCTACAGACAATGAGGACTATATCAACTGCTATTATTATTACAATGCAGAGGGCGAAATGGTAGAATTTTATGAAACGCACTACCGCGTGATCATAGATAGGATTCCGCCTGAGAATAATATCAACAACCTTTTGCAGACCGACACTCTAGTCGATTATTATATTGAAGAGAGCGGTGTAGATATGTTTGAAAGTGCCGTTTATGAAGACAACTCTGGAGTGTATTTCGTCAATCAATATACCGCGTATTATCAAGATAGAGATGTCGGTGAAATTTATGCTTTCAGAGTGGACAATACGACTCCATTTGACAAAACAGATATCTCAAGATTGTATTATAGAGTGCTTGAGGGCGGACTCGGTAGCGTCAGTTTGAACCTGCCAGTCACAAACTATGCAAGTTATACATCGATCACGAATCTATCAAACGTGAATACTTATGCAGGACTTTTCACGAACAATCAGTATGGTCAGTATATCGAGATCTTAGAGCAAGATAGCGCAGGAAACACTACGCAATATGTGATATTCTATTCTGCGAATGGAGATTATGACGCGCTAGAAATGACTTTCAACGTCACTCGCGTGATGGAAGGAGCGATAGATGATGAAAATGTCCAATTCAGTCTATCTACAGATAGCATAAACAATAGTTTGACAATCTTTGACATCAACCTTCCAGGCGAAGAAGTGTTCAACGTCATTAGCGATAATATTGTGGATAGATTTTATAGATTCGAACTCATCAGTATGCTTGGTAGCACCTATCATATCAACACCAACGCTAGCACAGAGTTTACAAATAATGGACTCGCTCAAGACATCATAAATATGATCAAGAATGCAGGTCAGGGCAACTATATATTCAGGATTTATTCAAGGACAAACACATATTCAACTACTCTCAATTATTATGACGTGAACGAACGTATTGAATTGAATATATTGAATTTGGTGAATATTGTGAATGGAAGATATCAAATCGACCTTGCGGGAGCAAATGTCACTCACAATGGGATAACATATTATGCGGAAGAGATCATCGTCAGACATAATGGAGAGACATATACTTATGTATGTAGACCAGAAAATGGGCAATACAACTACTATCTAGTCACTCCAGACGGCTACGAACTGGTATCAAATATCATCGCGAATTTAACAGAAGGCACTTATCAAATCGAAATGACAGACGCTTTCGGCGAGACTTCATATCACAGATTCAACACCAGTGGCGAGGACTTTTATTCGCTTGAATTTGAAGGGGGAAATTCGTACGAACTTTCGAATGTGTACTACTCATTCAATCAGGCAACGATCAGGTATAATAGCGAAGTTTATCAAAACGCGAACATCATATATTCAATCAGTGGTATCAACAATCAAACAGTGGCATCGACAGCAACTTCTGTGACATATAGTGGCACGGAGATCATCAATATAGATAGAGAAAATGGCGTGATCAATATCATTCCGTACTTGGGCGCAAACTATCTAGGAGAAGCGCTGAGCGTGACAGTCCAGTTGATATTCAACAATGAAGTGGAATTTGTCTACAATGTCGTGATCGATACGCGTACGGGTGCGGTGAATCTCAGAGATACCAACAATTCCAGTCAGGGAATGGAGGTCGATATCAATACGGATTTTGAGGACACGGCATATTCGACCACCAGTTCTGGAACGATGAATCTGACTTGGAACAAAATAGAAAACGAATATTTCAACTATGTATATCTACTTCACGAAGAAATGCTTGATGGCGAGTATGCTACAGAAGATCTATCCGAGTTTTCGTCTTGTGTGATCAACACTGGAGAGGACAGCGCGGGTAGTTACAAGTTTGAAATACAGATCTACACAAAAGATGGACTATATTTAGGCAACAAAGTATACTCTTTCTCTGTTCAAGCGATCGTCAATCAACTATATTACGTTCAGACGGGCAACAATGAGGCAGTTGGACAGAATTCGTCTTTCACATTCGCAGAGTTGGAGAATCTGCAAGAGACTACTGGAATAGCGGTGGCAGATATCGCAAAGACTTTCGGCTTTGAGTCAGTGGATGAATTGCCAAAGACAAATATTCCGCTATATATTAGCAACGAAGATTTGTTCGTGGTCATATCCACAGATCAAGGCGCGTCGCAACTAATTTATTCAAAGACTTTTGGAACGTATAGATTCGAGGTGCGTAGAATTTATACCAGCACATATAGTTTGTATATAGGAATTCTGAATGTGGCAAAGACGGACAATGTGGTCAATGGCATTAGCGTGAATACTAGCGAATTGCCTGTCAACACCAACCTATCATATACTTATGTGGGTGAGAGTAGCGATACCTTCACATTGAATTTCGATCAGACCATACCTACAGACAATCTGCTCACGAGGAAAAATACAGTTTTGCTGGACGTGTATTATAATGACGTGTTTGTCAAAACTGTTCACACCAACAATCTAGGAAATTCAATTAGTTTCCGCATTGATGGCAATGGCAAATATAGTTTCGTATTCAGAGACTTGGCTGGCAATATTCATACATTCACGACAAATACTGGAGTTGTGCAAAATAGCATTGATATATTGATCCTAAGAGAAGTGGTCATCACTATCAATTCAGGTGCACCAATTGACAATGCATATTACAACGGCGATGTGGTGGTGAACGTATACAATCCATCTATGTACAATTTGGGCTCTATCAGTCTGTACGCTACCAGGAATGGTGCTAGTTATAATCCAGAAAAAACGCAGTATAATTACACTTTCACAGATTATGGTACATACAGAGTCACAATCTCTGCCAACTATACAATAGGCGAAGAGGTGCATTCTCTGAGGAAAGTCATCGTATTCACGATCGTCAATGAAAACGAATCGAGAGATTCGATTGATCTTACCAGCATAGGCGGATACACGATCAGCAAGGTGACGAACAATCTCGGCACAGATATCACATCGAATTTCCTAAGCGTTTTGAATATCAATACTGGCACGAATGGATTGCTCCTGACGTATGACAAAATGATTGAAAACAGTGCACTTTTGGGAGTGTCTAGCGGAAAGCAGATGTTCACCCTCACATATCTGGTGTCTGACGGAATATATCCAGATAGAGAAGTGACGTTCAGTTTCACTATCAATAACGAAATTCCGAATATAGAATGCTCGTTAGATCCTGGCGAGAGCAGTACAGACGGATTCACCATTCGATACAATCCAGGCATTATTTACGACCAAGTGGGAGATGCTATGTTGTACATAAACAATAGACTGATCGCCACTATCAGTAGCAATTCGCCTACCGAATTGATGCAGACTGAGATTACAGAGGAGCGAGATGGTGCGGGAGAATATTATATCCGCCTGATCAGTTCGTCTGGCAATGTGATTCTGAGTTACAAAGTTGAGATCAAAGAGCCATTGAATGTTTGGGCAATAGTAATCATAGTGGTGGTATCTGTGATTGTGATCGCAGTGGTGACCACGATTATAATATTGAGAACAAGGATGAGGATTAGGTAATGAAAAATACATACACTGAAAGATTGACTATAAATGATACAGAGATAGATTTTGAAGCAAAAGTTCCAGTGACTGAATTGATGCGTTTGCTTGAAGTCGCAACTTTCAATCACTCGGACAAAATAGGTCTAGATCACGACACTATGGAAGAACGAGACAATGCGTTTTGGGTGGTGAGCAAGATCAAAATGAAATTCAAGGGTGACGTCCACAGTCAAGATAGGGTAAATGTCAAGACGTGGACGCAAACTCCAGGTATGATCAGATTCACCCGATTTTGCACACTTAAGGTTAAAAGTAGCGTAAAAGTCCTATCCTCTTCGGAATGGTGTTGCCTAGACTACGATTCTCGAAAACTTAGGAAAGCAAGCACTATACAATATCCAGATCTAGAGATGGAAGAGACGAAAGAGTTGGATTTAAAATATTCAAACTTAAAAATGGATGTGGACGAATCTGACTATGTCTACACCAAAAAGGTCCGCTCTACAGATATAGATCTCAACAATCACACCAACAATTTAAAATACAATTTCATTGCTATGGACGCTCTTGATATTGGCGAATTGAAAGCGATTGATATGAAAGAATATGAGATATATTTCGTGAATGAGTCAAAATATGGTGATGAAATCAGAGTGTACAAGAAAAAGGTAAAGGACTATATCTATATTGAGGGAAAGATTGAAGATAAGTCTGTTTTCAGAGTGGTTATTAAATATAAGAAAAGGAAAATTTAATAGAATTAAAGATCTAAGGCAGGAATAAGACTTGAGCATCCAAAAGAAAATTTGAATGAAAACCTAAAACAAAAATGACGTCTAGATGAAAATCTAAAAATTGTATCAAAAAGATGATTCAAAAAAGAGAATTGCAATCGTCTACTAATGTAGACATCTCGATTCTCTTTTTTAATATTGATTATATTTGTACGAATTAATATATGGTAATTTTTTTATTATGATAAAAAGACAAAATTATTCTAGTATTTTTGCCATAGATTTTCGAATGAAAATTCAAAAAAGTTGCATATTTTTCAATAAGATTCAAGACAATGTAGGTCATATACTTATTTATTGAATCAAATGAAGATAATTAGACTGACTTATATGATTGAAGAGATTTTATACCTTTGGATTGACTTGTGCATTGTTTTCCGCATTTGAGACATCAGTGAGCATTTCTGGATTATTTTCATATTGCTCACTCTTTTTTCCATCCACTGATTTTGTGGCCATTTCGGACTGATCTATCAGTGGTGAGGAAACGATTTTCGGTGTGGCGGGTTTCTTTTTCTTCAATTCGCGAGTTTTCAACTCTTGGAAGAACACTTCGCCCTCGTGCGACTGGAAATATACTCCCACGATTCCCTTCCTCTTGGTGCTAAGGATGAAGTACGCTGCACGTTTTCTGGCACCTCCCACGATAAAGCCTACCTTTTTTGAATTTGGCTCCACGAACACGTTGTATGCGCGCAATCTTCCCTGATTGTCAATGATGGTGATGCCGTCAAAATTTAGCATATTGACAAATAGATCGGCGAACGACTGCAACTTTGCCTCGCTATAACTCTTGGTCTGAGTGAACAGTTTGCTGAAACTGATCGGCTCTTTCAGCCATATTCCGTCCTCAAATAGTCCTGTATCTTTGTAGTCTTTGTCCACAATCACGCAAATCGCACCATTGACATCGTTCATCACGTTAGTGAAAATGTTTAGATACATATTCTTCATATCTTGCAGTTTGCGTTGAGTGGTGCGCAATTTTGAGAATGTGACATCCACAAACTCTCGAATTTCTGTGGAAAACACGTTTGCCTTTGACTTATCTAGCGAAAAGTTCACTGTCAAATCATTTCCGTTAATAGAGTGTAGTAGCATAGTGTAGAAATTGAGAGGACGGACTAAAATACAGTGCATTTTGCTAGCGCGGTCTTTGAGCGAGGTGTTTTCTTGCAAAGTTTGCAAAAAGTTTTTGTCCTTAATGCTTCGAAACGACATCACGAGACCATAACTAATTTTGTTTTCTTTGATATCAATATATAGGCACCAATCATTCCTCGCTATTGCCAAAATTGATTTCAGGCGAGAGTTGAACATCGTGGCATCTGCATCTTCAAAAAGTGTCAACAAATTCGACTTTGGAATTGCTCTATTGATTGCTTCAATGTTGTCCGTGAAAATAATTTTCGGCTTTATCTTCATACCCTCTTCTGAGTAATTCATTATATCATTGAATTTGTTTAAAAAGTGAGACATCAATAGTGGCGGAAAATTCTCAAACTCAGTTTCGAAAAAAGATTTTACACTCTCCTTTGCATTATCAAAAAAAATCATTTCATTCATATTTCATCACTCTTTAAAATGAATATAACAATTTTTATAAAAAGACGCAAATGAATTTAAAACTTTTTTAATTTTTTTTAAAAAAGATATGAAAAACAGTTGACAAAGCCAAAAAAATCGTTTTTTGTCACACAAAATTTTTTATTGTTTAGTTTTATAATACAGCAATTCGTTTTTCAATCTATTGCACTCCGCCTGTTTTTCTTTCAATTCTTTCAACAATTTTTGATTGCTGATATTCATATTGATGATCTCAAAGCGAGTCTCAAGTTCAATTTTTTTCCTCACAATCTTGATCAGACCATTGAATAGAGCGGAGATATCGTCATCCGTTATCGTCTGAGGCATTACGATCAGGTTGCATTTAGATTGAGATTTTTTATTTTCGCTGTTTTGAATTTCTTTTTTGTCCATATTATTATTTTTCCCATAATTGCTATATCTAATTTACGGATTGTGTTTTAATATGTAGAATTGTAGAATAAAAGCAAGTTTTAAGAATGTTTTTCATACATATTAATATGAAATATTTGGTGTCAAAGTTTCCTTGCACGATCGTAGGCAGGGAGAGTAGACGTTTGTGCGAAAATGTAAAGTACGGATTGAAAAATGTGGATGATCATTTTTATATGATTTTTGGAGATAATGGTGAATTGCCGATATGTATCAACTTCGATTCTCCACAGAATTCGAACGCTCAAAGAGGAGTGTTGCAATTTGATTATCTGTCAGACAATTATACGATTTTATTTCCTCAAAAAGTATTGCCCACGAGCGTGAATTTTTTGAAGGTACAAAACAAAGAGATAATCATAACGCTATCACAAGAATTGTCCATCTTTGTAGATTCGGAAAATCTCATCAAAAAAAGCGTGAGCAAACTTGAATTTTCCCACTCTGAAACGCGTGCAGACTATTGCCTATTATATTTTGAGGGGGTGCGAAATTTTGTAGTCATTTTGAAAGGGAAAGAACTTTGCTGTGCCGACTATTATGACGAGATCAATATTGGCGATGATGAAATTTATTTTATGAAACGATTGAAAGATAGCCTCAATCACGGCAAAGTATATCTCATCAAGGACAAAAAATTTGATAGTTACTTGATCTATCTAGACGAAGAGGATATGCACCTATGTTCGCAACTAGTTATGGTCGTGTTTTTGGATGCACTCGTTGCGGGCAATTTCGAATATTGCAATCAGATGCTTGCTGAGGATATTCACCAAGAGGACGCGAAGAGCATTCAAAAATTTTTCCCAGAATTTGACGACTATCAAGCGATAGATTCCTATAATGTTGCTTTGCTTAGAAAAAATACCCTAGCGGGTATCTTTGAATTCAAAATTGCCGACAACAAAATAGAAAATATCATCGAAAGATAATCATTTGTACACCGAATTTGCATATTGCTTCGATTTTTCGTCATTATTGCCCAGTTCAAACAATTTGTTCAGCACGACATATAGCGGATATGATGCTTGACATACGACTATCAAGAACAACCAATCAGTGTACGATATGGTCACATATTTGAACAACTCAGGCATACACACGATGCAAGTGATACTAATACTCAAACATACAATATACATCATCGATTTGAACCAATTGAACGGACGGCACATTCTAAATAGCGCGATGAATCCGACCGCAATTATTGCAATGGACGCCATAGTCACCAACACTTCTGTGCGAATGCCGGTAAATATCTGATATATATACATAGCGATCGTCACAGCGAATAGACATATTCCAGCAGGTAGCGCGTTTTTCAGCAGGTTGGACATAAATTTTCCTTTGATCCGATTGATATTCGGCTGAAGTGCGAGGAAGAAGGATGGCAGACCTATTACAAACATTTCCAGCAAGAGGAATTGGATAGGAGAGAATGGATAAGTCCTGTTCATACACAAGACGAAGATGGCAATAGATATTGCAAATATTGTTTTCATAAGGAAGAGCGAAGATGACTTTTGAATATTGTTCACCACGCGTCTACCTTCAGCCACCACGCTAGGCATAGAACTGAAGTTGCTGTCTAGTAGGACCAGTTGACTCACGCTACGTGCAGCGTCACTGCCAGCGGCGATTGCTATAGAGCAATCTGCTTCTTTCAGCGCCAAAATATCATTCACTCCATCACCCGTCATAGCAACTGTCTTTCCTTGAGATTTCAGCGTCTTGACTAGTATAGCCTTTTGCTCTGGACTGACTCTACCGAAAATGGAATATTTATTCGCCACTTCCATAACTTCATTGTTGCTAAGTCCTTGCAGACTGATATATTTATCATAATTTTCTACTCCCACACGGCGTGCCACCTCGCTGACCGTGATAGGATTGTCTCCCGAAATTATTTTGATATCCACATCGTTTTGTTTGAACCACTCGATAGTCTTCGGAGCATCTTTCCTGATATTGTCTTGCAACAATACAAATGCAATCGGCTTGGCACCGGAGTTTGAAAAGTTTTTATCACATTCGACCAGCAACAAAACTCTATATCCGTTCGCGGAATAATTTTCCGCTTTGTTTTTCAACTCGGCACTCGGTTTATCCGTCACATATTCATACGCGCCCAATTTGTACGCACCAGAATTTTTGAATTTGCATCCCATATATTTCCGTTCGGACGAAAAAGGTATGGATTTTTCTGCGGTCAGAGTTGATTTTTTGAAATATGCTTTTAATGCCAGCGCAGTGTGATTGGCATCGTGAAAGGATGCGACCATTGAGGAAATTATTTTATTCACATCGTTTTCTGTCTTGCTTGAGAGCAATTCCACATCTTTCACGCTCATAGAGCCGTTGGTCAATGTCCCAGTTTTGTCTAAGCACAATACATTCGTGCGCGCTAGCATTTCGATACAATACAATTCTTGCACAAGGGTGTGCTTTTTCGATAGTCTGATGACACTGACTGCGAGTGCCACGCTCGTTAGCAGGAACATTCCAGCAGGTATCATCGCAATGATACATCCACTCGTCTTGGTGATCACCATATATGTGAGTGAATAGTCTAGGGCTGGATTTTGCGAATAGTACGAATAGTTGTTGTACAGCATCATTATTGCAATAGGCACCATAAATATGGTTATGACCTTTATGAGCGTTCGTAGCGAGGTCAAAAGTTCACTTTTTGCCTGCTTGAAAGTCTTTGCTTTTTGACTTAGTTGAGATATGTAATTCTCATCACCGATCTTGTTCACTTTCGCTCTGCACGTTCCGCTCGATATGAAACTACCGCCGAGCAATTCATCTCCTTTCACCTTTTTGATTGGCTGACTTTCGCCAGTCAGCAAACTTTCGTTCACTTCGACTTGCCCAGATAGTATGACACTATCGCAGGCAATCTGCATACCAGGACTCAAACATAGGACATCGTCCAACACAACCTCAGTTTTGTATATTTCCTCTTCCTCTCCATCGCGTACGACTTTTGTGAAATTCGAATTTGTCAAAGACAGTTTGTCTATGATTCGCTTAGCCTTGATTTCTTGCACAATTCCGATGGTGGTGTTCAAAATCACAATCACCATAAACAATAGATCCGAATATGCACCAACGAAAATCAGCGCGCTGGCGACAACCAGACAGGTGATGTTGAAAAATGTGAAAATGTTTTTTGCAAGAATGCTCGCGAGACTTTTGCTCGTCTTCAACTTTGAGACGTTGACGAGATTTTCTTCATTTCGACTATTTACCTCTGTACTTTTCAGCCCAGCGTTCGGATCGGGATTGAAACGAACGATAGATTGACTATCCGCACTTGATCTTTTGATATTTCTTTTCTTTTTATTTCTCATAACCTTTCCTATTTATTATATTATCATAATTCACAGTTTTTAACAAATAGATATTTGATTATTTTTAACATCTTCAAACTTTTTTTCATAAAAACTATCGGAGGCTATATGGATTTTGAAAATATTAAGGTGAGGGTAGATAAACCATATCCAAAAATTGTCGGTGCAAACACTGATCCAATGACGGTGGGTATTTTGAAAAATTTGACACAGGGTAGAGTGGGTGAACTAAACGCTGTTTTGCAGTACATCTTTCAGTCTGTTGTGGCAGATAAAACAAAAGACGAGATCGGTGAAATTTTTGAAGAAATCGGCATAGTTGAAATGATTCACCTTGATATGTTGATGCACGCGATCACAGATTTTGGTGGCGTGCCTAGATATGAAGATAGCACTGGCAATCAGTATAATACAGGCAATATAAATTATAGCATAAAGTTGAAAGATATGCTGAACAACAATATTCAAGCAGAGCAAAAAGCGATCGAGCATTACAATGAAGCAATCAAGCGTGTAAAAAATGAAAGTTTGAAAGATTTATTCAAACGAATAATCGAGGATGAGCAACAGCATATCAGGGTGTTCAAATACATTTTGGATAGTGTCGAATTTTTGTCCGTTTAATATTGAAATTTTTGATAGATAAAACTAAGTTTGAAACAATCTTATGCGAATTGAAAACTCGATCTAGTGGAAATCTAAAAATATTATAATATCAGTTTCGGTGCTAGCATACAATAGTGTAAAAATCCCAACGCAAAATGTTCAAAAAGAAATATAAAATATCTTTAATATATCTATAGATATCATAAGTGTTTTAGTATTATAAATATACAAATATAAATATATAAATATTTGAATATTATATAGATAGAAATTTAGATAAAAAATATATATAAAAAATACATATAAAAAATTTATAAAAATTAATTGAAAAATACAAAAAATTCAAAAAAATATTAAAAAATGCATAAAAAATTGATAAAAAATTAAAATTTTAATGAAAAATAAATAAATTAATTAAAAATGGAAAAATAAATTTATATAAATTAAAAATTGAACGTAATTTTTATAATTATGAAAATTCATTAGATAAATGTCTAAATTCGAAGATATTAAAATAGTAACTCATAAAAGCAAAAATGCGATGTGAAAATTCTTCAATATCAAAAAATAGTAAAATTCAGCATTTTACTATTTTTATATTTATTTACAAAACAACATCAGTTCACGTAGTTTGCCATATTTGTTGATTTCTTTCAGATTTTTCTTGTTGATCACGGCGTGCTCTTTGATGAGTAGTTCGTTGTTGAAATTGAATATATCCTTTGTGCATATTCTACCTAATAGGAAGTCGGCATTTTGGATTGTAGATTTTTTTTGCTCTTCTACAGGCACGGCATTCTTTTTCTCATCTTCGACCTCTTCGTTCGGTATTGGGAGGACTTGTGCGGTCTGAGGTTTTTCGGTCTTGAAAAACTTTGGAGTCTTGTTCGGGATGAATTTGTTTACATTGATTTTGTCGTTTTCGTCATAGAAAATGATCGTATTTTTCCCAAATGACGCGAGGGATTTTATGCTGAGAGTTTGATTGTTGTCTAGTGAAAATTTTTCTGTCAAGAATTTGTCCGATAGGCTCAACTCCTTTATGACTCCCAAATATTCTCCTTTAATGGTATATGCTTTTGAACCAATTGGGCTAAGATAATATTCGCTCTCTTCCACCTTGAGATTCACCGCTTGATTGTTGCGCACAGTGATGGCATTCTTCCCAATATGGTATATATTTTTTGTAGGCAAAATCAGTCTGACATCATTTTCTCCTATCAATTCTATTTGGATCAATTTTTTCATTTTTTTGTCAAAATAGAGTTTGTCCACCACTCCTATCAATTCGCCCTCATACAAGGATAATACATTCAGTGATAAAAATTCATTACAATAATACATATTTTACCTCTAATTAATAATATGTCTAGATTTTTCAATTATGAATTATTAGATTTCATATTAATATTAAATTTTGTCTAATTTATTTGATTTATAGCGAATATTTGGGTATAATATTCAAAACAGGGGTAGTATGAGAAAATTAAAGATTTTGATGCTTTTAATACTTTTGATAGTGCCTATTTCTTTGTCTGCGTGTGGAAATGAAAATATGGACACAATGACCACTCCAAAAGGCTTGACAGTCGAGAGTGGCGGACTGATCACGTTTGAGAGGGTCAAAGATGAGGGTTATTATACGATAATGATTGACGACTTTGAAATAAACGTTTTTTCAAACAACTCAAATGTGGAATTATACAATGAGAATGGGAAAAATTATTTGCAATATGATGCGTCCAAGATTTTCGTCTTGGGGGAGAGTTATACCGTTCGCGTTCGTGCGAAAGCGGATGGGAAGCGAGACAGCAACTATTCCGAAGTCGTAGCATACACTCACACTATCCCAATGGCTAAACCTACAAACATACAGATCAACGGCACAGTGCTCACGTGGGATGTGGTGGAAAATGCTAGCACATATTTCGTGCGCGTGCTCACTCCTACAGACAATATCAGTGCAGATGATAGCGAGACTATCGCTCAATCTGAACTCACCACATATCAATTCAGTACCAATAGATTTGATTTTTCTTCAATATTAACCAATGCTGGCAATTATAAGTTTTATATCAACGCGGTGAGCAACAATGCAAATTACACCGAAAGCGGATATTCTAGCAAGGTGGTATTTAGGCACGAGGTCGGGCTTTTCACCCCTGTGAATTCGCAGATTTTCATAGTGAACGAATTGGATGCAGACACATCTCTATATGAAAACAATTTTCACCTAATAGCCGTGATCGACCCTAACGCCAATGGCATCACAATCAGATTGGGAGAATATCAAAAGACGGTGGAATTGAACGGACTTGAGACTAGTATTATCCAGGATGAAAATTTGCTAGATATCAATTTAAACGAGTTTTTTATGAACTTATATGTGGACGGTGAGCCTCTAGATTTCAATAAAATCGGGCAATATTCTTTCCAAATTCAAGCGAACTACTTGACCACGAACGAGCAGGATAAATTCTATATAGATTCTGATTTTAGTACAGATATTTTGGTCGAAAATTGTCAAGAATTAGCACGTCCTGAGGTGGAATTAGACTACAACCAATTGTCCGATTGTTATATGGTCAGTTGGCAGGTCGCAGATGACGAAAACATCAGTGGCTTCAAAGTGTATGTCGCATTAGACACTAGTGTTGAGGTATACGAACTCAACAAAACCACGCGATCAATGTTGCTAGAGGACGGATTCATTTCAGTGAGCGTGCAAGCGGTGGGGCTAGGTAATTTTTCAAATAGTGAAATGAGCGAATATCTCTCTACTCACAATGAAACAATAACTGATGATGTCAGTATAGATCTAGACGGAGATGTCCTCAATTTCACGATGGTGGACGGAGCACACTATATCGTCGAGATAGGCAATCAGATATTTGTTTTGTCAGAAAATAGTCTCAATCTAAGCAATGTGCGAATTGGCACGGATGAAATAAGTCTCGCCGTGATAAAATCGGGCTATGCACCTAAAATCGTCACACAGACTATCGATTTTTCGAAGAAACTTGAGACCCCTACTATCGGACAAAGTCAAGGCTTTCAAGCGAGTGACCCGTATCTATTGACCTTTACTGGAGTGGAAAACGCTATCGGATATTACATATATCTCTCTGCGGGCGAAAATGGAGAAGCAAATAGAATTCAAGAGATATTCACGTCTACAGCGATAGATCTATCCAAATATGTCATAAAGCAGGGGCAATACCGCAATTATTATGTCCAAATTCAAGCCGTAGCGCCAGAGTATAGCGGATACATAAACAGCGATCTCACAGAATACGGAACATTGTCAATATCTCATACTCGAGTGTTGGAAGTTCCACAATTTTTGCAAGATGATAGAGGGAATCCGACTCCTATCGTTAGACGAAACGAAAATGGTAGCACGAAGTATTATCTATGTTTCTATGGAGTGGAGTATGCGCACAAATACGAGGTGATGATAAACTTCAACACGATCAATGTATCAAGTGATGGACGTACTGATCTATATGAAATCGACATCACCAATTATCTGATGAGTGCGAATAGTTATACAATAATGGTGCGTGCACTTCCCAATCCAGACAGTGATGAAAATATCAAGGCGAGTCAGTACAATTCGACCGACTATGTCCTGACAATGCAATTGAACGAAGTGACCAACATTCGCATTACGGAAAATGACGGAAGATATACTCTCTCGTTTGACATACAGGAAAACGCAGAGGCATACCGAGTGAGGATCGTCAAACTCTATGATGGCGGATACACAGATTATCTGTACGATTTGGATTTGTTGAACCCATTTGAAGTCGTGCAATCTACCGATATCACAGATTATGTCCTTCAGGCAGGGAAATATTACGTTTATGTCACTGCGCTTGCAGGAAAGGATAGTTTCTATGGGGATTCAAACGAGTCTCAGACCTATGGCGAGCTCAACAAATTGACGACCCTAGCCACTCCTAGCGAAATAGACTTTTTCAATCAATCTGAAGATTCCTACCTAGTACAATGGGTGGGGGACGAAAATGCGGATTATTATATAGTGCGTGTCACCGACACAGCAGGCGTCAGCGTGGAGTACAAGGCATATAACTCCACTCAATACAACATCAACCCTAGCATAACCAGTGAGGGCAACTATGCCGTGTCTATAAAAGCGGTGGTGGACAGCGCGAGCGAAAACGCGATAGAATACACCTCCAGTCCGTTCAGCGAAGCGGTATATCTGTATTACACCTATTCAGAACCTTATGATTTCTTACGTTACAGCATATATATGTATGGTGAAGAATATGACTTTTCTATAGCGAATGCTAGTGAACTCACCTATCTATTGTGGTATCACTATCTATTCGGAATTGACTCTGATTTTGATTTGCCTATCTACATTGAGTTGCAGGCAGAAGAGTCCGTTCGAGACGCTATCATTCGCTTGGCAGACGATGCGACTCAGAGCAGGATATACAATTTCGGCAGTGACGGAACGTATCAAGGAATGCTCACGTCCAGCACGGACAGCACACTGCTTGGATATGTGGCGAGGGCGCTACTCTCAATTTATCCAGAGATGGCGGTGATGTCCAACTTTGAGATTTCTCACGAGGATAACAGTCAAATCTTTAGATTGTACTATGAAAACGCATTGGATGTAGAAAAGATTGATACCGATCAAAACTTCATCGAGATAGCCACCGATTATAGCAACACATACAAATATCTGGACCTATATTCTAGGAGGAGTGGTAGTTCGCTGTTCGCTATAGACAGTCTGCCAGAGATGAACGTCTCCACCACAGAGCAACTAGTTATGGCGGTGCAATACGGCAGGAAACCAAACTTCGTAGGCGATAGTGAAATAGTAGAGACTGTGTATGAAAATGCAAAAGACGTCCTACGTGCGATTGTCCATAATAATATGACAGAATTAGAAAAAGTGACTGCCATATTCGACTGGCTAGAATATGCCTACAATCTGAATTATCATTCGAATAGAATTTTGTCAGGTGATAGCACAATTGAAGGGACGTTATCAGACTATGGCAATAGGAAAGAATATTATCTAGAGGGGATTTTCCTGGGACTGTATGACTCCAATTCGGGCGGATTTGATGGTGAGTTCTATCTAGGCAACAAAAATGCTACGAGCGAATCGTTTGCAAAAGCATTCACCTTGCTATGCGGTATTGAAGGAATAGAGTCAAGGAAAGTCAATGGTACGATCACTTATTCTTTAGACTCGTCAGGAAACAAGACGAATACTGTGTCTCACGCTTGGAACAAGGTATACATCTCAACGAGTTCGAATGAGAGTGCAAAGGCGTGGTACGCGCTAGACATCACTTATTCGGACAATAGATTTGTCGCATATAGTTCATCTGAATGCTACAATTATAGTTCTCACCTATACTTCTTGGTGACTGACTCGTTCTTGAACTCAAGTTTGAGATTGGAGGAAAACGAATTGGTCATTTATCCATCGGCTGTGACAAACTATGACTATTATGCGAATTCGAGTTTCAGTATGTCTATTGAAAACCTATACTCAATCGCTCCGAAGGACAATTTGGGTAGTAATATTACAGACTTCACTTATGGCAAAAAGTTTGAAACAAATGCACAGAACCTATATCAAATTTATTCTATGACGTCAGAATATAGTCAGTTGCAAGCCTATGTGATGAACGCGATAATGTACGCAAAATATCTTCAACTAGACGTGAACGCTAGCAATATGAGTTCGTTTGAATTCAAGGTTGAGCATACCGCGATGGGTGGCGGAACATTGCCAATAAATGCTACTATCACCGAGATATTGGACACAATCAACACCTACTACTGCAACAGCATTAATGAATATCTAGAGACGCGGGTGCATTATGTCGTAGATAGTTCAAATCTCGTGACTACATATATATTCACTCTTGAATTTATATAGTATAAAAAATCAACGATTAGTTAAACTAAAGTTAATGAAAGTTGATGCAGTGAAGACTCTATATGAAATAAAAAAGAAACTGCACGATAGCGGAGACCTCAAATCTCGAACCGTGCAGTTTTTTGGCACTCAAATCACGTTGTGCTACATTGCGCCTATCACGGACAACGAACTTTTGAACAACACTCTCATCTATCCGCTCATCAATTTTTCGGACGAGATCAAGGATGAGGATGTCGTCAAAGTTTTGATGGACAAGGTGCTGGCGAATCAAGAGGTGACGGCATTTTCAGATCTAAAATCCGCAGTGGATAAAATGCTCGCGGGCAACACTCTCATATTGGCGGACAAAGCGGAGCAAATATTAGGTTGTGATATGGAAAAGATCACAGTGCGTGCCGTGTCTGAACCTCCTACTAGCGTGGTGATAAAAGGACCCAGAGAGGGCTTTACAGAGAGTTTGAAATTCAATCTTGCACTCATACGCAAGCGAGTGAAATCGGACGATTTCGTGGTGAAAATGCTAGAACTGGGCGAAAAGACCAAGACGCAAATCGCGGTGGTATATTATGATTCAATCGCGGACAAAACTGTCGTGAAAAAAATATTGAAACGCTTAAATTCAATCAAAATCGATGGCGTGGTAGATAGTCACTATTTGGTGTCATATCTAGAGAGGAATAAGCACTCGCTATTCAAACAAGTGGGAGACACGGAAAAGCCAGATATATTGGTCGCAAAAATGCTCGAGGGAAGAGTGGGTATCTTAGTGGACGGAAGTCCGATTGCACTCACTTTGCCATTCATCTTGCTAGAAGATTTACAGAATAGTGACGATTATTATACGCATCCAATTCGTGTCACTTTTGTGCGCGCATTAAGACTCATCGGAGTAATACTCGCGGTGCTGTTGCCAGGAGTGTATATAGCACTTGAATTGTATCATTACAAAATTTTACCTACTGAATTTTTGATAACGATTATGAACAGCACGCAGGGCATACCATTCTCTCCTTTCATAGAAATTTTATTTATTATTTTGCTATTTGAAATCTTGTACGAAGCGAATATCAGGATGCCTCAATATTTTGGTATGGCAATGTCAATAGTGGGCGCTCTCATTTTGGGAGAGACTGCAGTGAGTGCAGGGCTTGTGAGTCCACCCGCTGTGATGATAGTGGCGCTATCTGGCATCACGTTTTATATCATACCAGGCCAAGCCTCTCAATTCAGTATATTGCGTCTGTTGGGTGTGATAATTGGAGCGTCACTTGGACTTTTTGGGATATTGCTGTTTTGCGTGTTTATACTTTCATATCTGTCCAATTTCGATAGTTACAAATCTGCTTATCTCGCTCCTACCGCGCCGTATATTGAAGAGGACCAAAAAGATTCGTATATGCGAAAGACGATAGACGAGATGAAGAGACGTCCAAAATCTATCGCCAACAACAAACGAAACACTGTCAGGAGAGGCTCTTATGAAGATTAATTATAGACAATTATCAATAATAACATTTATGAGTTTCATTGCTCTGAAATTTTTGGCTCTTCCGAGTCTACTTTATATTGAGAGCAAAAATATGAGTATGTTTGTCTCTTTGATTTTGATGATAATTGACGGATTGTATGCATTCGTCATCCTAGATCTTATGAAGAAGAGCGGAGAGAAAAATATATATGAATTTATGAAAAACTGCTTGGGTACGGTTGCAACCAAAATTGTCTTAATTTTGTTGATAATAAAATACGCACTAGTGGCAGGGAATATTTCGAAAGGACTTGAATTTTTCGTGGTGGAAAACTTATACACTGAATTCGACTGGTTCGTATTCGTACTTCCGCTGATGATCTTGGTTGGTTTTATGGTTTATAAAGGTATTAGGAACATTGCACGAGTGAGTGAGATGGTGTGTTGGGCGATTGTGATTGGACTGATATATATCGCTCTGAAAGCACTGTCTGGAATGGATATATTGTCATATCTACCTTTTCTCAAGGATGGGTTTAAGCCACTTGTAGACAGTGCGTGGATACACCTCAGTTGGTTTGGGTCGGCAACATTTATGTTTATGCTTTTTGGATTCGTAGATTTTCGCGAAGAAAAAAAGTCTAAAATGATTAAGTATATCATATTTGCCATATTGATTGTGGAATTATTATATTTTGTATTCTACGGACTTTTTGAAGTGACGAGTCCGACGCACAACTATTGCATAAGTGACATCAGTCAATTTTCCAGCACATACTCGGCGATCGACGAACTGTCTTGGCTGGTAGTCTCAATGTGGATAGTAGCGCAAGCAGTGCAATTGGCACTATACTCATACTGTCTAGCGCAAGCAATAAAATTTTTGTTCGACATCAAAAACAATACTCTACCTATTATTATAGTTGTCTTATATATATTTGCGTGGAGTTTCATCGGTGAGAATACGGTCAGAATGGAACGAATATTCTTCACACCGTTCGCGTCAATCGTCACGTTTGTGGCGCAATACATTTTGCCTATCCTTTTAGAAATTGTTTATGCAATTAAAAATAAAAAGAAGCGAGCGAAAGATAGAATCGAGAGGGTAAAAGATGAAAGAGAAAAAAATAGAGATAAAAAAGAAATTAATGTCAATATTTAGTCCAAGAAAATTGGTACTGTGGTTGTCTATATTGATTTTGATCTTTACTGTGCCGACATTCAACAAATCAGCAATGAGCGAAACTCAGGCGATAGTGACAATGCTTTGTGTAGACAAAGTGGACGACAAGATAAAGGTCGCGACTACCGTGCTGACTCCGTCTCAGGACAAGAAAGCGAATTTTCAAGTATATTCAGGAGAGGGAGAGACTTTGGGATATGCTGTGGATAGCATCTCGCTCGCTATGGGAAAGGAGATGGGATTTGCGCAATGCAAAATTATGGCGTTAGGAGAGAATATCTGTGATGAAGGAGTGATGCAAGTGCTAGATTATATGACGAGGACCAAAAAGGTGGGTAGAAACGCAGTGCTAGTGTCATTTACGGGCGATGTGATTGATTTTACACAGGCGGTAGCGAATCTGAATCTTGAAAAGTCTTTACGACTCGATAGAATCGTGAGTTTTGACAAACGATATATTTTGACGCAAGATAGCAACATTGAAACATTTTATATAGGATATTATAGTCCGATTTCACTAGGGATTATGTCAAAGGTGAAACTTGCCACAACTGAAGAATTCAATGCGATTGAGGTGGCTAGTGCAGATGCTGGAAGTTCGAGTGGATCCAGTACAGATATGAACAGCACAGGAGATGGCGGAGAAAATAAAAAATTTATAATGAATGATGGTACTGTCAGTCTGTTTAAACAGGGCAAACATTATCTAGATATGACTTTGGACGAGGTGAAAAAAGCCAATATTTTTGTAAATGATGCACAGAAGGGCACAGTTGTGGTAGAAAACGTGACCGACCATATATATAATGATGCCAAAGTGGTCGTCAACATTTTGAAAAAAGACATTGCTGTAGAACCAAACTTTAAAGATGGTATCCCCATTTACAAAACAGATGTATCGCTTACGGTATTTATTGATGAAGTGATAGAGGAAAATCCTAGCGAACGACTCCTCAGACGAAATCAAGATTTCTTGACCAACGCATTGATTGAGAAAATAAAGCAAAAAATGGAGTCTGATATGCGAGAGATTATAGAGTATTGTCAAGACAATAAGGTAGATCTGTTGGGAGTGTACAAACATTTTTATGCGCTAAAGAATAAAGATTTTGAAAAATATCTAGATAGAGTTGGCGAAGATTATTTGAACGAGATTGATTATCAGATCAGTATAGATGTGAAGAGCGAAAATTAGTGCGTCTAATATTTTATCTCACAATGTTTTCTAAAAATATCATATACGAAAGAAATATATTTTACACTATTATTTCATATAAATATAAACTAAAGAAAGAATAGATATATTAATAAATTCAAAAAGGAATTTTGAATTCAATTCTAAAATATAAATTTGCTAATAAATGCAAAAATTAAATTTGCTATAAAATACAAAAAATTAATTAAAATATATAAAAATAAGTTAAAAATTCAGTAAAAAATATATATTATGAAAAATTAGATTGACAATTATTAATTAAAAACAAATATTTTACAAGAATTAATAAAAACGAACATTAAAATTTTACTAATAGGAAAATTCGTAATTATATAACAAAATAGATCTAGTCTTGAAATTATTTTAGTGTATGAATGGCATAAATTTAGATTAGTGAAATAATTTTAAATTATATAAATACAATCGCATCAAAATAATGCAATAAAAAAATCAAAAAATACAATTAAAAAATTTCTCGAAAAAAATATAAATTATAAAAAAATCAAAAAATATCAAAAATTTAATAAAAAATGCGAAATTTTATTAATTTTTTCGCATTTTTATTTATACATATTTTTTTATTCAATAATTGATATTATATATTTAGTTTTATTAATTATTTACTTTTTATGTTTAATTATTGATATTTTGATTATCAATTGACTGATTTGAATTTAATTATAAATTATTATTCGTGGAATTTTGTCATAAATTTTACAGAGGTTAAATCTCGAATTGATGAGGTTTATATAGATTATCTCAATTTTGCTTTCAAATTCTTGATCTCTGCATCCAACACTCTATTCACGATAGGGGTAATTTCATTTTCGCTGAGCGGTTTTTCACCCTGACGAATGCTTAGGCTCATTGCTACACTTTTCTTATTCTCTCCTAAAGATTCAGACATATACACATCAAATATTTTGCATTCTACGACATTTTGCCTGTCTGCTTTTATAGCGGTCTCAATGATTTTGCTAGCAGGGACATCTTTGTCAAGCACGATTGCCAGATCACGACTGATGTGTGGCAATTTTTCTGGAGCATTGCCTGTGTGTCTGTCATTTAGTCTAGTGATGGCATTTGTCAGATTGATTTCTGCAACAAACACTTTTTGAGCAATGTCAAAATTCTTCCTAACTTTAGGATGAACCTCGCCAATCACGCCAATTGGTCGATTGTATAGATATACATCCGCGCATATTCCTGGATGCATCTGCTGGCGTTGACTAGCACGATATTCTAGTTTTATCCCAATGCTCGCCAAAATTTTGTTTAAATCGTTTTTAAGTCGGTAGAAATCATAATCTCCAGTGAGGCTAATGCATAAATTGTTGTGCTCATCAGGCAGTTCTGTGATAGGCAGTTGCTTTGGAATAAATACACGGGCGAGTTCAAACAATTTCAAATCTTTGTTCCCTTGCTTTAGGTTGAAAGAAATGGTGTTGAGCATATTCGGAATGAGGCTTCTACGCATAATGCTATAGTCTTGACCAATAGGGTTGGCGATCTTGATATGTTCGTTTTCGTCCATCAGGGCGGAGGCAATCAGTTTCGGACCGCCGAATTGCCAGGTGAGAGTTTCGTTGTATCCATACATCGCGCTGGCAATTTTTAGCCTATTGATATTTTTTTGCTCCACAGTCAGTTCACCTACAGTGGAGAAATCTGTTGCAGTGCTGTCATCTATGCTGATGTTGTCCAAACCATATATTCTTCCTACCTCTTCGCAGATATCACACTCACGCTCAATGTCGGTTCGCTCCTCTGGAATGGTGCTAATTAGAGTTTCACCTTTGGAAATTGTATTAATACCCAATCTATTCAATATCTCTATCATTTGAACCTTATCAATATTTAGTCCAAGTCTATCATTAATACTCTGAACCTTGCTTTCCACAGTACTTAAGTTTGGCAGTCCACAATTTTTGTCCACAGTTACGCTAGAGATATCTCCAGCATTCAATTTCGAGATAAGGTTGAGCGCACGCTTCATCCCAATATCAGTGTTGCCAATATTTACGCCTTTGGAATAGCGAATAGAACTGTCACTACTTAGACCTAATGCGTGTGAGGAGCGTCTGATGTTCGCAAAATGGAAATTCGCAGATTCTAGCAACACATTTTTCGTGTCGGGATATGTTCCGCTATGCACTCCTCCCATAATGCCTGCGATGACCATTGGTGTGACCGCATTCGCAATCACTAGGTTGTTTTCATTGAGCGTGTATTCATTGTTGTCAAGAGCGAGCAGTTTTTCATTCGCTTTTGCTCTCCTCACAATGATCTTTCCGCCTTCAATTTTGGATAAATCAAATGCGTGCATAGGTTGACCGACTTCAAGTAAAACATAGTTCGTGATATCTACATATAGCGAGTGAGGGGAGTGATCGAGCAACTTAAGCCTCCTCTGCATCCAGTCTGGAGATGCACCATTTTTTACATTTTCGACAACAGTTGCCTCATATCTAGGGCAGAGATCGTAGTCTAGTACGTCTACGTCAATTTTTTTGCTCGAATTGGTCTTGTACGTCAGATCAAGAGGTTTGATCGGTAGCGAAAATATTGCGCCAATCTCTTTTGCAATGCCGTATATTGAGTTGCAATCGGCACGGTTTGGCAACACGTTGATATCCAGCACAATCTCGTCTAGTTTCAGTACTTCAGCAATAGGAGTGCCCAGTTTCAATCCGCTTTCAAGTATGAGGAGTCCGTCAACTTCGGCATTTGGGTAAATGGAGTTGTCTATTCCTAATTCTTCTCCTGCACAAAACATCCCATTGCTTTCCACTCCTCGTAGATTTCCGCTCTTGATTTCCGCACCATTAGGTAAATGAGCACCGACCAAAGCAAGTGGCACGAGATCACCCGTTTTCATATTCGTAGCGTGCGTCACGATCTCAGTCTTGCCGAATCCATAATCAGCCGAGCAAATCACGAGTTTATCAGCATTTGGATGCGGACGAATATCGGTGATTTTTGATACCACCACTTTTTCCAATCCCTTCGCTTTGTCAATGACATCTTCCACTTCGAAACCTGCATCAGTGAGTCCTTTTGTAAGTGTTTTCAATTCTATACTGCTCGTGTCCACATAATCATTAATCCACGATAATAAAACTTTCATATTTTCTCCTTTCTAGGTTATCAAATTAATTTGTTGATTTTTCGCGATTTTTTATTTTGACCGAATTAAAAAGTTAAATTTTGAATCCATCTATACTTTTAAAATTCTTATTTTTTTTCAACATTTATATTGTAATGATGGTCACATTATATTTTATATTTACTTAAATTGCCTAATGAATCTTCGTCGTACACTACCTCCTAAGGTCGGCAGGAAACTTCGTCAGATTCCCAGCCAATTTATCTAAATTGTCTAATGAATCTTCGTCGTACACTGCCTCTTAAGGTCGGCAGGAAACTTCGTCAGATTCCTAGCCAATTTATCTAAATTGTCTGATGAATCCTCGTCGTACACTGCCTCCTAAGATCGGCAGGAAACTTCGTTAGATTCCCAGTCAATTTATCTAAATTGTCTGATGAATCTGACATCGTTTTCGAACATTACTTTCGCATTTGGGATTTTATAGCGCATTTTTGGGAAGCGGTCGAATCCGAATCCAAATGCATATCCGCTATATTCGTTTGGATCGATTCCATTCATCTCAAGCACGTGCGGATGAATCATCCCTGCGCCCAAGATTTCGTATTGACCAGCACCTTTGCAGGCAGAACAACCTTTCCCCTTACATACATTGCATTCTGCGTCCACCTCTACGCTAGGCTCGGTGAAAGGGAAATAGGATGCTCTGAATTTCGTCTTGGTGCTTTCGCCTAAATACTTTTTGAGGATCAAACTCAAATCGTGCTTTAGATCGGCGAGGCTCACCTTTTTGTCTATATAGATTCCTTCTAGTTGATAAAACGCAGGGGTATGGGTGGCATCTATTTCGTCTTTTCGAAACACTCTACCGAAACTGAAGACTTTGAATGGTGGTTTGATCTTTTCCATAGCACGAGGTTGCGTGTTTGATGTCTGCGTACGGAGCAGGATATCACTAGTGATATATAGACTATCCTGCATATCACGAGATGGGTGATCTTTCGGCACATTCACTAGTTCGAAATTGTATTTGTCATAATCAATCTCAGGGCCGTCTATTTGAGAAAACCCCATACCGTTCAGGATTTCTGCCATTCTCATAAAGTCGATAGAAATAGGGTGGAGTGCACCGACCTCCTCTTGATTCAGGTCAAGCGTGACGTCAATTTTTTCTTTCATCAATTTTTCTTCCAGTTCGGCATTTTGCAAAAAAATCTCTTTGCTGGAAATCATCCTTTCAGCCTCTTGTTTCGCGTTGTTCAAGAGTTGTCCCATTGCCTGCTTTTCTTCGGGGTTCACCTCTTTCATAAAGCGGAATAGTTGAGTGATCTTGCCGTTCTTGCCTAAAATCTCTACGCGCAAATTTTGGCATTCAGCACTGGTGTTGATTTTGTCTATCGTGTCTAGGGTGTATTTCAAAATTTCTTGTATCTTTTCTTTCATAAATTCTCCTTTTTAATCTTGAGACTTGGACTTGTGATATTTGAATTTCAAGTGGTATTTAAAAAACTCGCCCTAATATTAGGACGAGGGAATCTCGTGGTACCACCTAATTGCGCTCACAAACTGCACTTTTATTCGTTCGCGAAACTTCGTTTAGCGAACATCACCTAAAGTTTGTTTGTTCGCTTTTCCCACCGCGTATCTTACGACACTTGTGGGAGCCCTGAATGAATGCACTTTTATTCGTTCGCGAAACTTCGTTTAGCGAACATCACCTAAAGTTTGTTTGTTCGCTTTTCCCACCGCTCGTCGCAACTAGATCTTTTGGCAAATTGCTAACGCAATTATAGCCTCTTTGATCTGTCGCTCCTCTTCCCCACTGCGCACTAGTGCTTGTGGGGGCCCCAAATAATCCTAACTAGATCTTTTGGCAAATTGCTTGCTTTTAGGTGCTTGTGGGAGCCTTGAGTGAACGCTCTTTCTCGTTCGCTTCACTACATTCAGCGAACAGCGATATTGCTCGTTTGTTCGCTCTATCTTGGTGAGAGTGCGAATTTTGGGCTGTGCGATATTAGTTTATGAACCTTATTGACATTTTCACAGTTTTGTCTGGCGACTCTTAATCACATTTGCTGAATACATATAGAGGCTTCAAGCAATTCAAATGCGTGTGGGCATTCGAATTGAGCCTCGTTTTAAACAAATGCGTTTACCGAGTGCGACTCAGATGCTGAAATTCACAATTAGTCTGAACATAGTCACCTTGCTTTCTAAGGGTGTCCTCTCAGGATGAAAACTAGTTGCTACTTACACATCGTCATAGTCTTTATTGTGCAATATAATTGCATTATCATTTTATCAATAAAAATTTCGTTTGTCAAGAAAAAAGCGAGCGAATAGCAAGATAAAAGATTTTATTTTCAACCAAAAAGGTAGATTTATCTTTTTATTCGACAAGAATTGTTGTGAAAATCGAAATTCAATGTGTTAGTGTATTAAGAGGTTAGGGGAAATATGAAAATCAAAGGCAATTCAAAAAAATTTGTATTAAAATATCTGGCTATTTTTTTCGTGTGTTTGGTGCTATCTAGGGCGCAAATCAACGATTTGTCACCCTTTTTGCTCGCATTTTTCTTTGCGGGGATATACGTAGGGTGCGAAGAGAAGTTGCTCTCAATTTTTACTCTTTGTTCTGCACTCGCGGTAGATCCTTCACTCGATACATTGCTAATTAATGTCACAGCGGTTGCGGTTGGGCTAGTGGTGTTTTATATTTTCAAATTCATAAAGAGACCAATTCCTCTATATTTGGTATTTTTATCATACCTATTAGGTTTAGCAACATATATATACTATCATTACTCACAATTTTTGTCACTTCTATATTACATTGCACTTGGGCTAATATGCTTATATGTATTCATCATAGTGTTGCACGTATTGTTGCTTAGAAAAAATTGTTTCAAACTGACATTGAATGAAAGCGTGTGTTTCCTATTCGCAATTGCAATACTAGCGATAGGATTGGCGCCTATATATATTTATGAATTTTCAATATATCGCTTCGTGCTGATATGTGTGATCTTCCTATTCGTATCCACAGGAAACGCGACAATGACTTTCGCTATCACGCTGTCATTTTCTTTGGGGGTGGGGCTAGGGAGTTTGAATCTATTGCCTCTCGCGGAGTTTGCGCTCCTGACGCTCGTTGCCAACCTGTTTTCAATGCCATCAAAATTCAAAATCGTGTTCGTAGTGGTTTTGTCAGACGTCTTTTTGCAACTCTACTTTTTCAATGATGGGATGAATTTATTTTTCAACGTCCTTCCAATATTGCTCGCGGGATTAATATTTTTGTGCATTCCGAACAAAATTCTCAATAGTTTTTCAGATTTTGTGTATGTCAAGAAGAGTGAACTGTCATCGCGAAATCTCATCAACACCACTCGGAAAAATATTCGCAAACGTATGAGCGAACTGAGCAATGTGTTCCTAGATATGAAACAGATTCATCTCAATATGGTGAAAAAGGATCTGACGAAAGAGGAACTCATCGCTATGCTCACGCGAGAGATAATGAACACGTGCTGTAAAGACTGCTTGGACAAAAATAGATGTACACGTTCGTTGGGCACGGACAATAAATCAAGTCTAGAACTTTTGATAGAAATAGCGGTCACGAAAGGAAAGGTGACTTTGCTAGACATCCCTAGTGGACTGAGCAATAGGTGTGGCAAAATAAACAATTTAATTAGTCTTATCAATAGGCTAAGTAGTGAATACAAGCAATACAAGAATATGCTAGCAGACGTCAATAATGTGAAAATCTTGCTAGCAGATCAGATGGGCGCGGTGTCGCGACTGCTTTTGGATATTGGGGACGAGATAGATACGAACGTCAGTTTCGACATAGCGCGGGAAAACAAGATCATTTCTAGACTACTGAGTCTCAACATCGAATGCAAAGAGGTGCTTCTATACACAGAAAAGGACGAAAATATCAGTGCGGTGTTGATTATGAAGAATCAAGAGATATATAATCCTCTGATAGAAAAGGTGATGACAGAAGTTTTGAAAATACAGATGGAGATCACCAGCATTGTTCCTATTGAGGAGGGAGACTTTTTCTCAGTGACATTACGACGGAAAAATAAATATGATTGCGTGTTTGGACTCGCTGGTTGCAACAAGTCTGGCAATCTAGAGTCTGGAGATTGCCATAGCATCATAAGACTTGGAGGTGATAGATTTCTCTTGGCATTGTGTGATGGAATGGGTAGCGGAAAGGGTGCACATAAAATGAGTGCTACCACGCTTGGACTCATCGAAGATTTTTACAAGGTCGGCTTTGAAAATGATGTGGTGCTAGAAAGTGTGAATAAACTCCTCGCGATAAACAATCAAGAAAATTATTCCACACTGGACGTGTGCATAATAGATTTAAACAATGAGATAGCAGATTTCATCAAGGTAGGGTCTCCATTCGGACTCGTCAAGCGAGATGGTAATATTGAAATAATCGAGGGAGGGGCGCTTCCGATAGGTGCGCTAGATAGCGTCTCTCCTGCGACCAAAAAGACAACTATTTCCACAAAAGATATCGTTATAATGATGACAGACGGAATAACCGATGCATTTTCAAGTCAGGAAAATGTCATTGAATATGTGTCCAAACTCGCCAGCAACAATCCGCAGACGCTTGCTGAATCAATTTTGAACGAAGCCCTAAGAATAAGTGATAATACGGCAAAGGACGATATGACAGTGTTGGTCGCTAGGATGTATTTGAAGTCAAACTAGCCGTTTTCGTTCGATCGTCAAATATGATAGAGAAATTAAAATCTGAAACACAAAAAAGCAAAAAGACGACACGCAAATTTTAAAAATAAAGAGCGTAAACACAAAAATAATGAAAGAGTATCAAACTTTCATATAAAGATGAAGATCAATCAGTGAATAATCATAAAATTTTATAGAAAAATCAAATTTAACTATTGCAATTCTTACCTCCTTGTAGTATAATCAAACTGAATAATTAGGAGCGAATATGGACAATGTGTTAGATTATATCAAGGAAAACAATATGATCAATCCCGGCGAAATAATCGGCGTGGCTTGCTCGGGAGGGCGAGATAGTATATGTTTGTTGCACTACTTGAATTCTATCAAGTCGGATTTGGATTGCGAAGTGGTGGCTATCAATGTCGATCACGGCATTCGTCCCACCAGTGCTTTGGATACCGAGTTTGTGATGCAATTTTGCAAGGAAAACCATATTCGAGCATACAAATTTAAGGGCGAAGCATTGAAAGTCGCAAAAGAAGAGAAGTTGACGGTAGAACAATCTGCTAGGAAAGTTCGATATGGCGTGTTTGAAATGGTGATCAAAAAGGGCTTGGTGGACAAAATTGCTCTAGCACACCACTTGAGCGATCAGGCAGAGACAGTGCTACTAAACATCATTCGTGGATCTGGGCTGACAGGTGCGCGTGGAATGGAACCGGTGAGAGATGGTATTTATATCCGTCCGCTACTCACCACCCCTAGAGAAGAGATTATGTCCTACATTGACGAAAACGGACTTGAATACGTGGAGGATGAGACCAATCAAGACAATACATATTCAAGGAATTATATCCGCAACATCGTGATGCCAGCATTGAGGAAACATTTCAACGCGGTGGACAAAAACATTGTGAATTTTTCCAAAATTTGTGCTAGAGATGACGACTATATCAATTCACAAATTGATATGAAAACGCTGATTGAGACTAAAGAATATGTCAAGGTTCCGCTCACATTCTTTTATCAGCCAGAGTCTATTATCAATCGAATTTTGAGGAACGTACTATCAAGATTTGCCAAGCAAGACATTGAGAGCAGGCATATCAAAATGATTCGCGAGTTTGCTCTGGAGGCAAGCAATGGAAACGTGATCAGTCTGCCTTTCAAAGTGAAAGTCAGCAAAGAATATGACTATATCACGATCGGATATTTGAAGAAAAATCAACTGACTGGAGAATATGTATTCAGGAGCGGTAGGTTGAAGATAGAGGGATATGGTACGATTCGTAGCACGTCTAGCAAAGTCCTCACCGAACCTAAGATGCATCAGCACATCATAGACGCAGATAAGATTCCTACAGACGCTATTTGGCGTTTTAGGAAAGACGGAGACACTTTCGCTCCTCTCGGTCTTGGTGGCTCGAAGAAATTGAAAGACTATTTCATTGATAAGAAAATACCTCAGCGTATGCGTGGCAATATCCCAGTGCTTGCTTCAGGGAACAAGATTTTGATCGTGGCAGATATAGAGATTGCAGACGAATTGAAGATCACTGAGGATACGAGAAGGTATTATAAAGTAAATTATGAAAAGGACGTTGTGTAGTGTTTTGACCTGCAAACTATCATTAGATAGAGCACTCACTCAACATCAAACATTGTAGAGAATGAAAATAAAATCCACATTAGTCCTATAGCAAAATTTAATCGAACAAATATAGCAAGAAACGAAATAAACGCACATTCATAACGAAAAACAAAAATATTATGAGTCAAATATTGATCCACTCAGCATTGGAATTTGGGTATTTCAGGCGAGTGGATTTTTGCTACTAAATAAGATTAATTTAGGATGAAAAGGAGTATTTAGATATAATATTTCAATGAATGCTTCTAGTTTTCATTCTAACCATTTTCATAATCCTTCCACAAAAAAAGTCGCAATCATTTTTTGCGACCTTTATCTGATTTTTCATTCTTCGTTTCGACCATTTCTTCAATAGGAGCGTTTTCTATGTCCTCAATCTCGCTCTCAGTCAATTCTTTGTGCGGAATCTCCACCTTTTCGTTCGGTTTCACCCTCTTCTTCTTTTCATTCGGTACGCTCACTTCCTTTTCGATCGTGTTGAAGATCTTGAGCCCACCTGGCACAATCTTTATATCAAGATCTGCCAAATTTTCAATCTTGCCATCCACTAGAGCCTTTATTTTGCCGTCCGCGTTCGAAATCTTCAGATTCTTGATCCAAAATTGCTTTGTACGTTCGTCATATATTTGAGAGCCCTTTTTGAAAAGTTTGAGATACTTTTTCCTATTTTCTCTCTCGGGCATTGTGCAATAGTTGAAATTGAATAGTCCGTCTGTGAGATTCGCTAGAGGGCTAACGCTGTAATTTTTGCTAATGCCTCCATTGCTGACGCTAAGTTCAAACACCTGCTCATTCAAGACTTCTTCAGATGTAGTCAAACTAAGTTCCGTCCCCTCAAAATTGTTGCCATATTGCATCAGCACTAGATTTTTCGTTATCACATTTTTCATCTTGTATTGGCTATACACTTCATACAATTCAGTGCTGGCACCGATTAATATATTGTTGATCACGACTCTATCATTCATAGTGAGGTAGTCGATCGTCTTGATTTTGTTTTGCAATATTTTTTTAATGGCAAGCACAGGATTGGATTCCAATTCAAGATAAGAGGAGAAATCATCGTGTTTGCTGAGAGGTATGATGCCGAGTTTTATCTTCGATACATCCAAAACGCCGTTCAGGAATTCATTTAGAATCTGCTCATCTCCGACCACTACGAAATCCGTTTCGCCTTCACTTGTCAACAAATTGGCATTCCTACCCACATCCTCTATTGTCGGAGAGAAATATACGGAATATTCTACCTTTTCCGTTTTCAGAAATCTAACTATCCTTTTCGTATACTTTTCACCGTTTATATTGTAATCATAAGGAGCAACAAGAATATTTAACATATATTTATTATAACCAAATTTTCAATTTTTGCAAATATATTTAAAATTAAATTTGAAATATCTCCATTATTTTCCTGCCAATTGATAAATGCTGGGTGTTTGCCAGTCGAGAAAAAGGATTTGGATATAATGAATCTATGGAAAAACTTCTCTATGATATTTCTCTCTACTATGAAACTATGATTTAGGTCAAATTTCGATTAATTCTATCAATGATTTGACAATATTGAATTAAATAATTATTATATTAATAGGTGGCAGTTTGAAAAAGTATAATTGTTATAGTTTTAAGTGGCTATTGATGTGGATACTCATTCCTATCCTTATGTTTTTCCTTGCGATGGGGTCGGTGTATGCATATTTTACTGCCACGGCGAACAGTCAGGAAACGGATTTTTCTACCGCGATCGTCCGCGTAGGGTTCAGTGAGGATACGTCAGTCACAGTGGTCAGTTCGTCAGACACTTTGATCACCACTGTCCTACCGGGAAGCACGTTGCGCGTTCAGGGCAGGGTGGAGAATATAGGCACTATGTCGATCTATTCGATTTTGGAATTTACGGTCAACATTGATGGTCAGACGCAGGCGGTAGAGCAATCATATTATACCGCGAATGGAGTGGAATTGGCTAGCAGTAATGGGCAGTATTCTACAGGTGCCACGCCGATTGATGCAAATGCGAGTGCTCAGTTTGATTTGGAGTTGAGTTTTGATTTTTATGCTTATGGCGATAGTTTTCAGGGAAGAGGTGTCACTGTCAAACTGACTGCTCACGCCATTCAGATGAAAAACATACCTAGTGCAGTCGAGGCAACAAATATTATAATGGATTCGATCAATACATAGGTTGGGCTGGGTAGGAAAACATTTTGAAATCAATGCTCAAGCAATAGAAAGATTTTGAATTTGATATTTTATCGAGGAAGGAATATGATATATATAGTTTTAGGTTCAATATTTTTAGCCGTGTGGCTCATTTCACTGATAGTTTTCGTCGTGATGTATAGAAAAAAGCAACCCACATTATCAGACGATAGATCTATCAAGACAGTGGTGGATAATCAAAAGGAGCAAAATATTTTGCTGAACAATATGCTGATGCAGGCATTGAAGAATAGTGAGGTGTCCACTCAAAATACCATCAACAATCTCACCGTTGTGCAAAAACAGGAATTCGATTCCATCAGCAAACGTGTAGATGAACTCACCACACGCAATGAACAGAGGATTGAAAAACTTACATTTGATGTCAATCTATCCTTAAACAATATGAGACAGGAAAATACTAAGGCGCTGGAAAAAATGCGTGAGACGGTGGATGAGAAACTGAACAACTCGCTATCTCAGCGTCTCAACGATAGTTTCAGCAAGATTCAGCAGAGTTTGGAGAGCGTGAATCTTGGGTTGGGTGAAATGCGTACCCTTGCCAACGGTGTCGGAGACCTCAAGAAAGTGCTGTCAAACGTCAAAGTGCGTGGCGGTTGGGGAGAAGTGATGCTATCCACATTGCTCGAGCAGATGCTGGCACCTAGTCAATTCAAGGCACAGGTCCAGATCAAGAAAAATAGCAAAGAGAGAGTGGATTTCGTGGTGGTAATGCCTGGAAAGGACGGCAATGAAGTTTATCTACCTATAGATAGCAAATTTCCTCTAGAAGATTACAACAAACTCGTAGAGGCGAGTGATACCTTAGACAAAGATATGATAGACCGCGCGCAAAAGCAGTTGATGAAGAGGATCAAAGAAGAGGCAAAATCAATCCACGAAAAATATGTGTCTGTACCAGAGACGACCGATTTTGCCGTGATGTTTTTGCCAATTGAGGGCTTGTATGCAGAAGTAGTGCGAGATATAGACCTTATGGACACTTTGCAAAATCAATACAAGATCGTGGTCTGCGGTCCTACCACGCTCACCGCACTGTTGAATAGTTTGCAACTAGGGTTCAAAACTCTCTACATTGAGAAACGAAGCAGTGAACTTTGGCAGGTACTGTCCACATTTAAGCAAGAATTTGAAAAATTTGTGCAATTACTACTCAAGACTCAAAACAAACTAGGAGAGGCGAATTCTACAATTGAGTTGGCTACGAAATCGTCTAGAAAGATCGCCAAGAAATTGGGAGATGTGTCGCAAGTGGTGGGCATTGACTATGACGAGGGCGGAGACGAAGAGCCCAACAGTTTGCCTAACGCAGAATGAGAATAATTGAATATTTCATAAAATTTATATACAACTACAAAAATCAATGAAAATGATAAAAATTTAGCAAACACTATTTCTCTGCTTGCCGTTGCATAGAAAAATAGCAGATAAAATCTCCATTCATGAAAAGGATCAATTATTCCTAGACCTAAAATTATGTTTATCATAATGAAAAAAGTACCAATAGAAATTTGCTGATCATAAATTGTAAGAAATCAAACATTTTAGGGATTGAAGCAAATTGAAAATGTGCCTATATTCGACAAAATTTTACATTAAAACTCGACTTTTACACATAATATTGATATGAAAAAATGGATTGTACCATTATCAATACTATGTGTAATTTTTCTTATCTTCATATCAGCAAACAACATACCATTTGTACGTGCGGAAAGCGAGTCAATGAATGAGCAGATTGAGTTTGTGTATCAAGATAAAATTTTTCTCTACAATCTAGGTGAGAACAAAAAAAGTTCGTCCATTTTCGAAATAGATTATGAGATCAATAAATACAATAGATTTGGATCAAAAGAAGATAGGTCGCGCCTATTATCCGATATGATAGAAGGTGGGTTTTCTTGCGATGTGGCACTCAATTATCTATTCCCGAATCTAGACAAATTGATATCTAAAATTGAAACTAATATTGAGACGAAAGCGCAAAATGCTAGTATGACTACCAATAGGAACACAGAGCGTGTGTTTTTCATAAAAAAAGAACAGCGAGGGCGGAGATTGGATAAGCAGATACTGTATCAAAACATTGTCCGAAAATATTTGAAAAATGAGGGGATGACGTTTGATCTGCCGATTGATTATATTGAGCCGAATATCAAAAGTTTGGACTATGAAAAATATACACATCTGCGCGCAGATTTTTCTACAGACATATCGCGGTCTTCAAGCGATAGAAAGCATAATATAAAAAATGCATTGCAAAGTTTGAATATGGTAGAATTGGCACCAAATGAGACTTTTTCTTTCAACAAAACTGTTGGCAGACGAAATAGAGAAAATGGATATCGCACGGCGAAAATTATAGTGAATAATGAATTTGTGGACGGCTTGGGTGGCGGAGTGTGCCAAGTGTCTACTACGCTATACAATTCTGCTCTGTTGGCAGGGTTGGAGATAGTTGAGGCGAATAAACATAGCAAACAGATAAGTTATGTCAAATACGGTTTTGACGCTATGGTGAACTATGGTAGTAGTGATCTAAGATTTAGAAATAATACAGACGAAAAAATAATAATTGTCACAAATTTTTCATCCTCTCGCGCTAGGATCAGAATATTCGGCGCGGATCTAGGTGACATTTCATACAAACTGAAGAATGAAATCGTCAGCATCACGGAACCTAGCGTGGAAGTCGAATATGACAGCGCAGGCAAATATATAGATCGTGTGGAGTATGAAGACGAATTCTTTTATCTGAAAAATGCGTATCGTGGAATGGAGATAAAATCATATAGGGATACATATAAGGCGGGTAAATTCGTGAGCAGTGAACTTTTGCGATTCGACAAATTCAAAGTGCAAAACGGAGTGAAAGTTTATGGCACGAAAAAACGTGCAGAACCAGACTGCACGCTATTTGATTTTGATTTGAATCAAGACTTGCCTTTATACGATCTCACTAGGGCTACTCTTTTTGGCTGAGCGGATACATTGTGCTTCTATATAGTTGCATAAATGTCAAATTATAGTATTCATCAAATGACTCGTCTGGCACATATACTTTTAGTTTGCCTACGAGTTGATTCGGGAATAGGCTGAAATGCAGTTGTGGAGGATCTGGGGATAGGAATGTCACCGTCTCTAGATGGAACAATTCTTCCGCATCTGCACTATTTGCAAAGAAACAATATACCTCCATTTCTTCAATGGTCGCAGGAATGACGATATTATTGAAACCACCTCCATAATTGAAACTTTGACCAATGACTTTTATAGTTGAGGGCGGGGTGAAATCGCAATCAAACACACGATAGGCGATCAAATATTTTTCCAATCTAGTGATAGTGGTAGGATAGAAGTAAAAATTGTTGTGATACGAGCGTATCTCGTTCTGATTGCCAAAAGCATATTCTCCAGTGGTCGTGACACCTGCTGGCACCACGATATTTGTGCTGTTTGCGCCCGCATTTGCGAATGCTCCCGCTTTGATGGTGGTGATTGAACTTGGCAGATTTCCTAGATCTATATTGCTAGCGTTCATCAATGAATATTCTCCAACGGTGGTGAGATTTGTTGCACTAGTGAGCCCATTCACTGTCAGATCATCAATGTAGCCAAACGCATAATCTCCTATCTCTTCTAGAGTGGAGGTGAGAGTGACATTCATTTTGTGCGGTGAAGTGCAGAATAGATATGGGCGTACGGTCGTCTGATCTGGTTCGGGAGTGTAATAATATGTGTCAGTGCTGGTCGGATTTTCAAAGAAATATAGATCATTGAAGATCTGTGATTCTTGAGGTGCGTATGTCCCCGTTTTGAGATTCGTGTTGCCAGCGTAAAACGTCTTTCCGTATTTTACATCGGTGACGCTCGCTGTGGCAAGACTTAAGTTGGCGGTATCAATCGAGTTGATCCCTGCCGTGATTTCGCTAGGACTTGGGTGCGTATAGGTGGTTTGTACCACGCCACCCTTGCTTTCTATAGCGGTTTTTTGCAATTCTAATTCTTGTTTCAATTCTTCTATACTGTCCATTTTTTCTCCTTTTAATTTATAAAATATTTTAAAATAAATTGTATAAATGACTAAGTTGTCACATCATTTGAAGTATTATCTTCATTAGTGTTAGTGTTACTAGCACTAGTGTCAGACTCTTCATTGTCCGTATTTGCACTTTCTCCCTGCATTAGATAGTTTCCACTCATTATTGCGTCAATATCTTCTTTGAATATATATCCGCCGTTCAAAATGAAATCGAGTTCGTTCTTCACCTCCAGCAAGTGATAATATTTTTCCAATCTCTTTTCCAAAGCATCAATTCGCTTGATGGTCAATTCTAATAGTTCATCCATATTTTTCTCCTATCTTAATTGTAAAAAATAATTTTGAAATTTAACCAAAACCTGACAAATTTGACGAAAAAGATTGCATAATATTATTAGTTATGATATAATATATTAAGGAGAATGTTATGTCTAAGAATTTGAAGATTTCATTTATTTTATCTTTGATATTCGCGGGGTTGCTGATCGCTTGGGGCACAATTTCGAATTTCTTTTCTGGAGTTGGAGTCCCTTTTGTCTCAATCTTGGGCATTTTGATAGTTTTGCTCGTACTTATCTTGACTGATGATTTTGTCAAATCTAGGATGAAAGATATTTTCATATTAGCCTGCGTGTTCACTTTTTTGGAACTTTTCGTGTATCTATTGCTAGAATTTGGCTTGTTGAATGTGAACGGTATTGAAGGCGTGCTGAAGTATCAGATGGTGATCTCTATTCTCGCGCTTGTGTATTTGATATATATCGTGTTTAGATTCCTGACAGATTTGAAGGATATCAAAATTGGCTTTGTAGAGAAAATGCTTGGGAACAGAGAGCGAACGAAGAAGATCAAGACGGCAAAGGAGTTGTCGAACGGATCCCTTGAAGATAAGCCAAACAAGAAGAATGTAGAGAAAGATCAAGAGATTTTAGACTCAAATTCAGCAGAGGACACTCTAGACGTTGAAATTGAAGAAGAATAAATAGGCAAAAGCCTATTTTTTCATAAGAATTAGTAGAAAAGTTTGGATATTGTGTTGACATCAAATTGATTATGTGCTAATATATAATTGCACCTGGTAGGTGTTTTTTTATGAAATAATTATAAGGAGATAGTATGGCAAAGAAAGCAAAAACCAAAAGAGAAAAGATAATATTGGAATGTACTGAATGTAAGAATAGAAATTACAATAGTACCAAGAACAAAGCGAATGATCCAGAAAGAATGCAGATTAAGAAATATTGTCCAACTTGCCAAAAGACCACAGAGCATAAAGAAACTAAGTAGAGGTGAATATGTCTAAAAAAAAGAAATCTGCCAAGAAAAAAGTTCAGCCAAAAGTTCAACAGAATGTAAACACTGAAATTCAGCAGTCAGAGGACGAGAGCAAGATCGCTGTTGAGAATGAAGTGGGTACGTCTAGTGCTGAACAGATTTCAGAGCAAACCGAACCTACACAAAAGAAAGATGGCAAGGAAAAGGTTGTAGAAGTAAGGGCAAAGGACGTTGCTAAATCTCAGAAAAAGGACAAGAAAATCAAGAAACCAAACAAAATGACGAAAGCCCTGAAAGATACAGGCAACGAATTGAAGAGAATTTCTTGGCCTCCATTCAAGCAGGTTGTCAAACAAACGAGCATAGTGCTTGTATTTGTCATTGTTTTTGCTGTCATATTGTTTGGATTTGACCAACTTTGCATTTGGTTGACAAGTTTCTTATATTAATCATATTAGTTTATTAGTTTATTTAAGGAGAAAAATAATGGCAATTATAGATAAAGACATTGACAAAGAGCCAAAATGGTATTCATTGCGAGTATTTGTAGGATATGAAAATGTGGCTAAATTGAATCTAGAGAACACGATTGAAAAATATGATTTGCAAAACCGAATTTTTGATATTGTGATCCCTATGGAAGACGTTTTAGTAGAGAAAAGGGGCAAGAAAGTCCTAGTTCCCAAAAAGACTATGCCAGGCTATTTATTGGTGAAAATGCTGTATGGAGACGATATCTGGCACGCCGTGATTCACACTCAATATATCAATAGTTTTGTCGGACCTAAGGGTAGGCCTGTGCCAATCACTGACGAAGAGGCGAGGAGAATAGGTTTGGATGGTGCGGGCAAAGAGGCGAAGATAGATATAGACGTGAACGTTGGAGACACTGTGGAGATCATAGAGGGATCGCTATCTGGCTTTGTTGGCAAAGTAAAAGATGTGGACAAAGAAAATCAACGCCTCACTGCAGTGGTCGAGATGTTCGGTCGCGATAGCGAAGTGGAACTCAAGTTCAACCAAATCCGCATTGCAAATTTGTAGTAATGAATTTACAATTCATCTTGGAATAGCAGAAATCAAATCTAGTTTCAAAACGAAATTTATTTTAAATCATTCAATATTTATAATTTTTATCTATATATTGACAAATTTGTGTTTTGTAGTAAAATATAGTTGGAAACTCATCCGCCAGAAAGAGAGGGAACTTCGTGGGAGGATAAAATTCAAGATTATCCAATCAACCACGCCATATAATAGGAGGAAATTATGGCAAAGAAAGTTAAATCTGTTGTCAAAATTCAACTTCCTGCAGGCAAAGCCACTCCAGGACCACCAGTTGGATCATCACTTGGACCACACGGCATCAACATTGCAGGATTCGTGAAAGAATTTAATGACAGGACAGCAAAGCAAGTAGGATTCGTTATCCCTTGCGTAATCACTATCTATGAAGATAGAAGTTTTACATTTGTTTTGAAACAACCACCTGCAGCAGATCTCATTAAGAAAGAGGCAGGCATTGAAAAGGGTTCAGACAAATCAAAGAACAAAGTTGGGAAAATCACAGTCGAACAACTTAGAAAAATTGCAGAAATGAAGATGCCAGATTTGAACGCAAGTTCTATCGAGACTGCTATGAGTATGATAGCAGGGTCTTGTCGTAGTATGGGCGTCACAGTGGAGGGCTACAATGAAAAGAAGTAAGAATTATCAGGAAGCGTTGAAATTGATAGACAAGTCCAAAACTTATGATGCAAAAGAGGCAATGGACCTCGTGACTAAGACTAGCAAGGCAAAATTCGATGAGACGGTAGAATTGCACATAAAATTGGGCGTAGATGGTAGGAACGCAGATCAGCAAGTTCGCGGAGTGGTAGTGCTACCAGAAGGCACTGGAAAATCGGTTCGTGTTTTGGTGATCGCGAAAGGTGACAAGGCTGAAGAGGCGAAGAAAGCAGGTGCAGACATCGTGGGAGATGATGAGATCATCGCCAAGATTATGTCAGGAAATTGGCTCGACTTTGACGTATGTATCACCACGCCAGATATGATGGGTGCACTCGGTCGTTGTGCTCGTATCTTGGGACCAAAAGGCTTGATGCCAAATCCAAAGAGCGGTACGGTTACTATGGACGTCACTAAGGCTATAAAAGACGTGAAAGCAGGTAAAGTGGAGTACCGTCTTGACAAGCAAAACATCGTACACGTACGTATTGGTAAGGTAAGTTTCGGTGCAGATAGATTATATAATAACCTATCTACAGTTATGGATGCAATCATCAAAGCGAAACCAGCCGCAGCAAAAGGTACTTATATCAAGTCTGTTTATGTTGCTACCACTATGGGACCAAGTTTGAAAGTAAATTATTCTGAAAACAAATAAAAGGACAATAAATGTCCTTTTTTTTATTTAAAATGATTTGATCAATGAAATCAAAATTTGCCAGTAGAGCCTAGTCCACCACGATCGGTGTCTGAGAGTTTCGTGACAGTCGTGACTATATGTTCTGGTTGGTGCGCTAGGATTCGGAATTGGCAGATTCTATCATTTTTATGTATCACTGTGTCGCGAAGTGCGATGGCAGGGAATCTCCATTGGTCATTATCTCCACAATATGATTCATCGATTATTCCAATGCTATTCGCTTGAATTATTCCAAAATTTTTAAACGTACTGCTACGAGGTGATACTATCGCTTCGTATCCTTTAGGAAGTTGCATTCCAATACCTAATTTAATGAGGCGAAATTCGCCTGCTTTCATTTCCACATCTTCTGCACATCTTAGATCATACCAATCACTTTTATTTCCTTCCACATATTTTATAGGTTCGATATCTGTAAAATATTTTACTTTTATTTCTAACATAACTCTCCTTTGTTCAATATTTTTCCGTTATAATATTTTTTGATTTCCTCAAGCATCTTTTTTGAATAACTAAGCCTAATCAGTTTATTTTTAGATACATAAGGAGATAGATGCAACATTTCTCCCTCAGAAAGATCATTTTCTGAAATATATATCGTCTTGAATATAAATTTGATGATTTTCACAATTTTTACATTTTCCCATTTTATAATGACGGCATCTCGCAATGGATTTTGCTGAATGATTCCTTCTTCATCTATTTTCACGGTTTGTAACGAAATTACAAAAATGTACAACATAAATAGCCAGCAGATTATTCCGAAGATTATTAAAAATACAAATGCTAATATATTTGATCTTGGCATCCAAAGTGCGATTCCAATTATAAAAAATGTAATTGCCAATAATAAAATGAACATTATAATGAATAGATATCCATTAAATACGTATTTTTTCTTCATTAAATCTCCTAAATGGTAAAATCAAATAAATAATTTTATGATTTCTTTTCCATAAAGCGTTTGTCTTGGGAATCTAATTGAATGTTTATGCACAAATTTTTGTTCGTGAGTCTGCTGAAGATTCGCTCATCATATCTATTCAAAATGTCATCAGGAGATAGGTTGGTCGAGATGATTGTCGGCAGTTTGTTGACCTGACGTGTATTGATGATGTTGTATAGATATTCTTTCGTCACATTATTCAAAATTGGTTCTGTGCCGAGATCGTCAATCAACAACACGTCCGCTTTCATACAATCTGTGAGTTCATAAGATTTTCCAATATGATATAGTCGTGCCAATTCATTCAATTCAAACATAGTCTTGAAGCAGACAAAGCATCCCTTTTCAATGACTTCGTTCGCGATACATTCCAATAGAAAAGTTTTTCCACTGCCTGCACCGCCAACAATATTTATGTTGATTTTGGATATATTTGGATACGTGTCACACCAAGTTTTCAAAATTTTTGTAGCCTTTTTGTCCTGTTCGTTCATTATTTTGACATCGCAGTTGTCGAACGAGCGGAAGTTTTTTTGACTATTTATCGAATTTGTTAGACGCTTGTGCAATTCTTTTATTACGCACGAACATATCTTTCCATCAACAACGCCAGTATCTCTGCATATTTCACACTCATATTTCGGAGAAAGGGCGGACTTGTCTAAATGCTTAGATTCTAGATATGCGTCTATCTTTTTTTGCAATTCAAGCACTTCTTTTTTTAGGTTCAAATTCTCAATCTCATATTTTGATTTCAGGTATTCCAATTTTTTGATATTGTAATATGTGTAAATATTGTCAAAATATTTATCTTCTTTCAGTCTGGAAATATATTGTTCGCTCGCTTCCTCTGCACGAATTCGTTTGATCAAATATTCTTGTTTGATATCATTTATGATTTTTTTCTTGTCCATACTACACCTCGACCTCATCTAGATTGGTGAGGAAACTTGCGATTTGTTCTTTTGTGTAATTATTGTGGATAAATCCAGAATTTTGTTTCGCTCCATCTGATTTCATCGTCTTGTCTGCTTTTGCCTGATCAATCGTCTTATATCCAAGTGCGTTCCAGTTTGATAAAATTTTGTTCAAATATTGTATTGCGTTGTTGGCACCTGCACTAATAGATGCACCATATAAAATGATTTCGTCACCAAATTTCCAGTCGTCTGTCCACACTTTGTAGAATTGTCTATCCGAATTGTTCACATTCCTGTTCAGTTTCAAGCAGTCCAGCACTTTTTTGATCTTCTCGTCTTGCGCTAGATTGTCGTTTAGATACTGCATATAAGAAGGTGTGTTGACGATACCCAGTTTGAACAACTTGCTTATTATATTGTTCATACCCTCTAGTGTCTTGATTGAGGATAGGAAACAGTTGTTGGCGATCATCTTCAAAATATCCATATCATATCCCATATTGATCCAACTCACGATATAGGTGTCAATTTCTTTGGTGAGATCTTCATAATAGATCCCCAACTCTTTGTTCACAGCAATGGCGGTGAAATATAGATTCTCTTTTTCCGCCTCATAGTTTTCAATCTCGCCTATCGAAGTCAATTTCATTTGAAAATATTTGGTCAGATATTCGTCCAAAACCTGCATATCAGTGCGTCTTTTCTTAGATTTCAGATTTTTCACCACGAATATAATGGTATTCAATTCGAAGCCGAATGAATTCATCCACTTGTTCAGCAAGTCTTTGTCCTCAATCTCAATTTTTCGTTTGCTTCCCATAGCCATCAAAATGAGACTTAGATTGTCATCAGCGATGCCTAATTCTTCAATTTTTTTCAGCACTGCCTCTTTTGACAAAATTCCTTCGCGTATCCAGTCTTTTGCCACAGTGATAGGATATTTTGGGATGATTTTGGCTTTATAATTGATGCAATATCTGACGATCTCTATTAGGGCAGACTGCTCAATATGCTTGTTTTCGATCAAATAATAATATTCGCTATATTCATTTTGCGTGATCATACGATCAGGGAAAAGTTCTTGCAACTGAATGTTGAAATCTGTATACTTGTCCGTCTTGAACTTTTTTATTGCCTGACCGTTGCTGATGACGGGTAGATATCTGACTTCGATCGGATCGGTCGAAAGCACTTGCACCAATCCCTTTTCCTCCCAGTATTTGAAAAGAGATATCACGTCATCTTGCTCTAGATTCAAGATTTTGCAGAAATATTCGAGCGAATTGTCCTCATCCTGACCAGAATTGCATTTGTATAAGCCCAAAATGTATGCTTTCACGCACAGGTCGGGCGCGGACGGCAAATATTCGCTGATAAATACATTATCAAGCACAGTTTTGTTGCTAGTCTGGTAACTAGGTGAAAATTTACAAAATGACATAAATCTATTGTAGCACAATTTTTTTGATTTGTCTATTATATATGTCGCCTGATCGCTTCCATTTTCAGGTTCTATTGCAGACAAGATCTTCATAATATTCAATATGAAAAAATATCTAGCATTATTTTTAGTTTTGATAGTCGGATTGAGTTGTGTTGCCTGCAAAAAGAAAGACAATATATCCGAAATTTCCAAAGATCTAACGAACTATGAGATTTCATTAGATCTAGACACCGTCTCATTGAGTGCAGAGGCAAGTCTTTCGTTAGATTATATCAATTCGAGTGAGGACAAGTTGAACGAATTGAAATTCCATCTCTATCCCCAGTTTTTCAAGGAAAATGCTACAGATCTTGTGGTCAGTAGCACAAAACTTAATGACGCCTATCCAAATGGTATGGATTATTCAGAATTCGAAGTCGGACGCGTGCGTGTGTCAGGACAGGATAAAACGGTACAATATCAGGGCGAGTATGATGGCATATTGGTCGTGCCACTATCAAACGCTTTGCTTCCAGATGAGAGGGTTGATATATTTATAGAATTCAGTTTTCAGTTGCCCAACTGTGAGCATAGATTCGGCTATGGCGAAAATACTATCAACTTAGCCAATTTTTATCCAATCGTCTGCGTGTACGAAAATGGTGCTTTTGACGAAAGCGGATACAATTCGAACGGTGATCCATTCTATAGCGAATTGGCAAATTATTCTGTGACAATCAATTTAGATAATGCCGACTATGTCGTGGCAGGTACGGGCGAGAAGACGGACACGCGAATGGTAGATGGGAAGTATCAGACCTGTTTTAGTGCAAAATTGGTGCGAGATTTTGCTATGGTGTTGAGTGATGAGTTTGAAGTGATGTCAAAAAGAGCAGGAGATGTGAATGTTGAGTATTACTATTTTTCCGATGGCAACGCTAGCGAGCATCTAGAGGCTGGCGTGGATGCGATCGAGACTTTTTCTGACCTTTTCGGGCAGTATCCATATTCAACTTTTTCCATCGTGAAAACGGATTTTATTTATGGAGGTATGGAGTATCCAAATTTGGTAATGATCAGTGCTGACATCGAAGATTCGGATGATTATAAAAACGTGATAATTCACGAGACTGCTCACCAATGGTGGTATGGTATGGTCGGCAATGATGAGTATACTTATCCCTGGCTTGATGAAGCACTGACAGAATATTCTACACTGCTATTCTATGACTTCAATTCGGATTACAATCTATCACATTCAGAAATGCTAGATGCGTCAAAATCAAATTACACTCTTTTTGTTACGGTATATCAAGATGTGTTGGGAGATCTGGATACGAGTATGCGAGCGGTGGATGAATATTCAAGCGAACCAGAGTACACATACTGCACTTACGTCAAGGGGGTCCTGATGTATGAAAGTCTGTATCAATTGATAGGAAAAGATGATTTTCTTTCTGGACTGAAAAATTATTTTCAAGACAATAAATACACCAATGCAACCCCAACCGACTTGATTCATTCTTTTGAAAAATCCAGCGGATCAGAACTTGAGAATTTCTTTTCAAGTTGGATTGAAGGCAAGGTGGTGATAAGGTAATTTATATTTAACAATCAAATAAATGATAGATGTTCTATTGCTTTCAATTCTGATGTTAAAATGAAATTTCCAGATAATATGTTGTAAATAAATGAAAATAATGAAATATTAATTAAATTTTAAATATAAAAATAAAATAATTGATGTCGATAATAATTTTTTTGCATATCCTGAATTATTAAAACAAAATTTTAAAATTCAAATTAACGTTGGCTATCATTCAAAAAATTTACAAACATTTTTAAAATTCAAATTAATGTTGACTATCATTCAATAAATTTAGAAATATTTTTAAGTTATCTTTTAGTCTATCTTCATTAGGATCTAGTTCGATCGCTTTTTCTACTGAGATTATGGCTCGTTTGTAGTCGCCAATCTCGTAGTAACACATAGAAAGATAGTCGTAAGGCAAACTTCCCCAGCATGCAGGATTGGACATATAATTGATCTGTTTATCCTTTATTTTCAACATTTCATTTAGAGTAAAAGCAGATTTTAAAAATTGTTTGTCTTCAAAATAAAAAATTGCCAATTCGAAGTAAGGTTCGCGTACATAATCTGCCTCTAATACTGCCAACATCAAATAATCTTCTTGACGCTTTTTATCACCTTTGTGTTTGTAGCAATTCGCAATGTATCTAAGACTTGATGCACGTTCTATATCCCAACGTGCTGTTGGCAAACTCAGATGGCGAAAGAACATCTCTATTGCTTTGTCATATTCTTTGTGAAACATATATTCGCGAGCGAGATAATGTGTATTTCTATCGTCATAAGGATTTTCTTTGACAGACATTTCTAGTAGGGGCAGATAAGAAGCACGTGATTTCGTGTTGTCTGCTTTGTGGTTTAATTGTATATTTGGGATGTCTATGATTTTCAAGTCTTGATCAGTGGTTGGGACTAGTACTTCGTGGACGGCATTTTTCCACTTGTATGCTTTGTTTTTGTGGATTTTGTCCGCCATAAATACAATTCCCTCACTTCCGTCCGGATTGAAATTCCAAGTATATCTGTATCTTGCTCTGCCTATATTCTCTCTCCATTTATCTTTCAAGAATGTGGTCCAGCCTGGCTCAAAATATTCGTCCAGATCTATTGAAACACATATTTCAGCATCGTCTGGAATTAATTTCATACTGTCATTTCTGGCTTCGTCGAATCTAAAATTTTCATAAGTTTTTTGCTCTACAATTATTCCTAAATCTTTAAACTTTTGAAAACTTCCATCGGTACTTCCTGTGTCTAAAACACATATATAATCTGCGTCTTTGATTGAATTGTACCAGCGGTCGATGAATTTCATTTCATTTTTTGCTATGGTATATACACATATTTTTTTATTCATAATTTTACTTATGAAAAGATGGGTGAAGTTGTGCGTATTTTGTTAAGATGCGTTTTTAACAATACTCAATACGAATTGAGGTAGTAGAGTAGTAAGGGTTGTTGATTAATGAATTTTTTGATAGTAATATTTGATTAGTTTTTTATTCTGTTTCAATGTATTGTGCATCACTGCTTTTTTCTTTATGGTAATCTTTGAAGAAATAGAAATCAAAAATTGAGAGGAAGTGGTCTCGCTATGCTTTATAATCATTAGTCGAAAATTAAAATAATATAAATACATAAAATAAAATTTTGAAAATTCAAAAAAATATTGGAAAACTATAAAAAAATTATCAAAAAATACTATTTTATAAGAAAAAAATATGAAAAAATTAAAATTTTTTTAATCATTTGACTTTTATTTTAAATTTATTATAATGAAGTTATGAATAAAATTGTTTTGCAGGAAAATGAAAAACAGAAACTGATAGAAGATCTATTAAATATTTTGGTTAAAGAAAATGAGCAAAAATTGCCTCCAGATTTGACGATAGCGGATAAGCGTTGGCTAGTTAGCAAATTGATGTTTGCACGTTCAATAGGAGATCTCGATGAAGAGTTCTTGAAAAAACAAGATAAGTTATTGTCTTATGAAAATTTGATGTCCGGTATCAAATGTGCGGAGGATTTTATTTACAAAAAGAGAGTTGCGTTTGCCAAAGGTGAAATTTGGAAATTCAACGTAGATGCAATAGTAATTTTCACAGATAGTTTGTTTGGCGTTATGGATAGATTCGTAAAATGTGTGGACAACACTTTGTCGTTGAGAGCGGGGTTGCAATTAAATCGAGATCTTGCTGAAATAATGAAATCAGACAATGGATTAATTAGTTTCACCAAACCTTATGTGGTGAAAGGGTATAACTTACCTGCTAGACATATCGTGAAAATTGTCTTGCCAGTTTTGCACTCTTCATTTTCAGAATATGAAAAGGATAGACTCAAGACAAATTTGAAAAACTTATTTAATGTAGCAAAAATAGAGAAATGGAAGACTCTAGCGGTAAATTTAACTGATTTTCCGAGCAATTATCCGAAAGATGTTTTGAAAACGATAATTGTGAACGAATGTAAAAATTTGAACAAATTATATAAAACTAAAATAAATATAGTTTTCGTAGATGATGACTCTAAGGAAACTGATTTGTAGACGGTGCTTATAACATATTTGGCTAAGGCACAAATATAATCGTGTTATATCACATATATTTGAAAATGTGGATATTACTTTTTTCTAGTGATTGGACTAAGTTTGATATGCAATTTAGCAAGATTTCTAGGCTATTGTCACTAAACTTTTTGTAGTATTCTTTGTCCTCTTTTGAATTCCAGATTTTCATTTCAATCGTGCAGTCGATGAGTTTTTTGAGGAAATGAAAAAGGTTGAATTCTATGATTTCTTTTTTGTAGTCAAGTTTGATATTGAATATAGAATTGAAGTTGTCCATCACACGCTCCAATTCTTTTTTCACATCAGATAGTGTGCGGGTGATGTCTCTATTGCATTGTCCATTCAAACCAAAACATAAGTGTCTACATTCTTCCAAAAGGATGTAGATTTTGCTTATGCTATTATTTCTATTGAACGGCAAAAATTTTTCATATTCAGATTGAATCATTTTGTATTTATCATCGTCTAATATTGGGAAGTCGTTATAATTCATACATTATTTTATGCTCTGAGATTTTTATTTAGAATTCAATTTTTCAATATGATAATTTGAAAAGATTTGTCTTTCGATTAATTTCGAAAAAATGGAAATTTCCTAAAAATAATATTCAGAAATATTGTCAAAATTCTGGTAAACTTAATTATTTAAAACGTGAAAAAAGAAATAAAATAAATTTAAAATTCGAAAAATATATAAAAAATAATAAAAAAATTGAAAAAATTGCAAAAAAATAAAAAATATTGTAAAATACTGCAAAATAACAATTATTTAATAAAAAATAAAGTGAATTTGAAATAGAGAAAAACAAAGAAAATTCATAGACTTTGCTTTATCATTTTTAAAACCAATATAAAAAAGAACTTCGCTATTTTAGTAAAGTTCCTTTCCTTATTCTGTTAGTCTCAAAATATTTTTGTTTTAAATCTGAATTTTCTTTATCTTATAAATTAATCTCTATGTTATTTTATACGTTCACTTTGAAATTTTTATTTTACGATTTTTGAATTTCATATTCATTGTTTGGCTTGTCAACTATCGTATATCCCAACAATGAGATTTCATCGCGTAGCAGGTCGCTAGTTTTGTAGTCCTTATTGATTCGTGCTCTTTTTCTCTCCTCTGCAATTTTTATTATTTCGTCTGGGATCGAAATCTTTTCTTCTTTGACTTCGTCAAGTCTTAATCCTAAGAATTTATCAAATTTCAAAATTAGATTGTAGATATCGGCGCTTTCGGGATTGTTCTTCAATGCGTCCCACATCACAGATAATGTGAGCGGAGCGTTCACGTCATCAGCAACGTATTCAGCAAATTTTTGTTCATAAGTTTCCAACTTTGACTTTTCGATTTTATTTTTACCTTGTTTATGTCTCAATAATAATTTTTTCAAATTTGAATAACTATCTTTGGCACTATTCAAAGCATCAAATGTGAAATTTTGAGGTTTTGAATAATGAGCGGATAGATAGAATAGTCTAAGGTCCATTGGTGAATAGCCCTTTTCTTTCAAACTAGACAGAGTATAAATCGCTCCCTTTGATTTGCTCATTTTGCCACCATCAAACATCAAGTGCTCCAGATGGAACCAAATGTCCACCACCTGATGTCCGCATTTTGCGAAGTTTTGGGCTATTTCATTTTCGTGATGCACAGTTTTGTGCTCAATGCCTCCGCCGTGCAGGTCAATATGTTCGCCCAAAAATTTATTGCCAATAGTGCTACACTCAATATGCCAGCCGGGATATCCGACTCCCCACGGACTATCCCATTTCTGAATGTGATTGTCCTTTGCAATCACCCAAAGGACAAAATCGGCTGGATTTTTCTTCTCATCGTCAACCTCGATACGTGCGCCGAATTTTTTTTCGTTTTGATTCATTCCGCCGAGTTTGCCGTAATCGGCATATTTGCTGGTATCAAAATATACGCCGTTTTTTGTGATATAGCCGTATCCGTTGTCGATAATATCTTGTATGAATTTGATTATGTCGTCTATCACTGCAGTCGCAGGGCAGATGTGTTCGGGCGTCTCGATATTTAGATCTTTCATATCTTGATAGCAGATGTCCCAGTAGTATTTCGCAATTTCCTCTGGCGATCTATGCTCACGCTTTGCTGCCACTTCCATTTTGTCCTCTCCGGAATCTTCATCACTGGTCATGTGCCCGACATCGGTGATGTTCATAGCGTGATTGATTTTGTATCCCAAATATTTCACCGCGCGCCTGATGCTGTCCATCACGAAAAACGCACGCATATTGCCAATATGTTGAAACCAATATACTGTAGGGCCACAAAAATAATAGTTTACAGTGTTGTCGATTGGCTTCACTATCTGCTTTTGTTTGGTCAAAGAGTTGAATATTTTTAATTCCATTTCATTTCCTTTCATAATGAATTTATTATAAATTATATTCTAGATAAAGTCAAGAAATTTGATTATTTAAGAAGTATTTGAAATTCAGAATTATGCAAGTATTGTCGCCATAAAAAGAGAAAATTAAAAAATTTTTTCAAAAAAATATGTAAAATATATAAAATTTTCAATAAAAAACGTGAAAAATTAATTTTTTTCTAATTTTTATTAAATTTTTGCATTAATTTTTGTACCCTTATTTTTCACAATTTATTAGAATAAAAATTTCAAAAATTTTCCTACTTTTATATTTATAATATAATTTATATTTTTTTGTGTTAAATATTTGATAAAATATTGTCAATGTGTTAAAATAAACTTGAAGATAATGACATAAAAGGGGTAAATATGTCAATACTAAAAAGTAAAAAATTCTATATCTGCATAATACTAGCGTTCTTCACGCTACTCATTTTCGGTTGCGAAAACAGGACTCCAGTTGAAAACATTGCTTTTAGAGAAGATGAGATAGTGCTCTTGGTGGGAGAGAGTTATACTCCACAGGTGGTGGTGAATCCTAGTTATGCCACAGATTCGTCCTACACTTTGACGAGTAGCAATTCGTCAATCATCAGTGTCAATGGTAGAGAATTGCTAGCGATGGGTGAGGGCAATGCCACAGTGAGAGTTCGCTCGAATGACAATTCGTTGCTAGAAGATGTCATCACGGTCACTGTGAGGCGAACGAAATCTGTGTTGACTGCTCCTAGGAATCTGACCTACAATCAGGATAGTCAAACTTTCACGTTCGATACGGTGAATAATGCCACCAGTTATACAATCAAAATCAACGGATATGAAATAAATTTGGGCAATAGCAATAGTTATTCTCTTGCGCAATTCAATCTAGAATATACGAATGCTTTTGATACTGTCTTGACCGCTCAAGTGATGGCAAAAGCCCCTGCATATAGCCAAGCATTTGTAGACAGCGCATATTCAAGCGAAATCTCAATTTTCCAAAATAGCCCCATCGGTTCTGCTCAAATTTCTAATGGAATTTTGACATTTGAGAAAAATCCTAATTCTGATACCTATTCAATTTTGCTAAATGGTGAAGAGTATGAGTTAAGTTCGGACACAACGGTCAACTTGACAAATATTCCTGAAAAATATGCAGGTCAGGATGTAACGGTCGGAATTGTGTCCAAAGTGAACAGTGAGGTGAAGACTCAGAATGCTGAGAATGTCACATATTACGATTCCAAGAGTTTTGATATCAGAGCCTATGCTCTAGACGTGGTCAATCCGAATATGTCTGTATCCACAATCAGTTGGAACAATGTGAACAATGCGGGCGGGTATACGCTATACATTGACGATGTCAATTCCGCTAGCACTACGCACAATTATTTTGACCTCCGCACGCTAGAAGAGTTTGACTCTATCATAAACAAAGATGGCGGATATACGCTAAGAGTGGAGCCTGTGATAGCAGAGAATAGTGTCAACATTTTGAAATCGTCCAAACAGGGCAGTGCGTTGCAATTCAATAGATTCGATGCGCCAATACTATCGGCATCAAACAATTTGATTTCTTGGCAAGTGGTGGATGACGCCAATTCATACATCATTGAGTTGGTTGCTGATGAACATACTTTGAGAACAAGCACTAGTGCAACCTCATTTTCGCTAGCGAATTATCCTGCGGGCGAAAGTTATCAGTTCAACATCTATGTAGAGGGCAGTACGATTGACGGAATGTATTATCTAGCGTCCGATGTGGCGAGCCTCACGATAGACAAGCAGACACAAACCGAACTAGAGATAGTAGACTATCAATTGACATTTCCTAGCGCCGTTGGGGAAAGGTATAAGATTGAGTTTAAGTTGAGTGATGGTAGCAGTGTGCAAGAAGAAGTTGTCTCCGATTCAGATGTGGTCGAATTCGATCTATCAAATTACACTTTTGCGTCGGGCGAAAATGAAGTTGTGGTCACTCATCTAGGGGATGGCTCACTCACTTTTGATGGCAACCCAGATACGATTTCATTTGTTCAACTGGAGAGCATTGACGACATTCAGATAGAAAACGGCATTGTCAGTGTAGAAATCAGCGAGATCAATGAATCCGCAGATATTATTTTTGAAATTTCTGGCACAAAAGGGACAAAAGTGGAGACAGCCGAAAGCGAATTCAGTCTGAATTCGACCGATCCTTTAGGCGAAAATTATTTGCAAAGCGATGAATATACCCTGTCTCTATATGTAAAAGGGAATGGTAGCACGACATTTTCTCCTAACGGCAAGAGTGAAAACGCTACTGCTACTAGATCATTTGTGGTGTTGGATGTGCCTACAGTCAGCATTGAAGATAAAGACCAGACAAGTTTATCTATATCAACTCTGGAAGGGGCAAGCAAATTCAATATATACACTTTAAATCAGGGTACATACGAGTTTGACGAAGAGGTTGATGAAAACATATACAACTTTTCTCTAGATAGTGGCGAAATGCGTATCAAAATTCAGTCAGTAGGAGATGGAACAAATAATTTGAATTCAAGGTTGTCTCAAGAGATAACAATCATTCGCTTGAACACTCCAAACCTTTCCTACAACAACGCTACAGACGTGATTACTAAAACTGACAACAATCCTAGCGAATATATTGATAGTTTCACATTTACGCTGAATGGAGAAAACAACGATTACGCGTTTGATGGCACGGCGTTCACAGATTTTGTTGTAGGTGACAATGTTTTGACTCTGAAAGCAAATGCCATAGATGCGGAAAGTAATGTCTATTACTTAAATTCAGAGGAATTTGAGTTGACGGTGAATATGATAGATAGCACAGCATCTATCACGATCAACTCAAATAATCAATTGGTCATCACTCCTAATAATCAGACCGAAGAATATGAATTGAGCCTAAGCATAACCATTGATGACGAAATGCTGTTTGAAGGAGCGGATGGTGAGTTGAAATATAATGATTATACTTTGAACTATACATATTCTAGCGAGACTAATAGTTATACGATCGACCTTTTGCAAGAAGATTATACACCAGTAATCCTAGAGATGACGAAAGACTTTTCGGTCAAAGTCAAGTTTGTCAAACCTAGCACACCAGATGGCGAAGACCAGACGGCGAACAGCGTATTCACTGCCGAACAGAGTGTGAGAGTTTTGAACGAGACGACAGCAGGACGAGAAGATCAGTATATCACAATTGCGAAATTGTCTCAAACGGATACGAGCCTCAATTATGCATTGCTAATAAACGATAAGTATCGTCTTGATTTGAATAGTCAAAGTTCGAGTGCGATTGTCGATGACGTTGACAATATGCAGGTGAAGGTCCACGTGGATTATATATACCAATACATCGAAGAGAATATACCAACAGAAGAAAAGACGGATATATATGATATCGCGGTCATTAGCGTAAATATCAATTCGAGAGAGGACAACTTGGAGTTGAGCGTGGTCGGCGAGGATATCAAAATTACGCAGATCACACCACCTGATCTTATCTCGACAAAAGACAATGCCACATCAGACAATTCTGTGAAAATTTCGTTCGATACACTAGTTACAGAATTCGAAAAAGAGTATGTGGTGCAAATTTATAATTCGAATGGAGATTCTAGCCATATCGAGAGGAGATATTCAGATTCAGAAGCGGTCGAAAATAGTATCAGTTTTGATCTAGACGATTACGATCTCACAGGCAGTATAAGCGTGTCATACTACATTGCCACTAGTGGACAATACAATATTGATGCTGAGACTATATACGTATTCAATTCTAGCGTGTCAAATGTGCTAGAATTCACCAAGGTTGACTCAGTCAAGAATATAATCGTGTCGGATGGCTTGGTCATATTTGATTGTGTAGAGCACGCGGTCGGGTACGAAATATACAAAGAGACTTCGTCAGGATATGAAAAGATCAATACAAATTTGATCACCAGCACGACGGATACTGCTAGTTATAATCTAGGCAAGCAAAATGGTAGTATGACAATATTCGTAAAATCTATAAGCGAAGAAGAGGCAGGGGGAGTAAAATACACCAACTCTAATCTGAGCACAGGAGTGAATGTCAACAAATTGGCGACTCCAGTATTCTCAGTCGTAGACAGCGGAGCGGACAAAGGAAAGATTGCACTTTCGCTCTCAGACGATGCTGTGACCTTGATGCAAGACGGCACGATTGATTGTGTAGTGAGCGTCACCAATGGATCGGCTGTATATGATTTCACCACCGAAACTGAGGGTGTGACGATGGCGGGCAATAAGTTGTATATTGAGCCAAGTCTAGTGCTTAGTTATGGCGTGGGTTCGCTACTAAAAGAGACATTGTCTATCTATATCAAAGTCAACTATTTGGACGCCAATCAAAACATCTATTACTTGAATTCAAATGCCTGCACACAAGATGTATACGGGTTGATTGCTCCAAACAATATACAAAAATACACCTCACAGACAGATGCTGTCGACGTGCTGGAGCATATCTCGTGGCAGGGCAGTCAGTATAATATTTTGGACGGATCAGATGTTGGCTATGGATATATTTTGAGATTGGAATATGTAGAGGGTGAAAATACCATAGTTCGTTATAGCACAGATAAAAACTTGAAATTCTTGTCCTCTAGCGATGTTGCGAGTTTGAGGGAATATCCTGATATCATAGAAGATACAAATATAATCTTCCCTTACGCCTATGATAGCAATGGAGACGGCTCTATCTCAGATGATGAAATATTCACTTCTGGCACATATCATATTAGTGTGAAAGCGGTTCCAAAATTTTTGGCGGGATACAATATTTTGTCAAGCGGATATTCTTCTGATTATACAGTACATATTATGGCTACTCCAATGCTTATGTTGAATGAAGGCACACTCTTGTGGCAGGCGGACGAACGTGCTAGTAACTATATCGTTAGGATATATGATACAGATTTTATGACTGTCATAGACCAAGAGGTAGTAACGGATACAGAATTTAACTTTTCGAATAGTCTATTTGATGGATATAGTGGATTCTATGGAGTCAGCGTTCAATCTGTCAGTGACGAAAATGATACTTTGAATAGCGAGATCAGCGAAGTGATGTCAGTTTTCCGTTTGCCTATGGTGGATAGCGTGACGGTGGACGATGGATCACTCGTGATCACAGCAAACAGATTCTTCTCCTCAGCAGAAATAGAGTTTGTAGATATCTCTATTGGAAGGACAGAAGTGTTGACTTTCGCGCGATATGTTGAGGCGAGTGAGGAATTGAATACTATTAGAACAGAGCAACAGATCAATGAGTGGAGCGAACTTGATCAAGAACAAATTGAGGCATTGGTTGGCGATATGACGACTTTGAACAAGTATATAGTCACCATATCAGATTCTGACATATTGAATATTTTGGCAGATAGAAGTTATACTATCAACATTAGATTGAAAGGTAATTCGGAAGAAAATTTTGCCATTATCAATTCAATAAAAGCAGATACTGTCAGCCATCTACAAGGCACCAAAGTTGATACCAATATATTTGAGGTGACAAAGGGTGTGTTGCAATTCACGACGAGCGAAGCGTACGATTCTATGCACTTGAATTACAATTTCAACAACCAAGATATCTTGGACGAAAATAGTTTCTGGAACGATACCATTGTGTATAAAATTACGGTGACCACTCCAGAAGTGTATGAAATATACGCAATTGATTACTATAGATTCCTCACGGCAATTTCAAATGGCACATTGTCTAGCGACGAGTATACAATTCTAGAGGAAAGCATTTCCAATCTGTATGCTTATGTAAAATTCGGATACACCGATGACGCGAACGAGACGAAATATCTATATTTCAATGTATTCTATGAAAACAAGATAAATCTAAAAGATTATAATACTCTATATTATTATCCTATTAACGTGACCATTCAAAATGGCGAATATAGTTATAGTGGAGTCGAGACTGAGCGAGACTATGCTGAGATTGATATATCAGGTGGCGGATCTTTTGTGATAAAAGTAAATATCTTAGGTGGAGATAGCATTATCACACGCGGTTCTGATTCTCAAATTAGTTCGCATAAAGCATATCTGACAGCCAACACCAATACGTCAAACACTTTTGTAAGATACAGTGAAAATATTTTGTCTTCATATCTTGGTAGAATTAGGATGAACAATCAAAGCCCTACGAATGAAGAAACGGGCGAAGTGATCGATAGACCTCTATATGAATTGACAATAACAAGATTGAATACTCAGGATACAAAGATTGTATATCTATATTATGATGACGAAGCGAGTGCGCGTAGTATAATAGACGATCCTGACGCAATATATGTGCAAATCATATATGATGAAATGCAGGCGGTGCTATTTGATATGTCGAACTGCCTAGACCAAAGCGGAAATTATATATTCTCGGCGGGCAGTTATCAGATATCTGTTCGTACAATTGCGGGACTTGGCAACGCAACAGTTGAGAATTCATCCGACTATCTATTGAACTCGAAAAATCCTAATAATAGTTATTTATTCAGCAAAATTACGGACACATCTATATATGCAGAAGATGGAGTGCTGAAATTTAGTCAATCTTCATTCAGCAGTGAAAATACGACTGTCTATATTTATGATTACGAGTTGACTATAACGGACGATGCTGGCACGAGTTATACATACGAGATCTCTCGTGACAGTGAGGGAGTGAGCATAGATTCGATCAATCATATTGTTACTTATGAGTTGCCATCCAACATAGAGGATAGCACTGGTAGAGTGCTATATATCGAAAATACTCAACAATATTCTATCAAGGTCAAAGGGCTTGCTGGAGGAAATCAACGTGCATTGAATGCTAGTTATATCAAAGATAATGGCGTGGATAGGCAACTAGAATTTGCGAAATCTAGCGGAATCAGCACCGTAAACGGAGAAAATCTCAGGATTGAAGACGGCGTATTGAAATGGAAAGTGCTAGATCTCAATAGTTACACCACAGTGTCTATAGAAGTCAGTTTCTTTGACCAAAACAATCAAAGAAAGTCCATCACAATATCTACCTCTGGTGATAGATATGATGAGGATGGAACATATCAGTATCATTATTATACCTTCCTTGACGATAGATACCGCTTGGACGATGGCACTGGAATGACATATATTGATGCGGGAGTTGACTATTCTGTGAGATTGTATGTCGCAGGCACGAGCAATGGGGAACGGGCAGTGCTGAATAGCAATTATTCAGAATCTATCTTTATGACGAGGCTGGATAGAGTGCTAGATAGCGAACTAAAATCTCAAGACGGAATACTCACTTGGAACGATATCTACAATGCTATCAATTATATCGTGACACTCACATCGAGTGCTGGAAGTTTCGAATTTGAAGTGAGTGAAAATTCAATAGATTTCGAAAACGCAGTTGATAGTTTAGGTAGAGCCTTGCCAGTAGGGCAATATTCTGTTGGTATTAGGGCGATAGGCGAAGATAGCATTCATTCAAGGATCACCAGTTCGACAAACACATTCACGAAACTAGATGTCGTGCAGTCTATTGGAGTAGATAGCACGAATCCAAACAACATCACGTGGGAGAAAAATGAGGCCGCTCAAGGATATTGGGTGAAATTTGAATACACCAATGCTGGTGGCGAATTGGTAACGTATGAAGAGACCTTAGTAGGAAGCGAACAAAACTCAATCTCTGCTCCAGATGGTATGATCGGACAATATACAGTGTCTATTAGGGCGATTGGTGTAGGTGACGGATATGTATTCAATAGCGGTATCGCAACGTATACTAGTTCAAAAGATAGACCTAATCCAGTCGGTACAATAGTGTACGATGAAGAGAATTATAGATACTATTGGACTACGGCGTCAGACTTCGGCGATGGAGATAAATTGCACATTGTATATCAATTCCGTCCATTTGTAGAGTCTGCTGACGGCATTGTCCTAGACAGCGAAAGACGTGTCGAAGTCGTGTATAATTACAATCAAGTGGGCACATTCTTCGTATCAAATGAAATCACATATTACTTCTATGCACCTACTGTAATGGGCACAATTTCAGACTTCACAGTTCAGGTAGAAAGAGAGGGTACTCTATATTCGACCACCAGCAGAGGTCAAAATATCACTATGGATATGTATAGTTTAGGTTCTGGCACGGCAGAGGATCCTTATGGAATTGATTCTGCAATCGAATTGTTGAGAATCGACCACTTCAATTCTGCGAACTTCAAACTAATATCGGCAATCAATTTTGCAGGTACAAACGTGGCGGATTTGATCACTTCTCAAGGTTCGATAATATCTTCTTCATTCTCGGGCAGTTTGGATGGACAGGGTTTTGCAATATATGGATTTGGTAGCGTAGCAGTCAGCGAAGTCTCTCAATTCGCATTGTTCAACGCACTAAATGGTGCGACTATCAAAAATATTGTGTTTGGAGAGGCCAATTTGGACACAATAATATCCTATTCATTTGCGTCAACGAATGATAATGTGATAAACTTATCTTTGATAGCCAACAATGCGAACAATTCAACCATAGAAGATATCACTTTGCATAATTTCAAATTCGTTTTGCAAGGCAATGGAAGATTGACAGAGAATATCTACATTGGTGGATTGATTGGTATTTCTGAAAATACGACCATTTCAGGCTCAATATTGGAGGTAGAGGTTCAGTTTGACGTAGACTTCACATCGCGAAACAGTTATATTGGTGGAATCGTGGGTAATGCCACTGGCACAACGATCAATTCGTCTAGCACACGAGAGACATCGGTAGAATTTGCTATCACTCAATCCAAGACGAATAGGACATTCTCTCACATTGGCGGACTCATTGGATACTTGATAGGAGATAGCGATAGAAATACTGGAATATTCAATGCTACATCCTACGTAACATTCAACAACATCTATGCTAGCAACTTAGGTGGCGTGGTAGGATTCATCAGTAGAGCAAGAGTAGAAGATAGCACATCGAATGGTTCAATTGTCCATACTGGAATCAACAACGATACAAATATCGGTGCAATCGCAGGAACGAGTCAGAGCGGAATCATCTTAGGCAACACGATCAATTTGACCTACGATATTGGCATTATCAATTCCACATCTTCATCAATCTACATTGGTGCGGTGGCAGGAAGATTGACCACAATAGATTCAATGGATTGTCAAGTGACCGATTGTGTCGTTGCGTATGAATTTATCAATGAAACTAGTTTATCTTCGACAGGCATTATTGCTATCGGATTGTATGGTTATAGTAGTCAGACGAATGTGATTGTCTCTGGCAATACCTATATAGAGTAAAAGGAGAACAGATGAATTATTCAGACGAAATTTTGGAGAACAAAGCATTCAATTTCTTTAAACTTTTGATGTATAATATTGTGCTAGCAATATGTATTATACTTGTAGTTTGTTTGGTACTTGTGTATGGCTTCAAATTTAGGCCATACGAAGTACTGTCAGACAGTATGGCTCCAGTGTTTACGGCGGGCGATATGGTTGTAGTGAAAGCGCAAGACGAATACGAGGTCGGTGATATCTTAAAATTTGATAGTTCGGGTACTCCTACTACTCATAGACTCTTAGAGATCAGAGAAGTAAACGGCACGACTTATTATCTTTGTCACGGTGATAATGTGAATGACCTGACGTCAGAAGATTTGGGAAATATGACTTGGGAAGAAATATCACAGGATATCAGTATTCAGCGCGTCACATTATCAAAAATTGAAGGAAAAGTTGTGGCGAGTTTCGACAACTGGGGATCGTACTTCAATTTCATTGGGGATCATAAACTGCTGATAATCGCTATTATTGTATCGATCTGGTGCGTTAGCGCTACAGTGCAAAATGAGATAGAATTCAAACGTGATAGGAGGATACTCGACGCATAATGAAAAGAGCAAAGACAAAGAAATATTTGATAATTATATTGAACCTATTGTTAGGTCTAGTCTTTGCATTCTCTATAGGATACACTTTCGCTATGGAGATTTTAAACTCAGAATATGGTAATGACTCATATTCTACTACGACTTATGCAACGAATCAGCAATACGCAATTGTAAACGACACTATAGACAATCCTATATTATTCTCTCAAGGATTTCACAATCAAGAGGTCAAAATAAAATACTCCTTTGGATACAATTTTGACATACGCATAAAATATTCGCTAGAGTGGACGGGCGGAATAAATAACGATATCAACAATGTGATTTTGCACTTTGCGAATAGAGATAGTTATATAGTTGACAATGAGTATATTTATTACAAAGATACAATACCAGCAGGAAATGGCACGCTCAGCATCTTTACAGGTGTGGATTTCATTGATGAAGAGGACGAATCCTACATCGGAGCATCCCTCACGATCAATATTGACGAAGTTAGAGTCTATAAGGAAATGGAGTCCTATTCTGAAAGTCATCCGCTTTACATTGACAGTGAAGCGGGTGATGCGTGGCTAAAATATAAAAATCCATCTTCAATAGCAGGTGATGCCTATGTTTTGCTTTATAATAAGCGTTCTGAACGTCAGTATTATGTCACTCATCCAGGTGTCGAGAGTGCGTATTACAAGTCGGTGACGGACGGAAGAGTGATTTCATCAATTTGGGCAGGCGGGAATAGATATTATGCTGGACTATCGGCATATATCATCACTGGTAATAGCCCTGTCACAATCAGTATCTCGGCGTCTGGTTCGTGGCAGTCGATTGAGGATACGACCTTGTCGGTCATAGATAACAATATTTTATACAATTACTCTGATGATTGGATCTTTGAAGGTTATCAAGTGGATAGCACGTTTGAAATGGTGCATTATAGATATTCCATTCCAGCGAACTCAGCAGTGTATATTGACCTTGTAGATAGCATTGAGATCACTTGTAGAACAGTGTCAGCGTTGGAGAACTACTCGTATTTTGCCGTTTCCACATCTCTTCTCTTCAACAATGTCACATTTACAAATTCGAATTTTACGAACGGAATGTTGTCAACGGATATTCAATCTGCTGGGACATTTTCTGATACGACTCCTTATGAGCAACAAGATATAGAGGTCATCAACACGGGTAAATACCTGCCTGGATTATACGATGTCACACTAGGTATGACGGGAGGTAGCCAGACCTTTAATACGAACGTTAGCCTTAGCAACAATACTTCCTCAAAAATAAGAGTAACCAGTGTGACATTTGAACTAAAATATACTCTTAGTAATGGCAATCATACTGTGCATGAAGGAGATTCATTTTCCAATTCTAGCAATCTTTGGTATAGGCAAGAAGATTCTATGGCAATCAGTTTATCAGCGAACAATATAGGTAGCAATGTCTACATTGCACCATACACGACAATAAATATTTGCAGTTCGTTTAGTGTCTCGCTAGCCAACACGATTTTGCAACGATATTCTGGAAGATATGATGCTTGGGTAGAACTCGTCGTCACCGATATTAATTATCAGACAGTGAGTGATTCTATCACAACTAATGCTTTGGAAGTTGAGGCAAGTGCTGTGCGCGGAAGTTCTAGTACAACAGTCACTTTTAATGTGAAAAATAAATCAAACGAAGTTATCTCCAATGTCAGTGCACAAATCAACCTTTCTCAACGCGTGCCTACCTATGCTCTCCAGACAGTTAAACCTAGCGATTGGGAAAGCAGTTTCTGGACATATTATTATTTAAGCGATGGGCAGTATATACAAGTGCAATCAAATCCGTTTGGATTTGACCAGTGGGTTAGCAATCAATATTATTCGTTGTCTTATACGACGTCAAATATAAGTCTTAATAATGCTACTTTATACAATAATTTCACTTTGTCTAGCAATCGATACGTTTCTTCATCTCTTTCTCTCAAACCAAATGAGAGTGCAAAAATTTTAAGCGTAGTCATATCAAACACGAATAATGAATTAGTTTTCACGATGTCAGCACAAGGAGCATCAAATAGGGTGGACAACAGAATTGAAATCGTCAATAGCACTAGTCAGTACGCATATATTAGCAACAGTTCTACCAACTCGTATTACGTGAGATTTACAGGTTCGGTGGATTCTTCCGTCCCAAATGTTGAACGCATTGGCGACTATAATTATTACATTGGCATAGTACGACCTGGACAAATTATTCGCCTAAATATGTCAAGCAATACACCATCTACGCTTACCACAATTGTGGCAACCGATACATATACGTCTAATACATTAGCGAGTTGGGGAAGCGAAGTGCAAGCATTATTTGAAGATTATTTTAAATGAGGAGTGGCGTGAAAAATACGAGCAAACAAATTAAATTATTGGGGCTATTGGTCATATTGACTCTAATATTTTTGTTTGCTTTCAATGTGACTTATGCATACTTTACGGCAAGCAAACGAGTGACTGGGAATATTCAATTTTCCAATCTTGATATACGTTTCGCCTATAGGTCAAACAACGTAGACACAATTGTAGATACAGATACTCTGAAGATATATCCTAGCGACTCAACAGGAGTGATTTCAAGAGGAGGCACGATATATCTGGCAACGGAATCTGGTGCGGACATTCAATATTTAGCATTCAGCAGTACGTCCGATTCGACTCCGAGTTATATCCGATATAGAATCAACGCATATAAGGTTATAAATGAAACGATTGACGAATCGGTAAATTATGGGCAGTATTTCGAATTTCAGGGTGGAAATTTTGTCACAAGGCGTGTCCTTACAGTTGGCAATGAGACAAATGCGATATATTACATTGAAGAAGAGGTGGCTGGTAATGTTCGAAGAGTGTTCGCTTCTTCAATAAAATTGTTGGAAACTGCTCCTGTGGCATTGTTGAATTCGCAGATCAATTTGTCTATAACATTTGAGGCAGTTCAGTCAGAAAATCAAGCATATCTCTCTGTCTTTAATGACGGCTGGGGGTATCTGGAGAGTTGGGCATAGTGAAAAGATTTCAAAAATATTCTCAATTAAAGATTTTGACAGTAATGATTTTACTGTTGAGTATTTTCTTGGCGATCATAGGGATCACAAATTCGTGGTTTACTTCGGGCGAAAACAAGAAAATAGAAATAGAAGTACATATCGGTCAGATTGACATAGAACTCTATCAAGTCAAAACTGACGGCACAGAGGTGTTGATTAATACCAATGAGGACAATCAGACGGCTACTACTCCTAGTTATATTGATATTACGGACGGGACAGATTCTAGAGAGATAGTCCCAGATCAAAATTATACTTTGAATTTAGTTCTTAGGAATAGTGATGAAGGAAATCAGTCGCTGTATGTTAGATACAAAATTGAATTGTACGCTTGTGGCAATAATTATGACATTTTGCTTCATCCCAACATTTCTGGGTATACTACACCTACGGGAAATTCAAATGGCTTTGTATACGATCCTACGGACGGCTATTTCTATTATCGAAACAATGAGGGGGAAAATCAGACACTTACTTCTCAAGATGATGCTACCCTGATTGGATCATTTATGATTCCGTATTCGGACTTTGCATTCGCGGGCAACTATTCGACCATCAATGGCAACAACTTGAAGTTGGTGCTAACGGTGGAAGGATATGATGTCGATCCGCAGGCGTAGGGGGTGAAGTATGAAACATTTTTTCAATAAATACGAAAAAAATGATTTGCCACTAGATACTTACGCGGATTTTCCAATTGACATCTACAACAACTACGAACCTGAAGATGACAAGAATAGGAAGAAAAAGGAAAAAAAGTTAAAGAAAGAAAAAAAGCAGAAAGAAAAAAATAATCAAAATCTTCAGACGAATAGTCTTTCATATCAAGACATTCCCTTGACCAAATCACGACAGATGTCTAACAGTACGGCACTGGAAGAGTTGGAAGAACTCAACGAACAAAATTTAAAATATTATAGGAGCAGAACGAAAAGAAATCGTGTCATCATTTTGGCACTCGTGGTCTTGCTATTGGCTTCAATTTTGGGTATAGTCTTATACGCAACTATGGTGTATTTGCAGAACAATTGTTTTTTATATACACACGGCAATTGCAATGCCACCTATGTAGTTGATGGGGTGGAAATGAGCAGATTCAGGACTCCAAACAATCTGCAGGGAAATCGCGTCTTGCGTGCACAGTTCAGCATCAAAATTGAGAGTAGGGGGGATTTCAATGTGCGATTCAGAATTGATGTTTTCCAGAATGATGAATCATTAGAGAATATTATAGTGTATTATCCGAATAGAGATCTTTTCTACAATGGTGATGATGGATATTATTATAGTAGCCAGCCAATTAAGGGTGGACAAACTATCAATCTGTGTAGAGGAGTCGTGTTGGATAATGCCTATGAAGAAACTCTCAACGTGGATAACTTTAGATTGGAATTCCACACCTATTTTGAACCAGTGTAACATCATTTTATTTAAAAATATTAATTGATTTGTTGCGTAGTTTATGCTAAAATATTTACGTGAGGAAAAATGATAGAACTTAAACATATATATTACACGATTATGGATAATGAAAAAGAAAAAACCCTGCTAAACGACATTAATTGTACGTTTTATGACAACTGCATAACTGCAATTACAGGGCAAAATGGCAGTGGAAAGTCAACTTTGACCAAAATAATAATGGGAATTCTTTCGCCGACTAGCGGAAAAATCTATTTCAATGGAAAGGATATTACTGACACGACAGTGGATGAACGTGCGAAAATGGGCATAACTTACGCGTTTCAACAGCCTGTAACGTTCAGAGGTATCACAATAAAGGAATTGATAGACATTGCATCAAAAGAGGACAATTCATTGTCAAAAGCGTGCGAATATCTCTCGCGCGTGGGTATATGTGCAAAGGATTATATCAATCGTGAGTTTGACAAAACATTGTCAGGCGGAGAACAAAAACGAATAGAATTGGCATTGACTCTAGCAAAAGGTGGCGAGTGTGTGATTTTTGACGAGCCTGAGGCGGGAATTGATTTGTGGAGTTTTGACAAACTAAATGAAATATTTGAAAAAAATATTTGTTATATCGTGGTTAGCCATCAATCTAGATTGCTAAAGCGGGCAGATAAAATTTTGGTGCTTGAGAATGGAAAAGTCTCAAATTTTGGCAATTCAAACGAAATAATCGACAAACTGCAAAAATACAAGTGCAAATTGGTCAGGGAGGATTAGTATGAAGTTGGATAAAATTTCACAAAATTTGTTAGAAAAAATAGCCAATATTCACGCGCTTCCTGACGGTGCGGTTTCGTTTAGGAAAAATGGTAAGGGAGAGTTTGTCCGCTCCACTCCAAACATTGAGATAATGAAAAAAGGCGATGGTTCAGGCATAGATATTTTCGTTCACTCTAGTTGCCAAAAAGAAGCGTGCCATATACCCGTTGTGGTAAGCGAGGCGGGAATATTTGATTTGGTGTACAATGATTTTTATATCGAGGACGATGCGGACGTTGTGATAGTGGCGGGCTGTGGAGTACACTCCTCTGCTGAAGCGGGTCACAACGGAATACACACTTTCCATATTGGCAAGAATGCAAAAGTGTTATATTTGGAAAATCATTTGGCATTAGGAAATGGCGGAGGGAAAGAAATCAATCCTGTCACCATCATCCGCTTGGGTGAGGGTAGCACGATGACAATGGAGACGAATCAATTGGGAGGAGTTGATTATTCCTCTAGAGAGACGAAGGCATATTTGAAGAATGATAGCACTCTTGAGGTGAAAGAAAAAATATTGACATCCAATTTCAATGTGGCGAAAACGAATTTCAAAGTATATCTTCAAGGGAAAAATTCCAAATGCAATATTATTTCAAGAAGTGTCGCACGCGATGAAAGTGAGCAAACTTTCAAGAGTGAACTGATAGGGAAAAATGAGTGTTTCGGTCACGTAGAGTGCGATGGTATTGTGCTAGAAAATTCGAAAATTGATTCCGCCCCAAAGGTCAGTGCACATTCATCACAGGCATCACTTAGTCACGAGGCAGCGATTGGGAAAATTGCCAGTGAACAGATTATGAAATTGATGACTTTGGGTTTGAGTGAAAAGCAAGCGGAAGAAAAAATTATTGAAGGGTTTTTAAAGTAATAAGCATCGAAAATTATATAATTCAATAGCATAGATTAATTATAATAAAAACGAAACATCAACCGAATCAAAATGAGAATTGTATTTGAACAAATTAAAATGGAAAAACATAAGAACTAAAATTTAAACACTAAAATATAAAAAACAAAAATTTAAAATAATAAAAAAATATAAAAAAATTAGAGAAATATATAAAAAATAATTAAAAATTAGAGATAATATATAAAAAAATAATAAAAAACATCAAATATTAATAAAAAATAAAAAAATTAATGAAATAATAAAAAATTTATTAAATATAATTAATATTATAAATTTATTTTAGTTAGTTTTATTATTTTTTTTTATTCGCATTGGTCGATTGTTGCTTATCTAATGGAAAGATATAATATTATTTGAATTTTTACAAAATTTGATATCGTTTAGATAAAAATAATTGACTGTCTATAAAATAAAATTAATAGATTCAATAAAATAATAAATATTCAAAAAGAAGGGATTTGCCCTTCTATTAAAGTCCGTATAATGCTTCGCTCTCATCATTTTTGTCGATCTCTTTTTTCAGTGCTTCGTATTTTAGTTTTGTGGATTCTCCGCCGTGAATGTGTTTTATGCTGAAATTTTCTTCCATCAGTTTTTTCACTTGTAAAAACAAATTATAATTTATATATTTTAATTTTTTGCTCAAATCGTTATGTACTGTACTCTTAGGTATATGGAATGCTTTTGCGGTGGCTCTGATTGTGGTATGATTTTCTAGTATGTAATATGCTAGTTTTATCGTTCGCTCATCAAGGTCAATATAATTCATTTTAAACTCCTTGATTTAACCTATTTTTTTATGTGCTAAATTATGACAAATTTAGCAAAAAAAACACAAAAACTGTCGTTTTGTGTCGATTGAAAATTTGAAAGTGATGAATTGTCTATGCTACAATGTCAGCACTATAATTAATATCTGATTTAGTTTATGAATTGATTGACTCTGAACAACGTTTGAAAATCATAACAAATCTCATAAAAGTCTTTTGATTATCGAGAAATTATATTTTGAATTTCTTTGTGTATAATATTAATCAATAGAATAGTTATCTATTTATCTTTATTAACTTTGTCCAAAAGATTATAACTTTCAGAGGTAAGAATTGCAGTTTCAATTCGCTTTCTAGACTGGGGAAATCGTTGATCAATTTCTCTTACAAAATCTTTGATTTCCTTACGCTTTGAATTGTCATTTGCGGGGCAACGACTTTTCAAAATCGGATAGTTCCTGCTACAACTGATTATATTCTTTTCATCTGTCAAATATAGTGGGCGAATCAAGGTAATATTTGATCTTGACATATATGATTTTGGTAGCATAGTTGAGAGACGTCCTTCGTATATCAAAGAGATGAAAAATGTGGTCACCACGTCTTGCAAATGGTGTGCTAGAGCAAGTTTATTGCATTGGAGTCTTTGACATACCGAGTTCAATGCTCCTCTTCTCATTTTGGCACATAGAGAGCAGGGATTTTTTTCTTTCCTTATATCAAATACGATATGCTTTATATCTGTCTTTTCAATAATCAGTGGGACGTCTATTTCTTGGCAAAATTCATTGAGTCTATCATAACTCACTTCGCCTGAATATATATCTATCGTCACAGCGAACAACTCGAATTTGAACAAGTTGAATTTTCTAAAATCTGATAATGCTTTGAGCAGTACCAAACTATCTTTTCCTCCAGATACTCCGACAGCGATCCTGTCTCCATCTTGAATTAGGTCATATTTTTGTATCGCCTTTCGCAATGTGCTGAGAATTTTTTGCATATTCACTCCAAAAAAATTTAAAAATTTTATTAAATTATAGCAAAAAATATTAAATTTTCAATATATTTTCATTGAAAAATAAAATTTTTTGAATTTTTATAAAAAATTAAAGAAAAAACAAATATAATTATTTTTATTTTATTTTCAGTGTTTTTTCAAAGTATTGTTCCCATAGTACATTGTAATATTTTTTTCATATTTGTTTTCAACAAATTAATTATACAAAATTATATATTTATCCAAATTTCTTGACTTAATTCCCTATTATTTTATATAATTTAATTATAATATTTACGCATTGGCACAAATTAAAAGTGAGGGGTTATGAAAAAGAAAATATTTAGCATTTTGACAGCAGTATTTATCTTCGTTATGTGCGGAGTTTTTTCTGCGTGTGGTGATAGATATGAAGATATGAAATTCAAAATATATTATGCCTTCAGTGAAGATGCTAGCGAGTGGTATGATGCCACGAACGGCATTGAACTAAACTATGGTGGAGAGGAGGATGAATTTCAAATCTCAGAAGAAACTGGAGTCGGCACCCTCTATATAAAAGTTAAAATATCTAATGTGAAATCGAAATATATTGATGAAATCATCGTTACAAAAAGAGGCGCGAGCGAAGGAATCAATTTTCCATCTTCTGGAGGAATCAATTCTTCATCTATTACAGTAGAGCAAAATGAAGTGTTCAATATTGATATCAGAGGAAATATAAATTCTTCTCTTAGATTTTATGAAACTGAATCTGGTAGGCATTTCGACATTGATTTATCTATATATCGAAGCCTGACAGGAATTCAAGTGGACACTTCGATCAAGCCCGCAGTGAAAGTGGGAGATATGATTAGTTTGATGAGCCTTAAAAATCTATATTATTTGCCAATGCAGAACGGAAACACTCTTACGAATCAAACTGGTGTAGACTATCAAATTTTAGGTATAGGTTATTATTCAAATCAAACAAATCAAGACGGTCAAAACGAATTTATTTTAGTGAGAAACGACACGTATGCATTGCAATATATATCCATTAGTGAGAATGGCGTATTGACAGTCAATTCAAACCTCACAATCAATGCTAACGAACATATTGTTCGTGTGTCTGCCACTTCAAAACACAACCCTAATATCACAGCAGAATTTGATGTATATTTGGTAGAGGAACAAGATTTTGTACCATCTGTTTACTATTCAAGCGATCCGACTCAAGAGGAATTGGAACATAGTCTTACATTATATAATGAAAACGAAAATTATGCTTCGACGAGTTTAACGATTGACACGCAAGAACTGATAAGCGTATACAAAACTCCGATCAATACCATCAATCAAAACGATCAAGTGAATTATGAAATATGTGTTTATGTGGATGGAAAACTTGTAGACCTATCGACTTCTCAGGTCATCAATGGATTGCTAGTCGAAAGATTAAACGAAAGCAATACTCAAATCAGACTGACCTCCACTAGCGATAGTTATCCTACCAACACGGTTAAGATTACTTATGAATTGAATGATTTAGATTTTTCGGCATCAAATGCTCCCAATTATTCGCGAGAGATCGTGATAAACAAAAGTGTATTGCCTGAAAACATTTCAATAAACGATGTGTTGCCCGAATTGATTGATTCTAAGGGCAGTATGGAAGGTATAATATATAGTTCGAATAGTACTGCATATCAAGGATTGAGTCTGACATTGCTCGCCGTGCCTGCAAATGCCAATCAAAATACAGATATATATATCACAGGCAATGAAAATGTGATAATCACTGGTGAGGTTGAAAATCTCGGCTCAAATACTTATGTGCTGAAGAGTGGTAGCACCATTTATATCAGTATCAGAGCAAACGTAGATGCCGATCAAATCATCACTTTCAGTACGCAGGTGACTCCAACTATGTTTGAAAATCAAGTAATCTCCCAGCGATTTGTGGAGATTTCGTATAGGTTGAGGAAAGTGGTCACTGCAGACAGCATTGAGATATATGCAGATGAGAGTCAGACAGCACCTATAACTAATAGCGTTTTGAATATTGACGCAACAAACTCGACAGATGCTTATGTGAAAGTCTACTATACTGGCACCACTCTTGAAACATCGTCCATTCGTTTGCAAAGCGACAATCCTTTAATCAGGTTCGAAAACAATTCAACTTCAATTTTGTTGAACGACCCAACGGTTGAACGATTGCAAATAGCACAGACAGATGCCAATGCTAAATATGATTTATTCCGCGTGTCATTCTTGAACACTTCAGCGCTAGAAACTGCCAATATCACAGTCAGCGCAGGCGAAGGTAGTGTAGGAGTAGATACAGGATTTGCCGTCAATAGCGTATATTTGTTGCAAGAGGATAGTATATCAGTTCAGTCGTCAAGCAGGAATGTCACTACATTTGACGATATCGATAATGGGCATTTCAATTTCGCTGTAGCGAAGAATCAATTGGTCGAATTTAGCATTTTAGCAAGAGTGCAGGGCGGATCGGTCTTGAACGATACGGGTATAGTCAATTTTACAATCGACGCAAATGCTGATTTTGACTCAAATTATGGTGGGAACAACAATTTCAGCACCTCAGCATTGAGTTACAACAAATTGGATACCAACGAATTCAGTCTGACAGGTCAAATAGGCGCAAAAACTACAGTCTTGACCATTAATGTCAGTTATTATGCAAAGATAAACGATATAATACTGCTCACGAATCAAATCATATTTGCAGATATTGCGGTGTATGACCCTATCTCTGAGATATATAGGACAATCTCAGCGGATGAAATCGTCTACATCAATGAGTATTATGAGAGTGCGTCAACTAGCGAAATAACCTTTGCTTCTTACGCTTCAAACTATTCAGCCGCTTCAAATAGCGTGGTATTTAGCGGTCCTGATGGCACAGAGATCGTGAAGACAGACGCATCGCAACTCAGACTTGAGATCAATCGAGATCTAGAAATCGATAACACTATAGAGATCTATCTAGTCAATGAAGATGGTGAAGAGGTCGCAATAACAGATGAAAGCATATTGAAGATAGGTTCGGAAAACATATTGGCGGGCACTTTGAGAGTGAAATTGAACGGAGTGAGCGATTACAATAGTTTGACTATCAGTTTGACAGCATTGAGATTCGGCGTAGAATCGAACACCGCGATCTCTGCAACGATCGAATTTGCAGAGCACGAACCTGTGGCAGGAATCTCATTATCTGGCAATAGCATTGTTCAAAATGGTGTGGATAGTTATTATGTGTATATGTCATTTATAGACGTACCTGAGAACGGAAATACATCAGCAGAGTTTACTGCTACACCTTATTATGAATCAAATATTGCCACAGGACTAAGGCGCGGAGACTTGACTTATAACTTATATCAAATACGTCAAGATGAAGATGGGAATATAGTTAGAGACGAAAATGGTCAAGCACTTGAGGACGCTGTCACTTCAAATAGACTCAATATTACTATTAATCCTGATACACATCTGGTCACAATACGTGCCTCACAGACATTGGGTGGCGGTTTGTTCAGATTGGAACTGGCGAGTCTAGATTCGTACGATCCTACAATTCAAGCATATACCACCACACGCTCCTTATTCATATCAATTAGCGATGGTACACCACAGAACAAATATATCATTAATGACATAGAAGATCTATATAATATCAACAACAATTTGGATGCAGACTATGTGTTGCGCAACAATATTACAGTTGGAGATATCGTGATAGACGGTCAAACTGTTTCAGTAGCACCTATCGGTGGAGAAAATGCCTTCAACGGCACACTTACTGGCACGGTGGAAAATCTCAATTCAGACAATGAAATAGTGACGACAAGATACAAAATCACATTAAATTTGAAAAACTATGTGTTGAACACAAACAATAGCGTATACGCCGGCTTGTTCACGCGACTTGGTTCAGAGGCTGTGATATCAGATCTGGATATTGACGTAAATTTTGACCTATCAAATTTCACTTCTACCGCTGGTGGAGAATTGAATATCGGAGCGATAGCAGGAGCGAATGAGGGCGGGATGATTCGAGATGTCAATGTGACACTACTTGGAGGCAGTCAAGACAATATCTATTTCGCTACGGACAAAATATCTACACCAATCAATTTTGGTGGAGTGGTGGGAATAAATTCGGGCTATATTGATCTCACCTCATCTATCGTGAATGCAGACTCGCAAATTTCAATTTATACCAATACTGCAGTTCAGCACAATATCGGTATGGTTGCGGGTAAAAATTTGGGCGAAATTTATGGAGCATACTTGGGCAAAAATAGTTTGAATAACGTGGACTATTCAGTCATTGCGAATATTGTCCTGATCAATTCCGCAACAAACACTCCGACATTATATATGGGTTCGGTCGTAGGATACAACTTAGGTGGATATATCCACAATTTAATTTCAGGCGGTTTCATTCGTGTCACAGACAATAAAAATGTCGCAAATATGCGTGAAATCTCAGGATTCGTGGCAGGTATTGCAGGATATTCTGATGATAATGCAGGGTCTTCTGTCAGCGTGAAGGGAATTGAAACGGTAGCAGTGTTGGGATTGGATCTATATGCAGACAATTCATATCTGGCAGTTGCGGGAATCGTCGGGCAGTCTATAGGTTCTATGATCACGGACGTTCGCGTACTGGCATCAAAAGTGAGTTTTGATCAAGGACTGACTTCTTATGGTGTGATCTCAGGTCAGGGAAATGTGGCAGGTATCGTTGCAGATTCTGAAAGAGATACCATCACATTCGCCAGTGTAGAAAGTTTCATTTCAAATACGACGACCTCTAGTGGTGCTGAAGAGACTTTCTATATGCTGTATAGCACACGAAATAATGTGGCGGGGCTAATATACACCGCTTCAAACACGACGCTAAGCAATTCATTTGTGTCGGCAAATATCGATACGAATTTGGATACTATATCAGATCTTAAAACAATCATATTGACGTCGAATGCAAACGAATTCAATGTGTATTTCTTGGGCAGAGTGAACAATATTGATATGATCCAAAGCAATATCTATTCTCGTGACACAAATGCAGGCTACTATGTCGTTTATACTGATAATTCAATCATAGATTTCAATGCAAATACTCCGAACGAATTAGATCTGTCTCAGTATTTCGATGTGAGAGTCATAAATAGAGAAGAATTATATTCAACGCAACAATTTTTGCAAGAAACCGATATCACGAGCGAAGAATTTGATAGCCAAAGAGAATATCTATACATTTCAACTGATGGCGTATATTCTCGTGTCGCAAGTGACGCATTGTTTGACGAAAACGCTACATACTATCTATTTGACAACAATTTGTGGCAGAACAATAGAGCGAGTCTGTATGTCGCAAATAGCGAGGGGTATTTGCTTGCACTCACAGATTTTAATTTCAATCCTAATGTCACATATTATTCAATAGAAAATGTCAATATTAGAGATTATTATACACTAGATGAGAATAGTGATTATATCAAGAACGATAATTCTAACATTAATATAAATACTACCTATTATGAACTCGCTTGGAAATCAAGCGACAACATCTGGGAAAGTACAGTTTTGACGTGGATAGGTGCAGATTCGAATCAATGGGCTATTAGTTCAGAGCGTAATTTCGTGTCAATATATGGAATGAATTTTTATTTCCCATATCTACTTGACGATCAGGGCAACATTCTAATGATAGAACGCCCTACAGAAATTCAGGCGAGTATCAATGCAAATTATGTCATCGAAATCAATTCTTCTTTCGTAGACAAAGATTATTCAATCAATGAATATGCGGTGAGTAGCACGACCATAGTCAACTATCATAGCGATGTGAACAATCCTTTGAATAATGAAACATACAATAGGTACAATATAGTCAACACAGCATCGGATGGTAATACACCGAATGGGCTAGTTGATCTAAACGTCATTCCATCGAATGCACAAGGAGGCGTGAGATTCGAGATAGTGCGAGGATCGGCTTATGCTTATATCAATGCACAAAATCAAATCGTATTCACTGGCGTGAGTGGTGCCAATCCTATAATCGTTAGATGTTATTCGATATTTAATGATGAATTGGAGGAATATGTTGTATTCTTCACACAACTCGGACTCAGCGATTTGATGCTGACATCGAATTCGATATATTCGGTCGATGAAGATGGTGTGGACTTTGAATTGTATACTCATACGGGAGCCAATCCGACTCTGGTGAGCATTATGGCAGAGAATATCTATCAAGGGCAGGAATTTGCATCAATTCTAGATGCTGGCATAAACAACTATCTGCAAGTTGAGGCTGTTTCGAATAGCGGAAATTCAATTTTGAACATAGTGAATGCGAATTCGACCAACGGCATTATGGTTCAGGTAGAAGACGACAATTTTGATGGTAATTTGACTACAGAGATGATCACCTTCACTCTTAGGTTGAATCTAACCGAATATTTTGGCGAACAATTCTATCCTCAAGTGGAAGGAGTGGATCAATATCTTGAATTGGCTAGTTCAAATCTAAGAGTTGTCATATACAAAACTGCCACAAATATAGAGATTGATGATGGAGACAATTCGGTAGAAACGAGCGCAAATATCAATTTGGGCGTAAAACTATATACTGGATATGTAGGCGAAGAAGAGAGCGGTTTTGCTCCTGATTATACCGTGAATAATACTGTAATGCTACGTGAAGAAAACAAAGACAGCATCAATCTTACAATGGACGTGATTTCAGGGCAGGACGAACTAGAGGATCTATTAGAAAATGCTGGTGTAGATTATATCGTAGAATTGTTTGACTTTGACATCTATTACTCCTTGCTGACCATCGGAAATGGTGAAGTTCAAGGATATCAATATTCGATAGAAATGAGTCTAAAAGATCAATTTGAATTCAGATACATCACTTCAAATATAGAGTTCAGATTGACTGTATATGGGGCAAACAATACGACCATTACGGATAGTGTATTGATCACTTTCAGACCTACGGAACTATCCACAGTTCGTATAGAAAACTACACAGCCACAAATGTCACAACTATCACAAATTACACATCATTAATAGAAAGTAACGCAACTGAGACTTCAATCATCTCTCCAGGTGGATATGGTGGCGTTATGATGGTATATTTAGAGCCTAGTTACTCTAATATTCTTTCCGCGACCCTTACGAGTTCAACATTATACATTCCATCGCTAGGAAGGAATGTCTCAATCATATTCGAACAACTCGTCAAGAACGAGAACGGTGACTATGAAACGGTGTATCCAAACAACGAAACAGTCAATGGTGGAATAAAATTGAGACTCGTATCCAGCGTGGATAGAAGTGGAAATTATTCTTATAATGGAATAATATACATTCATACTCAGATGGATAGATTCGTGGGGATGACCGGCACTATTGAGGCAAAACTTACGGTGAATACAAATGATGGAAAGACAATTGAGCAGACGAAAACGCTCATCACTGAATATTTGCCAGGCGCTACACTTAGTTATGACGGAATCAGCGTAGGAACAGACGAATATTTGATCCAAAAAGACACATACAACAACGAAGTAAATATTCGTATCTATGGTTATCAGTTCAATAGCAATCCAAGAGTGAATTTTGTATGGAAATTGAATGATGGTGACACAAACTATACTTATGATAAGAGACTGGCTACAGACGTGAACGAAACGAATTTTGAAGAGAGAAAATTGTCTTTGTATACGCTAGACAATGGAATTTATCAAAAGTGTGATGAAGATTCTTCATTCGTATTAGGGCAAGTTTATTATGAGGATAATAGAAATGTTGTAATAGACAATCACGGCAATAACTATAATATCTTAGACTATGTAAGTTATAGATTCCTAGACAATTTCGATCAGGTGACTCAGAATTCGGACGGCTCTTACTCTATGACGATTTTGCTAAATGTTGCACCGAACATTCCAGCAGGGTTCGAGATGAACGCCACTCTCACTTTGGCAACGTCAGAATCTTTGATCACTAGCGAGCAGGAGGATAGTTTGATATTCTATCCTGTGGATTATATATTGAATTCGGTATTTGCATCGAATCTGACGAATGGCAGTCTAAATATAGCATATAATAGATCTTCTTCAATCAACCTTTCATTCGAAACCAACAATCCAAACAATGATTTGTCAGATAGCGTTTACAACAAACTTTTGCAAGACATTGGCGTTGACAATCTAGCAAGTTTGTTTATGTATATGAATTCAAATGGCGAGATAGTTCAATTCAGCGATCCAGCAGAGTCGCATCCAGAATTCTCTATCAATATTGTGAACGGTAGACTCACTATCACAGGGCAAGATGCATTCTATAGGACGGTCGAATTTAGCGTACATTATGGCTACGTATTGGAAAATGGTCAGTATGTATTGAAATTCGGCACAATGTCTAGCAATTCACTTAATCAAACTTTGGAATTCAGTTTCACATTGAATATTTACGCTAGCACGACAGAGGAAAATGCCATTCCAATTTATTCAGTTGACGACATCTTCAATCCAGACACTGGCGAGTGTATTTTGGGTGAGGACGCGGACTATATTTTGATGAACGATATAGTGCTAGAAAATTTCGTTCCTATTGATGTAGATATCGCCAGTCTAGATGGCAACAACAAGGTGATCAAAATCAGAAGTTTCGCAGTCAGTGTAGATAGGAGTGAGTATGGACTGTTCGCCAATATTGGCACATATCAAGACATTTATGATGTCACTCAGACTACGATATTGAAAAATGTAATAGTAGATTATAGCGAATTTGACACGAGTCTGAATCTTACGAACAATGACATCACCTCTGTCACATTCGGTGGCTTGGTGGCGGTCAACAACGGCTTGATCTACAACTGTGACGTGCTGAATCTAGGCACATCTACCAAGACTATAAACATATTGTTGGACAATGATAGCGATGTAGAGATTGTGTTCGGCGGACTCGTAGGACGCAACACTGGCATCATCACAAACTCACGCGTAGGCAGACTAGGATATACAAAAATCACGGCGAATGAGAATAGCGAAACTTCGGTTCAACAAGGCGGAAGTCCACTCCAATTCGTCATCGGCAACAATTCATCGATCTCTCAGTCTGGACAGGGCTTTGTCGGAATCACGGCAGGGTTTGTTGGAAAAAATATGGGCACGATCGCCTCATCGTATGTGGTCAACACCGGGCTTACGAACTATTCAACTGCCCCAGAAGGAACGGGAGATAGTTATAGCATCACAGCAGGTTTTGTAGGAGAGAACTCGGGCGATATATCGTTTAGTTATGTGAAAGCACTAGAGAGCACCATCAGTGAGACGAATCCGTACTCTACAGGTGTAGAAATCTATTCACCTACCAACGGCAACGTGGCAGGATTTGTATACCTCAATTCGGGTAATATCAACAATTCATTTGCGAATACAGTATTGACCTCGACATCTGCGTATGTCGCTGGATTTGTGTACAACAATCAATCTAGTGGAGTGATCAGCGAGAGTTATTCGGCTAGCACTCTGAATGGTGTGTTTACTGCAAATGACGCCTCAGAGCAACCGTTTGTGGGAGTTAGTAGCAGTGACGAATTGCTATCGTTTGGCAGACTTGAAAACACTTATTATTTGATAGATGAAAACAATTCGTTCATCGTCAAGACAGAGTCAGGAAAAGATCAGGCTACAGGGCTCAATCAAGATAGTTTCAACGTTTCGGACAATCTGAACGGCTTTGTGTTCATCGCAAGCAATTCACGCACCGAAAGGAATCAGGGAGTATGGTCATATTACAATCAAAACAATTCGTTTAGAATTTTGCCAGAACTCACCAATGCCAATCAAATAGCACATTCATATAGATATTTGCTAAGACAAGAAAATTCTGTTTATTACTATTCAAATGCCGTGTCATATCTGCCAGGCAGTGTGAATAATCCAAATATCATACGCAGTGTTGAAGAATACAATGAGATAATGCTCAGCGGGGACACCCTAGACAGTATGACTGGATACGTGCGATTCATCAACGATATTGATTTCGCAAGTGACGAAACGGCGATCAAGACGCGTGTAAACTTCACACTAGGAGATGAAAACAACAACTCTATCACTAGCATTGAGGGCAACGGTATGACCATCAGCGGTATATATCTAGATGTCGGCAATGCGGAAGAAAAGTCTATTGGTCTATTTGCTCAGGTGGTCAATTCGTATGTGAAGAATTTGAACCTTGAATTTGCTACAACTGCCGAAACGGACGGGCAATTCAGTTCGTTGAGCGCAATTTATTCGGGCGGACTTGCGGGTAGGATAGACAATAGCGTCATTATCAATATCGACCTCAACGGATCGAATACGACTATCAGTGGACAGAATTTCGCAGGTGGTCTAGCAGGTATGATCACTGGTTCAAGTTTGATCTACGGTATAGATTCGAATCTGAGCGTAAAGGCAGTCAACACTGACACGAATCATTATTACAACTACTATAGCGAGCAAGATTTCAACACGATGCGTGCTTTCGGTGCGATCAATTATACAGGCAGTTATGCAGATTATCTGACCAGATTGTCCTTTGCGGGCGGTATCGCTGGCGTAATTGATCTAGACACTAGACAATATGTCGATTTCAATTTGTCATATATCAATGTCTACGGCAATGAAATGTATGACAAGCGAGAGATAGACGCCAACATCCTCGCCGATTACGCAGGCGGTATAGCAGGCTATGCAGGGCGAGAAACCACGAGCCTAAGACTCAAATATTTCGTAGGTCAGACGAATCTTATTCGCGGACAATACGCGGTCGGAGGAATATTTGCAGTCAGCAGTGGAGACATCACGGCGTCTCAAGTGACGGCAGAGGAAGATGAGCAATTCGTCTATGATACCAAATTGGGTGAGTATATTCTAGATCTTGAAAATGGCGAAGAAGCAGTGCTAGACACGACAAAAACAGGCAATTTGAATTTGCTTGAAACCTATGGCTACGGTGGCGGATTGATAGGTATATCAATAAGTTCTAGATTAGATTCGTGCTATAGCAAGGCGGGATTCAAAGTGGGATCCACCATCGGAGGACTTATAGGAGTATCCATTGGTGCGAACATCATCTATTCGTACGCAGTGCCTTATGTGAATGTGGACGACACGTATCTCATGAAAGTGGGCGGATTGATAGGATCGGCTTATGGTTCTAGAAGTGGTGTGGTAGATAGGAATGAAGAGGTCAGCGAATATATCAATTATTTGACTTTGATAATGGGCGAGACGAATAAGAATACAGATATTCAGTTCACATTCTCTACGATTTTGATGGATGTCAACGATATTACGACGAAGAATACTGTTACACAAGATTATATCAACTTCGACTATATATGTGCTGATTATGGTCAGTTCGATGGAAACAGCACAGGATATCTAACGAGTAATAATGGCAGTGCGCTACTGTATGTTTTCGCAGGGCGTGTCGGGGCTTATGATAGCATCACAGACGGGGGCGAATCTATCGTTAAACACTCAAACGAAGCGCGCGCCAGCGATGAAGAGATCAAACTCTTGTATGATACGAGCGAAGATAATGTTGAGCAAGTATCTACATTCAACAACATTTTCTCTGGCTGGGATACTAGATATTGGACATTGAATGCGGAGAGATATTTCCCTCTTCTACTCAATGAAGAGGTAGAGAATTACACCATTATAGAGACGGCGGATGATTTCTATCAACTCGTCAACGATCCAGATGGCAGTTTCATGATAGTGAATGACATTGACATGACAGAATGGTGTGCAAGGAACAATTCCAACTTCATATTCGATATTGAATTCACAGGCGTATTGATAGGACAGAAAGAGGACGACTCTATTCCAATTTTATACAACCTATTCTTGAATCCGATGAATGCAGAAGACGCAGGACTATTTAGGTCAACGAGCGAAGCCACATTGCGCAACATCACATTTGAATGGGGTTCCAATATAAACGAGATGAATGTTGCAGATGTGTCTAGTTCTGTCATACTTGGCAACACGATTGACACATTCGGCGGAGTGTCGGCACTAGATAACGGATCGTTGTTCAGCAATCTAACCGTGCGCGTGACAAATGAAAATTCTAGTACGAACACGGGTAGAGAGACCAGCCTATTCAATTCAAACAATGGCACAATCGCGGGCTTTGGAGGAATAGTAGGCCGTGCGACGAATAGCAATATATTGAATTGTACATTCTCAGGTCGTGTGGATGTGACGCTGTCATCAATGGGGACAAATTCTAGCATACATTTCGGTGGACTTGTGGCAGAATCTGACATATTGGAAAATCCTGAAAATGAAGATGAAGAAGTCAATATGACCATTATGAATTCAACGGTCGGTATTGATAATACGAACACTACCAACGCAATTGAAAGAACAGTGTTCAATCTGAACATTGCAAATGGGGCAAATGCGTATATCGGCGGAGCAGTGGGATATGCTAGCAACACATCAATTGCTTCGATCACAGTAGGTCATTATGCTTATGAGACAAATTATAGGCGAATTACATTCAATATCAATCTAGACAATTCGAACGCGAACAATTATTTTGGTGGAGCAATTGGTGGACTTGAGGGCAGTCAACTCTCGACAATCGATGCGATCACTGAGGTAAACATATCTGGTAGCGAAAATCGTGCGATAGAAGACACTTCTACGACTTCTTATATCAACGCATACGCAGGACTCGTAGGATATTATACTATTGCGGGAAGTGGTAGTAGCAATTTGAGCATTACTTCTGCGAACACTTCATCAAATATAAATGTTTTGGGCAACACACAGATTACAAACCTGTATCTGTCGAGCGGGGTGGCAATTGCAGAAAGTTATAATGAATCAATGCTTTCTATCAATCAATCACTCTTCACTGGTACGATAAGCACTGAGGATAGCGAAGGTGTAGATAGCGATCTAAGGAATGTCTACGCCAGTGGTGTGGTGGCTTATGCTGGTGATGATAGTGGACTTTCTATTAATGAGGTTATGACCACCACAGACATCATTGTCGGCAGTGTCACGACCACGCGTTTATATGCGGGCAGTATGGTAGGGCAGGCAAATCTTGTCACTGCGACAAACTTCGCAAGTACGGGTAGGATCGTGCCTATCACAGCATATTCAGACGATCATACGAACAATCATTTCTACATTGGTGGATTCATAGGTCAGGCAGAAAATGCGACAATAATTAATGCATATTCGTTGACAAGCATAATAATAGATAGCATAGATTATCAAGCAATACAGGCTCTCAACATCAATGCATTGTTCGGAGCGATCAATGTCGTTTCTACTGAATATGTATATTATTCTTCAGATTATGCACTGTTCTCAGAAGAGAGCGGAGCGGGGTACAACCTATCCGCATACACTCTCACTAGAAACAACGCTTGGAGATTGGACACAAACAACGGATTGAATTCAAGGAATGGTTTTTGGGGAGAATTGAATTCTTCTTCAGGATCGTATTATTTGCCATACATTGCTAGCCTTAGCGCTCAATTGGTGAATTATGGAATTTTAAGGCAAACGGACAATACTTATAGTTATCTATTGAGTGCACTCAACCCTACAATCATTGATAGTGGCAATATGAATGTGCTAGTTTCAAGTGATGATGAATTCAAATATTATATTCTATCAAACAACATCACAGACAGTATTCGTGCCACAGGGGAAGCGGGCGGAGCATTGAACGGCATACTGATAGGTGGAGAGACTGAATATACCCAATTTATTAGTAGTTCTGTATATTCAAGCACTGAGGGCACATTCAGCGGAATTATTCCGAAAGTAAATAGGCATAGTGCGATCTCAAATCTGCATATCAAACTTTCTTCAGACAACGCTTACGATTTAGGTTCGGGCAATATATCTGGCGTGATAGCAGGATTAAACGAAGGTGTGATTTTCAACAGTTCGATTCAAGGCACAGGCGCAAAGATCAGTTCGAACAATTTGGGTCTCATTGCGGGAAGAAATTCTGGACTGATTTCATATTCATATTCGTCATTGGAAGTAGTACAAGTTTCGGCTAGTTCAATAGCGGGCATTACGTATCAGAATCAAGGAATGATCCTGTCTTGCTACTTCACTGGATATATCAACAACGTCACTCAAACTGGAGATACTACGGCTGTCAGCGCAGTATCTGCGGGTATTGTGATAGAAAATGTGTCTGAAGGCAATCAGCAAAACTTTGCAAACAATTTCATATACAACACGTATTCTACAGGTGTGATAGAATCTATCTCTACGCAAGGCAATTCATTTATTGCAAATCTTAGCGGATTGATGGGTGCAAACAACTATGTTGATTCGCTAGCAAATATTGAGCAGTTTAATATCACGAACGAAGAAACAAATATTACGATATTGTCTACAATCAATACCGCCACATTAATGTCGGCAGAAGTGTTGGACGGATTTGAGGACGGAAAGTGGTATTATACCACGCGCAAGATCGATAACAATTATTATTTGATAGATAGAGACAGCAAAACGTTTGGCTACAACTATCTGTATCCTACCGTAAGGATTGACAAGATGGTAGTGGATGAATTCACCGATTGGACTGATCCGAATTCGTATGAATATTTCGATAATTATTATCAACTCTATACAGGGACTGGGTCAATATCTATTGATTTGGGACAAGGTTATGAAGACGTGGTGAATGCATTGAGTTCGACGAGTGAATTGTCCGAATCTACGAAAGCCAATTTGATGCGTATACCTCACTTAGGATTGCTATCAGCGATTCAAAGTTTGGCTATGGATTATGGCGACAATGCGGAAAGTCCTACATTTACAGGTGCGAATACCTCATTATATTACGTACTGATTTATGACATAAATGCAAGGATTACGAACGGAACGCATTTGGATTGGAGCCCTGTGGGAAGTGCGAATGAAAATGCACAAGCAAACGCTTTCTACAACGGCTCTCAAGCATCATTCGCTGGATTCTTCATTTCGAATAAGAATTACGCATTCTCTGAGTTGAGTTTGGAGAACGCTTGTCAGATCAGCGGACTAAATGGCAGTGTGTTTGCAAATATAAAAGATGCATATTTCGGCTATCTCAAACTGGGCGGTTCAAACGAAACGCTAGAGAACGCTGGCTTGCTCGGCGAAAACATCAATCCTGACGTAGAAGATGAACAAACTGCCGACAATGTAATTGTGGACAAAATTGAAATAGTACAAAACACACAAATTGCAGGTTCTGGATATGTATCAGGCTTGTTTGGTGTGATCTCGTCTGGCAATGTGAGCGTAAAAGACTTTGTGACGTACAATTCTGACGAAGTTGGCTCGGTTCGCCCAAATTTGACCATCAATTCAGCAGACTTTGCGGGATTGATAGCAGGTAAGGTAGAATCTGGCAATCTGAAACTTGGTTTCACTCCTGATGGATTAACAAATGTTGAAGGATTGAACGGAACTAAGGATTCATTCTACGTGAGATTTGGAGAAAATATAAGTTATGCAGGCGGACTGATAGGATATATAGACAACTTTACGCCAAATATAGACGCCAGCGCGTACAAAGCGAATGAAACTGGTTCGAACAACAAAGTCAATATCTTCACAACAGAGGGTGGAGTATCAACATTGGGAGGTATTGTCGGTGCTGTGGTAGGAGATGATGCTGAGGCAGTGGCTACGATCTCTAATTTGACTGTAGTCTTGAATCAAGGCGGAACTAATGCTGGGGCTGAGACTCCAAACAAAATCAGTGTATTTGGTGGGCTCGTGGCTCAGATGAGCATAGATATGGTCGACCTTAATAATTCAACTATCAATTTTGAAAACTGTGGATTAGATTTGGGTGAACAGGGATTGACTATCACTACAGATACAAACACTGACGTTGAAGTCGGCAACTATTTTGGCTTGCTGTCAGCAAAAGTCGGTGGCGGAACATTGAATGTTCAAGATTTCTACTTCACTGGTGAGGAAAATTCACTGAAAGTCACTTATGAGACGACTGCTCAGTTGGGTAACACGCAAGAGGGCGTCAACTACACTGCTAGCAAAGAAAACACGCAAGGCGTAGGAATGTTGGCAGGGAAATTGAGTGGAAATGCGAACTTGATATTTAATTATGGCATAGATATGACCCTACCAGAACTGCACGCTGTCAATACTTACAACTTGGGTGGAATCGTAGGAGTCTACGAATCGGGTAGTATTGGAATAGTGCACAATGAGGACAATCTATACAGTGTGAAACTCTATGGTACCACCAATGTCGGTGGAGCGGTAGGACTAGTCAGCGAAAATGGTAGTGAAGATATCAGTGACATCATATTGACCAATTCTGGAGACGGTACGACTTACTTTGATTTCCTCACCTCAGATGTGACTTATGCGACAATTTACGCAGATCAGCAAGGCTACAACAATCGCTTCAACTGGGGCGGACTGTTCGGTTATTACAAGAAAGGCGAACTGAGATATCAAGCAAATGATTTCGTCACAGGAGAAGGTGATTCGGATACGGCAACCATTACAGGCAACAATCTGATCCTAGTCGGTAGCACGCCAGGTGAGGATACGAAATATATCTACAATATCGGCGGAATTGCTGGACGCATCAGCGAAGATACGACTTTGGTAGAAAATCTAGAGAATTCAGATACCTCACTGATCGGACCGAATTCAGAATCGGGTAGCATTTGGGGAATAAATAATGACAACTCAGAATTCGACCTCAACGTTGCCGTAGGGGCACAAGTGGACAATACGATCCGTATGGTAAATGTAGGCGGAACAATAGGTTATGTAGTATCAAATGCCGATGTCAAGATTGTGAATATCAAAAATAGTGCGGACATCATCACTGGTTATCAAAATGTCGGCGGATTGATAGGTTATGTCGGTGAAAATGTGACGGTAGAGAACACAATTGAATTCGTCCCAACATCCAATATTGAAGCAGGAAATCAATATTATGATTCAAATTACGAACTCTGCATTGCAGACGGATCGGAAGGCGAACTGTATGAATTAAGTGGCAACTCAGTGTCCTCCACAGGTAAAGTAGTAGGAGCGGTGAATGTCGGTGGTGCATTCGGACACTTTGAAGGAGACGTTGCTAGCAACATCTGGACTGAGGCGAATGTCTATGGCAATGCTAGTGTGGGCGGTTTTGTAGGATACATCAACAATGCAAATTCAGTAATAGATGGCAATATTGTAGCAAAACAAAATTCTAGTGATACCACTATAGAAAACGAGCAACTCCTAGAAGTCAAAGGAATATATTTAGCAATAGGAATGTCTACCATAGAGTATGGCATAGTCCAGACTGGTTATGAATACTATATTCCTACCAGTGTGGGAGGATTCATTGGCACGGCAGAGGCGGGCACTGTTCAGAACAATTGTGTGTATGACACTAATGTGCTTTCAACTAATGAAGGCGATGTCTTGTACGATGATGGGAATAATATCACTGTATCTACTATTTCAAACAATATGGTGGAATTCTATTTCGGAGGGGGTACTACTAATCCGAACGATCCAACCGAAGCATTTGAATATTATAGTTATAATGACGAAAACTCTTATGTATCTGAGGCTACTACCGACTTCAACGAAATGACATCGGGCTTCGGCGGATTCATTGGCTCTGTGATGTCTGACGTGACACACACTGTCAGCGGAGGCTTGAGAGCGATAGAGAGCAACAAGGTTCAAGCGAACGTCGATGCACAACTTGGCGTCAACGTAGGTGCATATTATGGCTTTTATTATGCCTCTGATTCAACGACTGTAGACGCGACTGAGACTTTGATAATAACTCCAGAATTATTGAGTGACGTCAGCGTAGACGGAGGATACAACATAGGCGGAATTTTGGGATACTATGAAGGAACGGCGAATTTGAGTCAATATTCACTCGCTGATGCGAATGGTCAAGGCACGATTAACATTCAGTCGAAATATACAGGAATGTATGTCGGCGGTCTGTTCGGAAAATTAGTCTCAAATGACGCCGAATTGACTATTGAAGAGTCCTCAGTTAAGATCAGTATTGATACAGATTCTTCATACTATATTGGAGGTCTGATTGGGAAATTAGAATTCACTAGCAATAGAAATAATGAAGGTAATTTCTTGGGTAATATCTCAGATAACATATATGTTACAGACAGCGGATCTTATGACGATGTGGGTAGTGCGACCAACTTTGGAGGCTTCATAGGTATGCTGAAATTGCCATATACAGGTAGGAATTTCACCGCAAATGTAATGGGCACACATCACTATCCATTCACGATTAACATTGTAGAAAATAGCAACTACGCGGATGGAGAATCATACTTTGATGTAGATGATCAGAGCGAAGAAGGTTCAGTAATTATGGTGGCACAGGCTTATTATATCAATCTGGATGTACTCAATATCGCAGGTTCGTCAAATGAATCATTCTATTCAGAAGATGCGCACAATCCTATCAATTCTAGTGCAAAAGGTTGGCACAAAGATTACACGGCATTTAGGATGATCCAGCGTTGCATACCTCAAGCGGATGATATAGGCTGGGATTCATTAGCAGTGATTTATGATGCGGCGAATATCACACACGTTGGCACAATCAAAAATTTAGAATTGGAAAATACTCGACTCAACGGCAATATAGAAGATTGGAACGAGGTGGTCAGCATTGTAGAAAATTCAACTCATCTCGAAATGAATGCTAATGGAACACGAGTAATCGAACCATCGGCAACCGATTTGGAGGCAGTGCGCGAATACAATTCGTTGAAATTAGTGGGAAAGTTTAGCGACACTTTGTATTACTATAATCCTAATTATATATGTTTCACCGTATATGAAGATGAGGAAGGCTCGCCAAGTCTATACTCTGCTATGGGTATTGCTGTCCCAGAGATAAACAATACAGAAGAAGAGAACGCTTCAGGATACAAGACTCTTGAGGACGGAGCACCAAGTGCTTTGGATTATATTTTGGGAGCACTGGTCACAGAGAGTCCAAAATCGTTGTACTACCTTGATATGAACAACAGTGCGAACAACAATCAGGGATTGACCTATTTCATTTGGGACAAGGATTATACATCATTGGGTGGCAGTGAGGAGCCAAGAAATGTTAGTTATCAAAATCAACCCAATAGTTGGCGATTCATATCATATTACGTGAGCGACTATATGCAGGGAGATGAATCTCTTGCTGGTGATGCCACCTATGGTAGAAATCATACTGGTGCATACTTCGTATTCTCAGTAGTGTATGACAATGCTACTTTGGCAGGATTGAAGGCAGGAGACAATACTTATGTTGAGCAAGTCAGTTATGATTTGCCAAGATCTGGTTCAATCTTCGAAGTCAGCGGATTTTCTACTTCTCAGGCGGCGGCATTGCAGGCAAATGCTAATGCTGTAGATGTCTTCGGTTGGGTAATGTTTGGCTTGTCAGTAGCATTTGATGTTGCACTTTTGGCGGCATCTCTTGGCGTGGCAGGGCCTTTGGCAGCAGCAGGTAAATTCGCTGGGAATATGCTCAATAATGTAGTCAAAAGCGGAGCCAAGACTGGACTTAAGAAATTATTGAGAGTATTAGGGAGAACGACATTAGTTTCAATGCTTGCTGTCTCAGTTACAGTAGGTGTGAATATATTGAATCAGCATTTCTTGTCACAACAGATTTCAAAGACTATGTTTTTGGAGCAAAAGGATCAAAACTTCGGCGTATTATCATCTTCTTATTCAAGGAATATTAATTACACCAATGGTGTCATTGATGATACTTTTGATTATTTATATGTAGACGACTATGGCAATATATACTCTGCCTTCTCATCGACTAGACCGAACGACTATTATTCTCATTATTACACTGCTACACCTGTTGATAATCTCGGGATGGAGGAGGCACATACTTCACTAATGTCTAGAGGCAGTTTGACTATTATTTATTCTCCTACAGATGAAGATATATCTATTTCAGGTTCGAATAGCGAAGAGATCATTTCTGCGATTCAAGATGCTGGCTATTATTACGCTGAAGATACGGCAGGGAATGAGTATTTTGTTCTTCCGACCTATATTTATATCAACGGAATGTATTACATCAGTGTTGAGGCAGGGCAGGTAGATACCACTCCAGCACAACCTTTCTTCATAGAAGAAATGATCAATGTCTCTGGCGTCTTGACTGAACGGCGAGGTGCTTATAAAATTGATCCTCAAAGGTATGGGTATATATATGTCTATGGTATCTTTGACGATACGACTGGCACATATTCTATAGGCGATATAGGTCCTAGCGGAGACTATGAAAGTGCATACCCTACGAACAATCTGAAATACAACGGCTCATACTATTACACGATAGATGAGAGCAAGCAATTCACATCCCTCAGAGGTGCCACCCCTACGAAAAATGTAGACTATCAATATACGATTAATACAGAAGCCTTTGATAGATCAATCTCTCTATTAGGCTATGACTATTTCGAAGGAGCATACTACACAGCGTCTGGTACAAATATAGATAATGCTGAGCAAAAGGTAGGTAGATTCGTCTATCAAAATAGAGAACCTTCTAATGATGAAAGATATGGAATAGATTATATCAGCGTTCCATATTATCAGATTATTGAAAATGATGATGGCACAACTACCGTGTTAGATCCAGAGATATATTACTTCTACATCTCAAGCATATCTAACAGTGCAGATTTCGATTCAGCATTGATATATTCTAGCATTCCAGCACTATCTGCTCCGCCATCTTCAGGAACGAGTTATGACATCAAGTTGTATCCTTATGGGTTCATAGACCCTTATGAAAGCACTATCAGCAATTCTAAGGATAGCAATTTGTATACTTTAGTGTCTAATTCTGCATCTACCAGTCCTACGATCACACAGGCTGTCACATACTACTATTATGATGGCGGATATCAGGTGAAAGCGAATAGTGATGGCGAGGACAGAGTCTACACCGTGCTAGAAAATTACAACCTAAACGACACGAGTTCGACATATTACGATGCTATCACTATCAATCTATCCACGAAAGATGATGGGTCAGATAGTGCGACTTATACATTGGCGGATCTGGCATCTTATGTAGAGATAGAGGGCAGTACATCTATCCTTGATGAATACTATGTGGCAGATCTGATAGCAGACGACACCACGCAAGAAGAAGAAGAAGAACTTGTCCGATTGACCGACTTATATATCTATGATACGGATGAGAATCTATGGTATCAAATTAGTTCTTCATACGTATTAGATGAGACTACAGGTATCCTTAGTTCAATTACGATCAAATATATTAATGCTTCAAATATGAATTACAATTTCAACAAATTTGCTACTTATCCAAAGATCAATTTGTATACTAGATATCGTTATTCGATTCAAGAAGGCACTACGCAATCTCAACTGACAGAGGAGTGGACACGATATATCAAAGAATTGAGCGGAGACGGAAATACTGAAGAGGGGACCAAGGTAGCAGAAAAGAGCGGATACTATTTAGTTCCATCAATTCAAAATCTAGAAGGATATTCGGGCTCTCCAAATATCGGACACACGACTATATTTGTTGAGAGAGTGAAGATTACGTTCGGTGGAGGAAAAACATTGTCAAAGATTGCTTCTGACACGAATGGATCAATCGGAATGGGTGGAAATGCCGGCTCGATCAATGTGTATTAAACAAAAAAAATTGTAGATTTCGATCTACAATTTTTTATATCAATTTGATTATTTTACGTCGATATTAGCCTTGATTTCATTTATTTCATCAGTCACATTAGGCAATTTCAAATTTAATCTTGTGGTCTGATTTGAATAATATTCAACTGTTTGCGTAGCATTCTTCCAATCTTCATAGGTAGGATATTCATCAGATAAAACATTAGGTAAGAAACCTGCAGAGGTACTAGGATCCATAAATATATCGTTTTCAATAGTGATAGGGGTAAGATGTTGAGTTAGGCGAAGTTCAGCAAATTTATCATTAGTGTTCATCGAAGAAGTTAGTTCCAGTTTCGGGAATAGATATACAGTGAATAGCCCAGTTTCTTGAGAATACTCCTTTAGCACGAAATCAATATTATTCGTCCTCACGATATCCTTTACGAAAGGATCTAGTGATCCGTCACCCAAACTATCTGCCAAATTTTTATGTGCATTGACGCTCATCTTGGTATAACTCAGGATCTCGGGATCTTTTTCCTGCGATATGAAATCATTAATAAATTGTGCTTGGATATAATGGTTTTCGTGAAGATATTTGTAATCTTCCATTTCACTATCAGATAGAGTATAACGAATCATATATTCGTTGAAGTAAGGTTTAGAAGAATCTTGTTCAGCATAGGTCATTATGTATAGATTGTTGGGTTCTTCTTTCCTTGTGAAAGAGATCGTCTTGCACTCTAGATTACCCTTTTTGATGCCATCAGTATCGATACCTTGATCTTCCAAAAATCCATAAGGATGAGGATCAAAAGATGGACCATTTAATACATCTGGATCGTTTGCTGCTTTACGTATCAAACTATTGTAATAATCATTTTCTGCCAGATCGGTGACCAGTTGCGAATATCCGGTATCAGGATCCACTTGATTTGGAGGATTGACCTTTGAGATGTCGTTATTGCATCCTGCGAGACCTGCCACACCAAGCACGAGAGTGCCTGCTAGTGCTATAGTTGCAATTTTCTCATTAATCATCTTTGGTATTAATCTTTCCCCTTTTCTTTTGTAAAAAACTTGTTCGTCTTTTGACGTACTTGATTTTTTTCTTTTCATAATAACTCCTTTTGTTAGAATATAAATTCTCTTTGAATTCTACCATATAGAGTATTGTTTGTCAATACAAAAAATTCAATTTTCCCCCTCCAATTGCGCAAAAGATATCGCAAATTTGTCGAATTTGATGTTTGAAGAAAAAATTTCATAAAAACTCTTGACAAAAGGTTAAATTTAGCGTAAACTAATACAAGTTAAATAAAATTCTAGCCAAAGACCACAAGTGCGAGAGCGTAAAACATTAGTTGCTTGTGTAGGAAGAGAAAAGAATGTCGATATATTGAGTTCCTTTTGTCTTGGCAAAAGGAATTTTTATTTAATAGCATAAAGGAGGATTAAAGTGTCAGCAAATCAAGAAGCAAAAAAAGTTGCGGTAGAAGAAATCAAGAAGTTGATCGAGTCTTCGAAGTCAATTGTTTTGGTAGACTATCGCGGTATCACTGTTAGTCAAGACACCGCTTTGAGAAAGGAAATGCGTAATAATAATGTTGTTTACAAAGTTATTAAAAACACTCTTTTCAAAAAGGCTTGTGAGCAATTGGGTATCACAGGTTTTGACGAAGCACTCAATGGTACTACTGCATTTGCGTTTGGCTTGGATGATGAGACAGTTGCTCCTAGGTTGGTAAAAAATGCTATGAAAGATTATACTTCATTGTCTATCAAGGCTGGTTACTATAATGGCAAAGTTATGGATGAGAATGAAGTTAAAACGCTTGCTAGCATTCCTACAAAAGAACAACTTGTTGCTCAATTGCTATACGTCCTCAATGCACCAGTTTCAGGTCTTGCTCGTGCATTTAAAGCTATCGCAGAGAAAAAAGGTTAAAGACTAATTTAAAAGGAGATAAATTATGACAACACAAGAAATCGTTGAAGAAATCAAAAAGAAAACCGCCGTTGAACTTAACGAGTTGGTGAAAGCATTGGAAGAAGAATTTGGTGTCAGTGCAGCGGCTGCTGTAGTGGCAGGTCCAGCGGTTGCTGGCGAGGCTGCTGCTCCTGCTGAAGAAAAAACTGAATTCAATGTAGTATTAAAAGAAGTTGGAGCAAATAAAATTGCAGTCATCAAAGCCGTTCGTGAGGCTACTGGTCTTGGCTTGATGGAAGCAAAGAATCTTGTTGAAAGCGCTCCAGCCACAGTCAAGGAAAATGTTCCTACTGAAGAGGCTAAGGCTTTGGAAACTGCATTGAAGACTGCAGGCGCAACTGTTGAACTTAAATAATTCTTTATGCTAAAAATAGTCCTGATAGGGCTATTTTTTATTACTTTGGGTAAGACAAAATATAAACTCCAAAAAAATAAATGAGAACTATCAAAAAATTCAATATGCAGGTGTGTCTCAGTAACAAAACATCGCCCTATCTTCATTTTGGTGAATCAAAAATGTCGCTTATTGAATGAAATTATAGAAAGTATATGTCAATTAAAATTATGTAAATATAATAAAATATCTGAAATAAAAGATGATCAATAGTATTTTAAATAAAAATATTAATTAAAATAAGCAAAAGGTGTCAACGATAGAAAATTAAATAGTAGGTTGTTTTATAAATAATTTTTTGATTTGAATTTAATGAAAAAAAAGGGTAAGTTACCCTTTCTTTTCATCATTACCACTCTTTTCATCATTACCACTCTTTTTGTCATCTCCATCTTTTGGAGGCAAAGGTTGTCCTGGAGCCTGTGTCTCATTTGTGTAAATCCAATCATCCATTTCTGTCATAATAAAACCCTCCTTTAAGGTCAAATTAATTGTATCATATCTAGCAATGCTATGTCAAATAAATTTTATAAATAAAAAAATGTCGATCTAGCAAAAATTGTCATTTAAAGTCCATTTGCAAATTAAGATTCGTATTGTTGATATTTCAAGTGGAAAATTAAAAATTAGTAGTACAAGAGGCGTGCATTTTTAAACTTCGGTTCACAAATGTATATTTAGGAGATGAGGATCTTAGGTTATGAAAATCGTAGTTATGGATAGATACTACAACAATCATACAAGCGTATTATATGAAATTCAAGATTTTAAAGACTTGTGTTTGCCATATTAATGATTGACAAAATCACACATTTGATTTAGAATATAGTATATGGATATTAGTTTATATGAAAGAGAACAATTGATGGATGAATTGTATGAAGAAATGGCGTGCGATATAGAAGGTGTTTCTAGGCCTGGCTTAATTTTTATAGGTGAAGATAATGAGGAATTTTGCTCAAACACGGGCGTGACTGCAAGCAAATTTAAAACTATTGAAGGACGAAGATATTTCATAAAATATCCAACGCTCAGTCAATATCCTGCTCGGCACGAGATTTTTGCCGAACTGCTGACAGCATTCATTGCCAAAAAGGTTGGATCTGACTGTGTAGATTATCGTATCGCCGTTGACCACAGTCAAAGGGCAATTGGGATAATCTCTCCTGATTTCGGTGAACATTTTTTGTATGGAGACATTGGTGGAAAGATAAAGTATGGACTTGATTCGTCCACTTGTGAAGAGGTTGCCGATCTTATAATCGACAAATTTAAGGAATTTAAAGATGTTGAAATCAATCGAAAAGAATTGATCGAAAAATTGAATAAAATGTCGTGTTTTGATTATCTGACGAATCAAAGGGACAGGCATTCTCAAAACTTCGCTTTTACGATCAGGGAAATAAATGGGGTGAAGAAATTGGATCTAGCACCGATTTATGACAACGCCAACGCCTTTTTGCGCGTCTATGCGAGGCTGTTCAAATTGAACCCTAACGATTGCGAAATTTATGGGATGGAACAGCAAAAATTGTTGAATTCTACTTATAAAGATATGCTGATTAAATTTCAAACTCTTTTTGGCGAAAAATTCGAAGATATCAAGAAAGAGTTTGAGCAATATTATGGACTTGATGTATTGTTTTCAAGGTTAGAATTGGATGATTGGTGGGAGAGGACGCAGACCAACGTCAAAGAAAAAATTGAGCAATGTAGATTTAGACGCGAGGGTGCAAAATTTATTCCTCTAGAGGCGATATACGCAGTGGTGTTAAGGCACAAGACTGAACTGGAAGAAGACGAATATGTTAAGGTTGTGAAAAGAATTGTACAAGATCTTAGCGAGTATATGGATGAGAGCAATTTTAGTGATAGTTACAAAAATTTCACGAAACAAAAAAGTGGAGAATTGGCTATGTGGAAATGGTATGACGAATGTGAAGAATTGTCTAGACATCCAGATTCTCCAGAAATTAAAAACGCGAAGAAAATTTTGGATAAAAAACGCAAAGAATACAATACCACCATCCTTTCATACGCGATGGAGCGAAGATTCATAGAACCCAACATATACAATCAATTGAAATATTTTTTCTTTGATGTCGAATCCATACTTTTTTCAAGACCAGTGATTAAGAGTTATGCAGAGTATACAGCAGGTATCACTTTTTCGGCTCAATACCCAGTATTCAAAGAATTGCGTGCTTGGTGTGCGGAAACTGAAAGAAGAAATGATCTTTCTATAGAAGAAAAGAATGAATTGTTGAAGACGAAAAAGTTGTTGAAAAGATATCTCAAATATTACACTGCGATATTTAAAAAGCAAATAAAGCATAATGATGAACGAGTACTGAATGATATAGGTTTGAGATTTGATGGAAAATTAGGCATAGTGGAGGTCGGAGATGAAAATAAAAATTTGCTATAAAGATTTTTTGCTAGGCGAAATTGAAAAGGTGGATAATCTCTATGTCTACACCTCACTTGAAGATATGGAAAAATTCAAAGTGCAATATGGTTTTATCAATTTTGAATTGATGGATGTCAAGAAAAAGACCTATAAAACATTGCCATACTTTTTTCTAGAGTTTGTGGATAGACTTGTTTTCAATCCACTTATGAGAGAAAAATTAAATATAGATCTAGAAAAAGATAATTATTTCGATATTCTGTATCGTTATTCGAAACTTCCTCAGAATAAAAATTCCTTTCATTTTATATCAAAATAAATTCCTTGACTGCCGTGATAATTGAAAAAAGGCAAATAAAATATTCTAATATACGGTAATTTAAGATTTTGATTTCGATATGGTGTATTATAAGTAAAAATGGTTTTTATAAATAAAATATTGAAATAAATAATATTAAAAATAACTAAATAAGATAAATTAATAATAAAAACGCATTAAAATAAAGTAAAAATTAATTAAAAAATGTATTAAAAAAATAAAATAATAAATTATAATTAAAAATAAAGTAAAAAATATAAAAATAAAATATATTTGCAAAATTATTAAAAAATTTCAAAATTATAGAAAAATACTGAAAATAGTGAAATTTTAATAAAAAAATAGATAAAATAAAAATTTTTTTAATAGTTTTACCAATGAGGAAAAATGAAAAAGATAAATTTTGGCAAACTGAAAGAAAATATTTTAGATTTACTTTATCCACGTCATATTAAATGTATTTTTTGCGGAGAAGAATTGAATGAAAAATCGTATAACGACACTTGTGAAACTTGTTTAAAGACTCTTCCATTCATTACTCATTCGTGTTCGCGTTGCGGTGCGCCAGTGGCACTTGACAATGACGGAGTGTGTCTAAACTGCAAGGCAAATAACTTTGATTTTAATTTGGCTAGAAGTGTATTCGCATACAGCGATAAGGTGGTGGCAGTTGTGCACAAGTTTAAATACAGCAAGATGAAATTTTTATACGAGCCACTAGCAAATTATCTTTGTGAATATTTATCCACTTGGGAAATCTCACCAGATATTATAACGTGCGTCCCTCTCTATGTGTCAAAACAAAAGAAGAGAGGATATAATCAATCTGAGTTGATGGCAAGACGTTTGGCAGAAAAATTGAATATACCTTTCCACATTTTATGCACAAAAATTGTGGATAATATTAGTCAGGCGGAACTGAATCTTAAACAGAGAAAAGAGAATGTGAAAGGAGTGTTCAAATTCAATAGCGAATACAGGCGAATGATAAAGGATAAGTCAATTTTAATAATTGACGATGTTTACACTACGGGTTCAACTTCCAACGAATTGAGCAAGATGATCAAATCAAACGGAGCGAAAGGACTCTATGTGTTGACTTTCGCACACGGTTTAGGCAATCAAAAATTGTGATACCGTTGAGTTCAATGACAATTTAATGTTAAATTTTATCACTCTAGTTTTGGACGCTTGATCGTATTTTAGTCAAACAATCATTCACATTAAATTTTGATTCAATAATAGTACATATAGAATTGCCAGGCGTTTGAATGACAAATAATTTTAATAACGGCCAGCGGATGATAAGTGATCAATCTTGACTGAATTCTTCGACTAAAAAGTCTTTCAATAGAGTATAACGTTTGGCTGTGTAGTTGTTGTGGATCATACGTGCCAAAACTTGTTTGCTACCAATCAATACGACCGTTTTCTTTGCACGCGTTATCGCAGTATACAACAAATTCCTAGTGATGATAATCGGCGCACCTGGCACCAAAGGAATGACGACACAATCAAATTCACTCCCTTGACTCTTGTGTATCGTGATGGCGTAGGCGAGGCTTATTTGATATAGATCAGTTTTTGCATACTTGCATACTTTGCCGTCATCAAAACGAATCGTCACTTCATTTGTATCAGGAGCGATATGAGTGATATATCCTATGTCTCCATTAAAGACACCAGTCCCTTCTTGCACAGTTCCATTAGATTCGTATTTTTCAAATTTTTGTTCGTAGTTATTCTGAGTTTGCATAATCTTATCGCCAACGTGGAATCTCGATATGTCAGACAATAGTTCGACTCCGTTATAATGCGGATTGAGAGTCATTTGCAAACGTTTGTTAAGATTGTCGATTCCGCACGGGCCGGCTTTCATAGGTGCCAGCACTTGAATGTCTTTTGGATCGTATCCAAAATAGTTGGGTAGGCGAGTGCTGACCAGATCGACAATAGTCTCGCTATTAGCGATCAAGTCTTTCCCATTTTCATAAAAGAAGTCTTTGCTCGTATTGTCAATTATTGGCATCTTTCCGCTATTAATCAAATGTGCGTTGGTAATAATCAAACTGTCATTTCCCTGTCTATAAATATTCACAAGTTGAGTGACGCACAACCGATTTGATTCAATAATGTCGCGAAGCACATTTCCCGCACCCACACTTGGCAACTGATCTTTATCTCCTACCATTATGATTCGCGCGGTGGAACGTATGGCTTTCAGAAGATGATAAAATAGACCTACATCTACCATACTCATTTCATCGATAACAATGACGTCTGCATCGAGCGGATTGTTTTCATTTCTATGAAATATTCCGTCATTTTCTGTAGGGTTCATCTCTAACGCTCTATGTATTGTCTTTGCCTCCATATTCGCACTTTCGCTCAATCTCTTTGCCGCTCTACCTGTAGGTGCGCAGAGTAAGACGCGTTTATTTTGTTGTTTGAAAAGTTCCAAAATGCATCGCACAATCGTAGTTTTACCCGTGCCTGGACCGCCCGTGATCACAGACACTCCTTTCGTTTGACTTGCCAGCACGGCGTCAGTTTGCTCGCCGTTAAGTTCAATATTGTGGACACGTTGATAATGATTGATGCTGTCAATGAAATTCACCTTTTCTTCAAATTGATTGTACGACAATTTATATAATTTTCTAGCAATGTATTTTTCTTGGAAATAAAATTTCGTCAGCACGCAGATATCTTCTCCGTGATATGAAAAATTTTTAATTAATCCTTCAATTTGCAAATAATCCACACTTTTTTGCACAATTTCGCGTTCATTTTCGTCAAAATTTAAAATTTTCAAACAATTTTGAATTAAATCTTCACGTGGCAGATATGTATGACCTTCACGTTCACTATATGTTTTTAATGTAAAAATTAATCCTGCTTTTATCCTATTTTCGCCATACATATCAATGCCTAACTTCAGTGCTATTTTGTCGGCAGTAGTGAAACCGACTCCGTCTATATCTTCAATGAGTTGATACGGATTGTTTTTCACAACCTCTATCGTTTTGTTTTTGTATACATTATATATTTTGATTGCTAAATTTGTACTGATAAAATGAGATTGCAAAAACATTATGACATTTTGCATCTCTTTCATTTCGTTGTATGCGTTGGATATCTCTATTGCTTTTTGCTTGCTAATGCCTCGAATTTTGCTAAGTTTCACGGGATTGAATTCGAGTATTGCCAAAGTGTCCTCTTTGAATTCATCCACAATTTTTTTCGCAGTCACAGGACCTATTCCGTATATCAGTCCGCTGGACAAATATTTTTCAATAGCGGGCAGAGTCGTAGGCTCAACTACAGATATCTCTTCTGCTTTGAATTGCTCGCCGAACTTTTTGTTCACCACATATTCACCAGAGAGTTCTATAGTCTGTCCTTCAAAGATTTCGGGGAAATTGCCAACGGCAGTCACTTTCTTTTTGTCGCAAGAAAGATTGACGACTGAATAGCCGTTTTCCTCATTCCTGAATACTATATTGTCAACGCTACCTGTGATTTTCATATTACCTATATTATACCAAATTTTCGAATTTTGCAAATGTTTTGAAAACTTGATTTGAATATAAAATTGAGATGAAAAATGGCTTGCAGTGAATGAATTTTGTAGTTGCCTATAAATTTCGTTATATTTACGATAAAACGCATAGGACTGAAACATATATGATGAATTCGCGATCGTAAATGTGATATATCAAGAGACGTAAATGCGTGACGAATCAAGTGCGTGAATGAAAATAGTATTATACAAACCGTATTCTTCGTGGCGACTTATATCACGTCAATATATTGTGGTCTATATCGTTTTGTAGATAATTATTTGGCAAGCGTATAGAATGGTCTCAATTTTATCAAAATACCTGCGGTGAGTCTAAATTAATTTTCCTTAAGATATTGACAAGTTGATTATTTAATGTTAGAATATCATAAATTTTAACGATTGGGGGAGGAGTTTATGTCTAAGAAAAGAGAGCCGGTGCGTGAAGAACGACTAAAAGAAGGAATTGATCAGATCAAGAAATTTATTTCTTTTCTGTATACAACGAAAAGATCGGATGTATTCAATCAGTGTTTGGCATTAATCAACAATTCATCAATCGATAATGCATTGAAGGGAGAATTTACACACTACATTGTTCAAATCATTCGCAACGATTTGTGGCAATTGCGTAAGAACAATCAATATAATGCTTTGGGGCTCACACTATACTTTTTGAGAGACCTGAATATTGATCCGAAGGTAAAGAATGAAATTTTGGCTGACTTTAAAAAATTTCACAATGAATTGTCTGCCAAGCAAGACGAGCAGAGGAAATTGCCAAAAGAACCCAATTTAGCAGAAGTCGGTCAAGATGAGACAAAGCAAAGGTCTAGTGCCAATAAAGGAGAGAGTGAATCTGCCAAAAAGAGAAATGGCAAACTGGGCGAGAGCAAAAAAAATAAAGTCGGCAAAGTTGGTACAAATAATCTAGAAAACAGCACATCAGTGAAAAATACACACAATTCTCCAGCAGAGAAGGTTGAAGAGAGGGCTCCTGAAGCGGTAGAAAATCTCAATGTAGAACCTAAAAAAATCATAAGCAATAGGATATCTCAATCAGAAAATGCAGAGACTGATGAAAAGTCCGATCCAATCAATGCAACCGAGAGACTATCAAAGAGCAAAAAAGTACCACAATTGAAGCAGGAAGAGATTGATGCGAAGACGAAAGAATTGATCAAATATGGAAACTTCAATTCAATCACTGACTTTCTGCTAAACTATGGCGACAAGATTCCAGATAGTGAAAAGACGAGGTTGATCACAACCTTGAGTTTGCGAACGGACGCGGACGGATTGTATCTGACGGCACGTGATCTAGATCGGTTGCACATAGGCGAATCAATCAAGCAATCAGCAGTTGACCGACTAGCGAAGGCAATGGCGAAAAGAAGGAGTAAAAACGATTTAGGCTCGATGTACTATTTCCTTCGCAACATCCGTGAAGTGAAACACGAAGAGATTATGAGCATTGTAGAAAGAATGGTGGAAATTTATGGAGACGCAGATGCTTTGCTAGAATATTTGAAAAAGACATACAAACAGCAGGGCAAATTGGCAGCTAGAGTGGAGGAGCCATTAAGAGCATTAATACTGATGAAAAATAATCAGCAACAATAGGTGTAGTTATTAGTTTAAATTTGAAAAAAATGAATCTGACCATCAAGCACAAAATGCAATACCTAGATTTCGGTGCGGGTATGAAAATTTGATTTTTGAAGTTGACATAGCAAATTATCTATAAAACGAAAATTTTGACCCTAGCATACTGGAACGAAATAGATAGGGCAGAATGAGAACGGTTATCTAGATAGATAATCGTTTTTTTATCTTATGCAATGTTCGGATAAAATAAAAAATGATAAAAAAATATAGAAAAAACACGATAAAACGTGAAAAAAATAATAAGAATATCATAAAAAAACAAAAAATATAAAAATTTTCAAAATTTATATTTAATTGTGATAAGAATAAAAATGGAATAAATGGAGGTAAAACAACAATGGGATAGAGGTTGCAAAAAGTTGATAGAATGCAAAATGCAATATGTATGTAAAATATCAGATGCTAGACCAACAAAACAGAAGTAACCTAACGCAATGCAAAAAATAAGTCCTGATAGATAGCAAAAATAAATTTGCCGAATTTGCATAAAATTTATTGTTAAACAAAATTTCAATCTATCTTTTGTCGGCACTGGGAAATCAATGAGAGAAGAGAAGGGTGCAAAATAGAGAAAGTGCGCGTGTAAAATTTTATAAATTTTAATAAAATTCAAATAGCATATTGACAAATTGCGAATTTAGGTTATAATAAGTGTATCAAATAATTGTGGGGAAGGAATTATGAAGAAATTTTTAATTTTTCTAGTAGCAATCGTGGTAGTTGTATGTATTGGTCTCACTACTTATTATTTCTTGCGCAATGATGAAGCAATAGACTTCAAAACTAAAGAGATCTATTGTAATGTTGGCGATGTGGTGACCTTAGACGATTTAGGCCACACAGTCTATAAAGAGCATAGGAATACCACCTATGACTACAACGCTGGGGGTGAAGAAGTCACCGAATATATTAGTTTCGACGAGGATAAAGGTTATTATGTGGCAAACAAGGGTGGCGAAGTGATCTTGATCATCACCACAACCAATGACAAATATCCAGAGTTTCAAATCAGCGTACATATAGGAGAGGGCACTCAAGACAACCCTTATTACATTGATAGTCAGGCAGATTTGGAAAAGATAGGAGATGCATATTCGTTGAGTTCAAGTTATCTTTTGATGTCAGATATTACCCTTACTCAAGATTTCAAGCCAATAGGATATACGAATACGACAATTGGGTTTAGCGGTACATTCAATGGAAATGGCAAGACTATCAGTTCATTACATTTGACTGGAACAGATTATGCAAACGCTGGACTATTTACCCAATTGAGCGCCAGTGCGAAAGTATCAGACTTGAACCTGTCAGGTGTTGAGATAGATGGAAACTATCAAACAGCAGGTGCTTTAGCAGGAATTGTCAGTGGTACTGTCACTAGAGTACAGGCAGTGGATGTAAGCATCAATAACACAATGAATAACTCAAAGACTGGTGGATTGATCGGAAGTTTATTGGGAGAAAATTCTTTGGTCACAATCTCTAGTGTTCAGAACGCTACGATCACCATCGGCACGGCATCAAGTCAAGCAAATCCTACCCCTTCTAATATCTCATCAACGGTAGGTGGACTGATAGGAGAGATTGACAGAGCGAAAGTGCAAGCAACCTTCGCAGACTCAGACATCATTATGATGAATGCGAGCGGAAACGTGGGTGGTTTTGCTGGTAAATTGGTAATCTCTACATATAATGGTACTATTCAAGAATCATATTCAGTATCTACGAGTGAGTATGTAAACTTTGGGTCATTTATTGGCACAATAGAAGCGGGTACAAACTTCGTTAGTGCGAATGCAAATCAGTTAAGACATTTGATCGGAAATTATACGATCAATGGTGGAACTGGCGTTGTGAATAATTATGACGAGACATTCTTTGATAAAGGTTTCTACGATAGTTCAAATCATATCTACTTCATTGTCAATTATAATTCTGAAGATCTATTGGAAGCAAACACAGAATATATCTTCTATGCAATAGATGGACAAAATAGAGTTTATTGGGACAATTCAGCGTGGGACATTGTGATTGGTTCCCTACCTGAACTTAGAATGACCAACGCAAGTTTAAGTGCAGTCTCTAGCGAATATTATCTAAGAGATATGGAAGAGGACAACATAGGCGAACCTACTGACCCTATTGATCCAGACGATCCTAGCAATCCAGATAATCCAGGAGATGGCACAGCAGAAGATAATGGTCAAACATTCATTGAAAAGATTGAACAATATATCCAAGAAGGCAATGGAGCGATTGTTGATAAGAAAATAGTTTTGAATGGCGATGTTGACTTGACAGGAATTGATTGGACTCCAGTAGAACTCAGAAATAGTTCATTTGACGGAAATGGATATTCTATCATCGGTCTGAATTTGACCACCTTGGAAGATGGAAATACTGGACTATTCTCAGTGATAAACAATTCGACCGTTCGAGACTTGACTCTTGAAAATGTTAGATTCAATATCACTAGTTCGGCTACAAATGTAGGTGCATTGGCTGGTGAAGTCATCTCTGAGTCTATCAATAGTGCGTCATATATAGACAATGTCAAAGTTGAGTTCGAATCTTCAATCAACTTGCAATCTTCATATTTCGGCGGATTGGTGGCGAAATTGGACGATAATTCAACTATCACTAATAGTAGTGTCAGCGGATTGGACATTACTTCAAACGCAAACATTGCTTATGTCGGCGGTTTGGTCGGAGGAATTGATAGCGGAATTTTAATGAATTCTACAATCTCCGCTTCGAGCATTTACGGAAGTCAAAGACTAGCAGGTGTAGTAGCAGTCAACGCAGGCACTATCAACAACGTGTCAGGCAGTGCAAACATTACATATTCTAGCAATGATATCGATGCGTATGTTGGAGGTATCAGTGCGGAAAATAATGGTACAATCACGAACTCTTCACTTGAACTTCATATCGCAATTTCGCAAACTAACCGCATATTGTACGTAGGTGGTGCGAGTGCTATAAACAACGGAACGGTATCTGAAGTTCGTTTGACAGGTAGAGGTATCTCAATTAGCAATATCAATGCGTCTTATATCTATGTAGGCGGAATCGTTGCTACAAACAATGCGACTATCACCAACGCGTACAACCTGATGGAAACAGTCGGCTCATACTATGCAGGCAAAAACTTCTATGTGGGCGGAATTGCAGCGAACAACTCAACTAGCAGATCTTCTATCTCTCAAGCAATCGCAGGTTCAGACATATATGGAAACTATGTTTCTGGAGTGGTTGTAAATATGGCCAACGTGGGTGCGAAAATAAATCAAGTATTGGTTGGCGGATTCAACCCAGATACAAATGCTATATCTGAAAACTACATCACAGGAGATAAGTTCGTAGCGGGAGTATGTTATAATTTCACCTCTGGCGAAATGACAGATATTCAAGCAGTAAGCGAATTATATGGTAGGACGAATGATACTAGGACATCTCTGTTAGTTTTGATCTTCCCTAATACTGCAACACTAAGAAATGCTACAGTCAATAGCGCATTGAACGGATACGGAACATTCTATCGTGAAACTTGGAGAGATTATACCAACACTATGGCTTCAGGCACGGCTGATAATTACAATATTTATGCGGGTACTGCAGCATCTGGTAGAATGGAAAGTGTGGTAGTCAATAATGACAATGCTACATCCAACGGCAAAACTATGATAGTGGCCGAATTCAATAGCGGACAGTGGAATACTTCATACAACACTAGTGGAAACAACAACAATGTGAAAGTTGTATCATCAAGCGAATTTGGTACATATTCTACATTTACAGGTACGCATACTTTGACTGCTAGAGTTTGGTATTTGTTCATACCTATTAATCAAGAATACGTAAGAGAATTGACATTTGATTTTGCAAATAATATTTGGAGTCAACACTCTGGAATTAGATTGTCATTTTTGGCTGAGGTATAATAGACAAAAAACGAGCAATTTTGCTCGTTTTTTTGTTGAATAGCAAAGTCTATATAGTTCAAGTGATATATTTATATTCGAATATAAATAAGTGCCAAAATTTATATAATTTGTATTAAATATGCAATTTGCATTGAGAAAGCAAGCATATTTTTCACCAGTGTATAATTTATGTGGATATTAAGTCGTTTTTATATTATATCAATTTGGCAAATCTTAAAATTTTAGATACATACTAGTTTAGATATCTAATATTTTTGTTTTTATCCAATCTATGAATCCTTTGATTCATTTTAATACTTCCACAACAATGGTGAAAGTAAAAAAAATCTGCATAGTATTGAACTAATGCAGAAGCGTACTGAGACTATTGATTATTTTTTTCTTTCTCGTAAGCAGCCAGTACAGCAGAACTAATTTGTTCTCTTGTCTCAGTGTTAGATGGGTGTACTATATCTCTGTACTCGCCACTAGGTGCTTGCTTTGATGGCATAGCGATAAAGTTGCCATTGGTGCCTTCAATAATCTTCACATCGTGCACAACAAATGCATTATCAATCGTGAATGAGGCAACGGCCTTCAACTTGCTATCATCTTTGCTTACCAATCTGATTCTAATGTCTGTGATGTCCAAGTTTATTCACCTTCCCCTTTTTTAGATTAACTACATTGTAGTCATTATTATTTTACCCTATTAAAATTTATTTTGCAAACATTTTTCGCTATATTTATATATTTTTTAAAAATATAATTCAATTGTACAATTTACTTTTCAAAGATTAAATTCATATATGAGTATAGGTGATCAAAATGAAGAAGAATTTTCAATCAGTTTTGTTTCTAGGCATAGGCGGGGTGAGTATGCATCAACTAGCCCTTGCATATAAAGAAAAGGGTTATACGGTGTATGGCTATGATCAAAAGAAGAGCGAGTACACGAAGATATGTGAAAATGCAGGTATTGAGGTGACAAACCGATTTAGACGTGAATTTTTGCAGGTAGATTTTTGCGTGAAAACGGGTGCTATCAGTGATACCAACAAATATATAATTAACTTAAAAAAATTGAAATGTCCGATCTTTGACCGTGCCGAAATTTTGGCGAAATTGTGTGACGAATTCAAGTGCGTCATAGCAGTTGCTGGCACGCACGGGAAAAGTACGACAGCGTCAATAATATATGAGATTTTGCGTACGGCAAATAAAAAAGTTTCTTGCCATATAGGTGCGGACGTCTTTGCTCCTCGCTTTAGGTGCGGGGATGATTATTTGGTGGTCGAGGCGTGCGAATACAACAAAAGTTTTTTGAAACTAAAACCCGCTGTTTCAGTGGTGACCAACGTGGAGGCGGAACATCTAGATACATATAAAAATTTTTTCAATTTACGCACCGCATTTTTGACATTCTTAAAACGAGGACAAAAAAGATTTGTGTTTGACAGTCCGAATACAAATTTTTTGAGACGAATAAAAGATGTCACATTTGTGTCTAAAACAAAATTAAAAATGAATCCGAAAATCAAAGGGGAATACAATGTAAACAACATCTCACTTGCCGTTGCGGTCGCTCAAGTGCTAGGCATAGATGAAAAGACGATCATCAAGGCGATCAATTCATTTTCCGGAGTGCCGAGAAGATACGAATATCTTGGGCAATACAAAAACGCAAAAATCTTCATAGATTATGCACACCATCCTACTGAATTGAAGTCGTTTATAGAAGCGTTCTCAAACGAATTTAAGGAATATAAAATCGTCTTTCAACCGCACACATATTCTCGAACAAAAATGTTTTTGCCCGAATTCGTATCGGCGTTGAAGGGCGTGAAGAATCTATGTATTTTCAAAGAATATCCCGCGCGTGAAAAACCGAGCGCAGGGCTTAGCGCACACGATCTATATCTGGAGTTGAAAAAATATAATCAAAATGTAAAATATGTCGCATCCATGAAAAGTTTATTTAATTTTTTGACGGATAAAGGTGCTACAGCATTCGTTGGGGCTGGAGATATTAATGAACTTGCCAAAAAGATTATCAAAAGTTATTCAAAAAACTGTTGACAAATGGCTATTTTCAAGTTATAATCATTTAGCCAGGATTATTAAGGAGTAGTTATGAAGAAAGATATTCAACCTAATTATGTAGAAGTAACTTTTCTATGTGCTTGTGGCAATGAGTTCAAAGGCAAGACCTCAAAAAATGGTGTGAAAGCAGGAGACACTGTCAAACTAGAAGTTTGCGATAAGTGCCATCCATTCTTCACTGGTCAGCAAAAACTCGTTGATACAGAAGGTCGTGTAGATAGATTCAACAAGAAACATAAATTGAAATAGCCAATTTACGTGTCTTTTTTTTGCGTTCGCAGATAAGGCACGTATTTTTTTATTTTTAGAAAAAAATTGTGCCAAGTGCTACTATATTTATGAAATTGATAGATCTCAGAAACGAATTGAAAAGAGTGTACAATCAGCACGGAAAAGATGGTGCTGATATTGATTTTATTGTGTCCGAACTGCTAGGAGTGTCGAGGACTGAATTGCCATTGATCAAGGAGATCACATCTCGTCAGGGAAAAGAGATTCGTCACTATGCAAAAAAAAGGATGAATAGTGAGATTCCTATAGATAAATTATTCAAAAAATCATATTTTTACGGCTTGGAATTTTTCGTGGATAAAAATGTGCTTTCTCCACGTCAGGATAGTGAAATTTTGGTTGATACCGCTATAAAATTTATTAAGAAAAATCAATACAAAAATGTTTTAGATTTGTGCACGGGTAGTGGGTGCTTGGCTATTGCTATCAAAAAAAATTGTGATATAGATATGACTGCGTCCGACCTATCCAAACCCGCCTTGAAAATAGCAAAGGCGAATGCAAAACGAAATTCGACTGATATCAAATTTATATTGAGCGATCTATTTGATAAAATCGAAAGCGGATTTGATTTGATCGTTTCGAATCCTCCCTATATTGCTCGTGATGAAATCAAGACTTTGAGTAGGGAAGTGAAAGACTATGATCCGTTGCTGGCGTTAGATGGAGGCGTTGATGGGCTAGATTTTTATAGAAGGATAGCAATTTACGCCATAGACCACTTGACCGATCGGGGAGCGGTGATTCTTGAGATCGGATACAATCAAAGACAAGACATCATTTCGATATTCAAAGATTATGAACTATTGCAAGTTGTGCCAGATCTAAATGGGATAGATAGAGTGCTGGTATTTAAAAGGAGTAGAAGATGATAGAAAAATTGAAGGGTATCAAAGAAAAGTTTGATATATTGACTCGTGAGATATCAGATCCACAAGTGATAGCGGATACGAAGATTTGGCAGAAAAAAGTGAAGGAACATTCTTCACTTCAACCTTTGGTGGAAGAATATGAAAAATACGAAAAATTGAATAAGAACTATGAAGATGCGAAACTTTTGATCGAAACCGAGACAGATGCAGAGATGAAAAGTATGCTCAAGGATGAGTGTGAAGATCTGAAGGAAAAACTCACCGCTAGCGAAGAGCAATTGAAGATTTTGCTTTTGCCAAAAGATGAAAATGACACCAAGAACGTTATCCTAGAGATTCGCGGAGGTGCTGGAGGGGAAGAGAGTGCGCTGTTTGCTCATAGTTTGCTCAGAATGTATCAGATGTATTGCGATTCGCACAAATTCAAAATGGAGATTATGAACATTGAAGAGACCGAACTAGGTGGAATCAAAGAGGTGCAAGCGATGATCAAGGGCAAGAACGTGTATTCGCGTTTCAAATATGAATCTGGCGTACATAGAGTGCAGAGAGTGCCCGAGACAGAGAGTCAAGGTAGGGTGCATACCTCTACCGCTACAGTGGCTATCTTGCCTGAGATGGAGGACACCGATGTCGAGATCAATGACAAGGACATCCGTATCGACCTATTCAGGAGTAGTGGTGCAGGCGGTCAGCACATCAACAAGACCGAATCTGCCATTCGTATCACGCATTTTCCTACTGGGATAGTGGTCAGTTGTCAAGACGAGCGCAGTCAGACTCAGAACAAGGAAAAAGCATTTGCAATGTTACGAGCAAAAATATATGATTATTATCAACAGCAAAAAGAGGCAGAATATAGGCAAAATAGGAAAAGTCAGGTCGGCACGGGGGATAGGAGCGAACGCATCCGCACCTACAATTTTCCGCAAGGCAGGGTGACCGATCATAGAATAGGACTCAGCCTTTACAATATTGAAAATTTTATGAACGGCGATTTGGATGAAATGATTGACGCGCTGACTCTAGCAGACCAGCAGAGGAAACTCAGTGAGTAAGAGGACTGAAAAAAACTATATGCAAATATTGTTAAGTCAATTGTTTTGTCCCAAAATATTTTATGAAAAAACATTGAAAAATCAAATAATAAATAGCGTAAGTACGCTATTTTTTGTTTGCGAAATTTGGAGGACTATGTTATAATCTAACTAGGAGAATTATATGGCTAAGTATTTGAAACAGGATTCTGATTTGGGATATGTAGAAGATAGCGCAGAGATTGAATATCTGAAATTCAACAATTTGCGACATACAATTCTTGGTTATATGTGGGGAGATTTCAACTCTCAAGGCGAATATGTGCTGTCTCCCGAAATAAAGCACGAAATGATCGCTATGCAAAAATATGTCGTAGACGCTATTGATAATATTGAAGTTTGCCTAAGCAATATCAAGTTTGACAAACAGATCACATTCATAGTCACCACTGAGGGCAATCGTGCTACACTTTCTTTGGTAGAGAAAATGAATTTTGAAGCGAACAACAAGTTGAATAGTGGAACATACAGTAATATCAACGAATACATTTTGGACGAAGTTGAAACGTCTGGAGTGGTGGATAAAAATGCATTATATAGACGTTGGAATATATCTTCTACACCAGGAGAAGTGCTGGACGTTTTCAATATGGATGAGGAGAGTTTGGCATCTCTTTTCGGACTAACCGCTAGATTCAAGTATCTCATCAAAGCCAATGAAATTTTGCTAAATCAAGAAGAGCAGTTGGAAGAGATTGAAGCGGAGTATTCAGTCAATATACTTTCTATAATAGACCATTATCCTAAAATGAAAGTGCTTGTAGATGAAGAGTTGAAAAAGACTTTGTCAGAGAAAAAAGATTTCATCAGGATAGATAGACCGAACTTCGCCAAGACGTTGAACGAAGTCATAGAGAAGTCTATGTATGCCAACCTAAACGCATTGACAGAGGAGGAAAGAGCAGAATTTTTATCAGAAAGACATAATGTGCAGGTGGCATATAATATAAAGTCAAGAGATGCAGTCGACATAAAATCTGAGACTCTCGAAATTAAGGAAGAGCATATTGGTGATGAACTGAGTGCAACGAAGAAAGATAAAATTATTTTAGACACGCATAATATTGAACAAAGCAGATCCATTGTCGAACTTATGCAAGAGACTTTGCAAATAGAAAAAAATGTGGTAGAGAGAAATGTCTCGGAAGCGATTGCACTCAATGTCGGTGATGTGGCGAATGCGCCCGTTGCGGACGCCTCTAGGTTGCTCGTAGCGATCGGAGATGGTGGGATGAAAGCAATCTTGGGCAAGAGGCAGGTACAAGGAGAAGAAATTTCGTCATATCGTGCAGAGTTGTATAGATATCTATCGAATAAGGGTGCTACAGTGACGCACAACACTAGCCCAAATACAAGCGAGCAGATATCTCAAATTGAAAAGAAAAGATTGGCAAACGTAAATGCCGAGCAAACAAGTAAGCCTACGAAAACAGATAGTAAACAAGTAGATAACAAACCCAAGTCGCAAGCCACAGTTGACAAGTCTGCTGGAAGCAGTTCGGGAGGAGGCGGTGGCAACGCGAGTAAAAAACCTTCAGTCAAGACAGCCAAACGCGTCAGTCCGACTACGACCGCATCAAGCAAAGCCAGCCAAAGCACCAATTCAGGACACGGATTGATACGAGGTGCAGTGAGGAATGCAAATGTTAATAATAGACACGAAATAGATGGAACGATATCATCTAGGTATGAGCAAAAGCATAAAGATGGTGAGGTGGCAAGCAATGCAGAATTCGGAATTGGTAATATAGAAATTGATAATTTCAATGCGGAAAGAGAAAATTTAATACAAAAATCGAATGTTGCAAAAGTAGTATCGTCAAGTCAGAAAGAGACTGAAAAAAATGTGCAGATCAGTCGTGATGAAAGTGTTAGCATTGAACCATAAAAATATTAAAATTTATTAACCATTTTAAACTTTGCAGATACATCGAAATTAATATATATTTAATTATCAAATATTAATTGGATACAAAATGTGAAACAAAAAAATCGCCAATCGGCGATTTTTATTGTTGTTCAAAAGTGCTTCCTACGATATGATCAATACCCAATTGAATGTGCTCTTCGATGAATCGTAGTACTTCTTCGATGAATATATCCGTCGTCTTTGTCCTAGCCACAGTGCGTGCGTGTTCCCAATTTTCACCCAATATTAGTTCAAAATCTTCCATAATGTTTGCCAAATTGAATTTGTATCCATCTGGAACCCAGCCCATAAGATCGATATTGAGACCAGCCACAAAATAGTCTAAAGGTGGACCACTCAAAGACCTTACTTTTTCGCACTTAAATCTTGGAGAATTTGGGATCTTGATAGACAATGCTTTCATAGCCTCATCTCTTGGAGTCCAAGAGTTGTCATTGGTAGGCAAGAAATATCTATTGAATAATTGTCTATCCGACATTTCAGATAGCCTTTTTGCCGTTGCTGAATTTTCCCTATTGAAATGATAATCTGCATTTTCGATATTATTTGTATTTGGCATAATCTACTCCTTATATTGATAAAAATCTTTAATCATCTTGATTTTAACACATTATTCTATATTTGTAAATACCATTTTTAAAAATTTTTTAATTTTTGAGATAATGTGTGTATTTATGACAAGTTATAGTATTTAGCGAATTTTGATAGTGATTTGCAATTCGATTGTTCGTTGTCTATAAATTCACAAAAATCTACTGATAATCATTTTCATTCAATAACTTCATTATTTATTAATATATGATGCTGTTTTCATTTTAATTACAATTATTTGTCATCGTGCGCTTTGTAGTTCATCGGACTGTATGTCTTGTTCATCACTTTCAGTATGGTGGAGTAATTGTCATCCTCTGCCGATTTGTTGTTGTGCAGTTTTCCACATTTGCTACACTTATATTGTATTATATATCCCTTTTTCCCACTAACTGTGACATCTTGGGGGAAAAGTATTCCTCCACAAGTATTCATTCTATCTCCAGGATTGATGTCTACGTGAAGCGAGGCAAGACAGTTCGTGCAGTGATCTCGCGAAGAGTATCTTAGTGCTGGCACAGATCTTTTGCACCAGACACAGACGAACCCCGAATCATTCTTCTCAAATTGTTTCATAATCTCAGTATATCAAAAATTTTCGGTTGAGTAAAGTCCTAAAACGCATTTAGTTGCACTATGACCATAAACACATATAGTATTATATATCCTTTCATACAATCTATGACGCGAGTTTTCTATGAAATCCTTAAGGATATTCGTATTGCAATGCTTGAATTTAGAATAGATATGGCGTTTAGACGAGTTGACGCATCGTACGGCTAGAGAAAGTATCATTATCATTACGACTATTATATATGAAATATCTTTGCTCAATAGAAGAGATATCAGCGCTAGAGCATAGGAACATAAAATATCTATCTCAAATATGCTCAAAAGATACAAAATTCTTGGTATATCTAATAGAAAATAGATCTCGACCTTAGGATATTCTCGTCAGTCTATATTGTCAGTCTTTTCGCCTCTAGCGCTCAGGGTAGTGGACATTGCTCGAATCAAGAGTTTGACATCCTCATACTGCATTGGCTTGTGATTCCTCTTCCTATTGTCAAAATCTGGCGAGATGAGTATATCTTTGCTAGTGATATCAGGGATAGTGATCATCATACCATCTAGGCAGTTCATTCTATCCTTTGGCAAATAATATTTAACAGCAAGATATATAGTTTGCATAATATATCCAAATCTGAAAGGATCAAACGCATTGGAGTAACAATTACATTTTTCACCGTCCGTTTCGATATGGTCAGTCATTGTGCTACCATCATTGAATGTATATTTGCTATTAAGTGGCAGGTTGATATAGCCAAGAGTCTTGTCTCCGGAATAGATATCTAGTCGGATACTTCGCTCGGAGTGGTCTAGGAAATATTCTTCCCTAAATTTTTTGCTAGCCACATCCTTTTTGAGCCAAGAGATAGAGTCTTTGGCTGTCGTTATTGTGAAACGGTCGTCATTATTGTTCGATTGCCACATTTTATAATAATCAAATTTTCGTTGCTCTTCTCCTTCACGATAATAGGGGTAGTTGTCTTGACGCGTCAGACTGACGACATAGTCTATGCCATCGCAATTCAACGCGTTTTTCAGCCCATCCATCAGTTCGCCTATGCTGATAGGGGTGCCTTCTAGCAGTTCATTTGCCATAGCATTATATTTTTGCTCATTAGGCAGACTTTTCTTCTTCTCATTAGACCACTCGTAGAGAAGAGATCTCAGTTCTCTTTTCTTTTCCTGCATTTCTCGCTGAAGGCGATAGACACCTACTTTCTGAGTGTCTATCTCTTCGCCCAATTTCTCCAGTTTTGCTGTAAGTTGTGTGATCAAATTGCTCATATTTCCTCCCGTATTCAATCATCCATAGTCTAACATACAATACCCACCCTGTCAAGATTGAAAATTAATTATGATAAGCATTTGATTGAAGAAATCCTCTATATACAGATGCATTTGACGCTCTTTGGGTAAATTTTTTCTAAAAACCATTGCCACTTCTTCAAACATTATGTATTATACTAATATGAAAATCCTAGAATTCAGAGTTTGGTGCTCTGATTGATTCTAGGACTTTTTATTTTTCAAAAACGCAACTTCTTCCAATCGAAAATCGCTCTCGAGTTGGTCTCCGCGCCTTATATCCATATCCGAAAAGAAATGAAGGAAATCTGCATCTTGAGAAAGTCAGTCAAAAAGTAAAAAAAGTTATGAAAAAGGGTTGACAATCACATATTTCTTTGGTAGAATAACAATGCTGATTAATGGTTTGACGCATAAGGTTGCATTTGTTAGCAAGCGACAGATGGGAATTTATGTTGACCTAGTCTAGTGAGACGCCGATAGAAAATGTGGGTTTATCCCAATTTATTTTTGAAGATCAGCACTTTACACCCGGCATAGTGTAAACGCGTGCAAGTGAGCAATCAAACTACCGCAAGACACTACTACGGCTATTTATGACAATACCTTAGTCAATCTAAAATTCGGAATAGATTTATAATTGTGACTAATGAATTGTTGTAAGGTCAAAGTGTAATGCTAGGGGCAATATGAGTAAAGAAGGTCGGTTCAGTGTTGACAATAAATAAAAGGAGAAGAAAAATGGCAACAACAAAACTTAGAATCAAACTTGCATCTTATGATACAGGTTTGCTAGAGAATGTGGTATCAAGGATTCTTGACACTGCCACAAAGTCCGGATGCAAAGTGTCTGGACCTGTTCCACTACCTACGAAGAAGGAAGTGGTGACAATCATTCGTGCTACGCACAAATACAAAGATTCACGCGAACAGTTTGAGTCTCGCACTCACTTTAGATTGATTGACGTGTTCGCACCTAACGCAAAAGCAGTAGATACATTACTGAAGATGAATGTTCCTGCGGGCGTAGATATTAAGGTAGAATTATAAGGAGGGAACTGTGGAAAAAGCGATTATTGGTAGAAAGATCGGTATGACACAAGTGTTTACTGATGACGGAAGAGTAGAGCCTGTGACAGTGATTGAAGCAGGTCCTTGCTATGTGACTCAGATCAAAACGACGGATACAGACGGCTACAATTCAGTGCAGGTAGCATTCGGCGATATCAAGGCAAAGAATGTGAACAAGGCACAGACTGGCGCATTCAAGAAGGCTGGAGTTGAGCCAAAACGTGTGATGAAAGAGTTTAAATATGATGACATATCAAAATTTAGTCTTGGTCAAGAGATCAAGGCGGATATGTTCAGCGAAGGTGACCTAGTAGACGTGTCTGGCATCACGAAAGGACACGGATTCACTGGTGTTATCAAACGTTGGAATCAACAGAGATTGAAGATGACTCACGGTGTAGGACCTGTTCATAGAGAAGTGGGTTCAATGGGTGCAAACTCAACACCTAGTCGTGTATTCAAAGGTAAAAAGATGCCTGGACATTACGGTAGCGAAGCCGTGACGGTGCAAAATCTTAAAGTTGTGCGTGTAGATGCTGATAGGAATTTGATTTTAATAAAAGGTGCCATTCCTGGACCTAAAAAGTCAATTGTCACTATCAAGTCTGCAGTGAAGGCTTAAAGGAGTAAACTATGGCGAAACTAAAAGTTTATAATATGAAGAAAGAGGCGGTTGGCGATATTAGTCTGAACGATTTAGTGTTCGATGCAGACTATAATGAGCCACTTGTTCATCAAGTGGTGGTGGCATTGCACAACAACGCTAGACAGGGGACAAAATCTACTCTTACTCGTAGCGAAGTGAACGCTAGTAAGAAAAAGATGTATAGGCAAAAGGGTACTGGTGGCGCTCGTCATGATGAACGAAGTGCTCCACAATTCGATGGTGGCGGTGTGGTATTCGCTCCAAAGCCACGCGATTTTAGTCAAAAGATTAATAAGAAAATGAGAGATATAGCATTTTCATCTGCATTATCACAAAAAATTAGACAAAATGAAGTGTTCATTTTAGATGAAGTAAAATTTGCTGACAACAAAACTAAAAGTGCTAGTGAATTCTTGAAGACCTTTGGACTAAATAAACGCACTATGATCCTCACAAATGGTAAGGATGAGGGAGTAATGAGAGCAACTGGCAATATCCAAAAGGTTAGTTGCGAAGATGTTATGCTACTGAATGTGGCACAAGTCGTTGAAAACACATATCTTGTGTTCACAAAGGATGCTATTAAGAAATTAGAGGAGGCATACGTATAATGAAAGCGCAAGAAATTATCTTGGAGCCTATTATGACTGAAAAGTCGTACGCAGGCTTCCCAAACAAAGTTTATACATTCAAAGTGAATGTAAATGCAAACAAAGTAGAGATAAAGAAAGCAGTTGAAGAGTTGTTTGAAGTGCAAGTGGCGCGTGTGAACACGGTCAACTGTTCAGGAAAAGAAAAATCAAGAAATACAAAACAAGGTCGAGTGACTGGTCGAACGAGCGATTATAAGAAAGCAATTGTTTTCCTAAAACCTGAATCAAAGGCTATCGCATTCTTCGAGAGTTTGAACTAAAAGGAGTAGACTATGGCTATAAGAAAGATAAAACCTACCTCTGCTGGCAGTAGATTCAAAACCTACAAGACATACAGCGAATTGACAAAAGATGCTGAGGTTCCAAAGTCATTGCTGACAGAAGTGAAGAAGACTGGCGGTCGTAATGCTCAAGGTAAAATAACCGTTCGTAACATCGGTGGTGCTAATAGGCGTAAATATAGAAAGATCGATTTCAAACGCAATAAGGATGGAATTGTAGCAAAAGTAGAAAGCATTCAATACGACCCAAATAGAACAGCATATATCGCATTGATCACGTATGCTGATGGTGAAAAGAGATTTATCCTTGCTCCAAAAGGACTTAACGTTGGAGATAAGGTGATGAGCGGTGCTGGCGCTGAAATCAAGCCGGGTAATGCACTTGAATTGAAAGATATTCCGCTAGGTGCTATTGTTCATAATATAGAATTACAGCCTGGTAAAGGTGGACAGATGGCGAGAAGTGCAGGAATGTCTGCTCAACTTATGGCGAAAGAAGGTGCTTATGCGACTTTGCGTTTGCCTTCTGGCGAAATGAGGAAAGTGCTTGCAGTATGTCGTGCTACAATCGGTACGATTGGCAATGAAGAAAATGAAATCGTGTCTTTGGGTAAGGCTGGACGTAAACGTCATCTAGGAATTCGCCCATCCGTTCGTGGTTCTGCTATGAACCCAGTGGATCACCCACACGGCGGTGGTGAGGGCAAGTCTCCAGTCGGACACGCAGGTCCTGTCACTCCTTGGGGTAAACCAGCGCTTGGATACAAGACTAGAAAACACAAAAAGGCTAGCGACAAATTGATTGTCAAGAGAGCCAAGACTAAGTAGGAGTAGTTTATGAGTAGAAGTTTGAAGAAAAAACCATTTGTGGAAGAAAAATTGATGAAACGAATTAACGAAATGAATGAAAAGAACGAGAAAAAGGCAATCAAAACCTGGTCACGTTCAAGCACAATCTATCCAGAATTCGTAGGACATACAATTGCTGTGCACAATGGCAAAAAACATATACCTGTATATTGCACTGTGGATATGGTAGGGCACAAGTTGGGAGAATTCGCTCCAACTCGTACCTTCAAAGGACACAAGCAAAAAGATGCAAAAGGTAAAAAGTAGGAGTGAACTATGGCAAAGAGAATTAGAGAAAAAACAGAAAAAATCAAAGCGATCAAAGACACTCGTCCGTATGCTAGTGTTCGTCACGTGCGTCTTTCTCCTACAAAGGCAAAGATCGTTATCGACACAGTACGTGGTAAGAGTTATGATGATGCAGTGGCTATACTTTCGAATATGCCACAGGACGCAGCAGCAATTTTGCTGAAAGTGGTGAAATCTGCTGGTGCTAATGCTGAACACAACAAGGGACTCAACGTTCACGATTTGAAGTTGGCAGAAGTTATCTTGGGTGCAGGTCCTACACGAGTAAATAAAGTTTATTTCCGTGGTAAAGCACACGGCGCTGATAGAATTGTCACAAGAACTAGTCACATTAAAGTTGTGCTAGATGTAAAGGAGTAGAAGTATGGGACAAAAAGTTAATCCGAATGGAATGAGAATAGGTATCAACAAGACTTGGAATTCTTTTTGGTACACAGACAAGAAAAATATAGCAAAAAACATTAAGGAAGATAACGTAATCCGTAACTATATCCTTAAAGAATATAAAAGTTGTGCAATTTCCAATGTTTTGATTGAAAGGACGAACGATTCAATCACTGTGACTATCACTACGGCAAAACCGGGAATTTTGATTGGTCAAAAGGGTGCAGGAGTGGAGACTCTCAAGAAAAATGTTGAAAAATTGACCGACGCAAAGAAAGTCAACGTAAATATCGTTGAACAGAAAAATCCAGACTTAGATGCAAAGTTGGTGGCAGAGTCAATCGCTAGTCAACTTGAAAAACGTGCTCAATTCAGACGCGTTATGAAATCTGCTATGCAAAGAGTGATGAGAGCAGGTGCTGTCGGTGTCAAGATCATGGTGTCTGGCAGACTAGACGGAGCAGAAATTGCGCGTAGTGAGCACTACCACGAGGGTTCACTTCCATTACACACTCTTAGAGCAAATATTGACTATGCTATCACAGAAGCTCACACTACATTCGGTGTGATCGGTGTGAAAGTGTGGATCTATAAGGGTGAGATTTTGGGTAAAGTTTCTCAGAGTTCAGTAAATCACAAGAAAGGAGAAAACTAATATGTTGATGCCTAAGAGAGAAAAGAGAAGAAAGCAACACCGTGGTCGTATGACCGGTCGTGCCATTCGTGGTAGCAAAGTAACCTATGGAGATTATGGTCTTCAAGCCACTGAACCTTGTTGGATCACACCTAACCAACTAGAGGCAGCACGTGTTGCTATTAATAGATATATGAAACGTGGCGGTAAACTTTGGATAAAAGTTTTCCCAGACAAACCTATTACTAAAAAACCTGCAGATACTCGTATGGGTAGCGGTAAGGGTGCACAGATCGGTCACGTAGCAGTGGTGAAACGTGACAGAGTGATCATTGAAGTGAGCGGTCCTAGCGAAGAAGTTTGTTTAGAGGCGCTTAGGCTCGCTTCACATAAACTTCCTTGCAAGACTAGAGTAGTCTATAAGGAAAAAGGCGGTGAAAACAATGAAGAATAATTATAGAGAACTATCAATTCAGGAGTTGACAGCAGAGGAAAGCAAACTTAGAAGTGAATTGTTCAACCTAACTTTCCAACACAAAGTGGGTCAACTGACTGATACATCAAGAATCAGAATTGTTCGCAAGAACATCGCTAGGGTAAAGACTGCCCTAAAAGAAAAAATGGCTGGAACGAAGGAGTAATGTATGGAAAGTAAAGATGTAAACCGCAAGACAATTCAAGGTGTTGTTGTTTCTGACAAAATGGACAAGACCATTACTGTTTTGGTCACCAGCAAGAAAAGACACCCAATATATAAGAAATATACAACTTATACAAAAAAATATAAGGCTCACGATGAGAAGAATGAAGCGCACGTAGGGGACACTGTTTTGATCGTAGAAACGCGTCCGCTCAGCAAAGATAAATATTTCAGACTTCTTTCTATCGTTGAAAGAGCGAAGTAGGAGGCAGGTATGATACAACCATTATCAAGATTGAAAGTTGCCGACAATACAGGAGCAAAAGAGATTATGTGTATCCGTTGTTTAGGTGGCTCAGTGAGGCGATTCGCAAATATCGGTGATATCATCGTGGCTTCTGTCAAAAAGGCTGATCCAGATGGAAAGGTGAAAAAAGGTGACGTAGTTATGGCAGTTATCGTTCGCTCGAAAAAGGGAGTGCAAAGACCAGATGGCAGTTCAATCAAGTTTGACGAAAATGCTGCTGTAATAATTGATAAGCAAAAGGCTCCAAGAGGTACACGTGTTTTTGGACCAATTGCTAGAGAACTTCGTGCTAAGGGATTCAATCAAATCATCTCACTAGCACCGGAAGTATTATAGGAGGCAGAGATGAAGTATAGTGTGAAAAAAGGCGATAACGTTCTTGTACTTGCTGGAAAAGATGCTGGCAAAACTGGCGAAGTGTTGGAAGTGAATAGAGAGTCAGGAAGAGTGATTGTCTCTGGCATCAATATTCAGGCACATCACAAAAAGCCAAGAAGCAAGGATGACAAGGGTGGCATTTTGAAAACTGAAGGCGCTATTGATATTAGCAATGTTCAAATCATCTGCCCAGTTTGCAAGAAAGCAACTCGTGTGTCACATTCTATTGTGAGAGATGAAAAATCTCGTATTTGCAAGAAATGTGGTGCATCTCTAGACGTTGCAAAAGCAAAGAAGACAACGAAAAAAGTAGAAACATCTACTGACAAGAAAGTTCAAAAAACTGAAAAAACAGAAACTATTGACGCCAAGAAAACGGCAAAGAAAGATTCTGAAAAGAAAGTTCAAAAGAGCGAAAGTGTAGGAAATACAACTACCAAAAAGACTGCAAAGAGCAGTAAAAAAGCATAAAGGAGTATGACTTATGGAAAAAGAAATTAATAGACGTCATGCATACTACAACGAAGTGGTTAAAAAGGCTTTGAAAGAGAAATTTGGATATAAAAATGTAATGGAAATACCAAAACTCGACAAAATCGTTTTAAGTCTTCGTCTTGGTAAGGAAAAAGATAACGCAAAGAGTTTCAATAACGCCGTCGAAGAGTTGAGTTTGATCGCTGGACAGAAGGCGGTTGTAACAACTGCGCGAAAATCAGTTGCAAATTTCAAACTTCGTCAAGGACAAAAGATCGGTGCGAAAGTGACCCTTCGTGGAGAAAGAATGTACGAGTTCTTCGATAGATTGATTTCAATCGCTCTTCCACGTGTAAGAGACTTTCAAGGACTGAGCACAAAATCTTTTGATGGACGTGGAAACTATAGTTTTGGTGTGAAAGAGCAAATCATTTTCCCTGAAATCATATACGATAAAATTGATGCAGTGAGAGGATTTGATATCATATTCGTAACTACCGCAAAATCGAACGAAGAGGCGCTAGAATTGTTGAAATTGATGGGCGTTCCGTTCAAGAAGAGTAAATAGGAGTGAATTATGGCAAGAAAAGCAATGGTAAATAAACAAAAAAGAAAGCAAAAGTTCACAACTCGTGAATACACGAGATGTTCTATTTGCGGTCGTCCACATGCCGTACTTAAAAAATATGGAATTTGCAGAATTTGTTTTAGAAATTTGGCTAGCAAAGGTGAGATCCCTGGCGTTAAGAAGGCTAGTTGGTAAAAGGAGAAAAGTATGTTAAGTTTAGACCCTATCGCAGATATGCTTACTCGTATTCGCAATGCGAATGCAAATAAGCACGAGAGTGTGCTTGTTCCACAGTCAAAGACCAAACTCGCAATCGCCCAAATCTTGAAAGATGAAGGATATATTGTTGACTACAAGTCTAGCGAAGAAAATGGAATCAAGATGATCGAAATCACACTAAAATATGGTCCTAATGGTGAAAAAGTCATTCAAGGGCTAAAGAGAATCAGCAAACCGGGATTAAGAATTTATGCTAATACTGAACAATTACCAAAAGTTCTTAACGGGTTGGGAATCGCTATTGTGTCTACTAGCAAAGGCATCGTTACAGATAAAGTTGCTAGAAAATTGAACGTAGGTGGCGAAGTGCTCGCCTATGTATGGTAGAGAGGTGAGTTATGTCAAGAATTGGAAAATTACCTATCTCAATACCTAACGGTGTGACAGTTGAAATAAAAGACAACGTCGTTACAGTCAAGGGTGCAAAAGAGACTCTATCTCAAGAGTATTCAAAGAACGTAACAGTCGAAGTCAAAGACAATCAAGTTATCGTCACTCGCAATGATGACACAAGAGATTCAAATGCAAAACAGGGCTTGTATCGTCAACTTATAAACAATATGATCATTGGCGTGAAAGATGGATTCAAGAAATCTTTGACAGTGCAAGGAGTTGGTTATAAATTGGCAAAACAAGGCAAAAAATTAGTAATGAATTTAGGATTGAGCCATCCAGTGGAATTCGAAGAAATAGAGGGTATCACTCTCGAAGTTCCAGACAACAACACCATTTTAGTCAAGGGTGCAAACAAAGAATTGGTTGGCGAAATTGCTGCGAAAATCAGAGCATTGAGACCTGTCGAACCTTATCACGGATATGGAATTCACTATACAAATGAACGTGTAATTCTAAAACCTGGTAAATCTGCAGGCAAGAAGAAGTAGGAGGTTAAGTTATGATTGGTAAGATTAATAAAAATGCTCAACGTGTGAAACGTCATATCAAATTACGTCACGACTTAACAGGCACTAGTGTTCGCCCAAGATTGTGCGTATATAGGAGTTTGAATCATATCTATGCACAAATAATAGATGACAGCAAAGGTGAGACATTAGTTGCTTGCAACACTACTCAAAAAGAAATTCAAGAAAAAGTAAAAGGTATGACAAACAAAGAGCAAGCAAAATTCATAGGAACTGAAATTGCTCGCCTTGCGAAGAAGAAGAAAATCGAAGAAGTTGTATTTGATCGTGGCGGATACCTTTATACAGGAAGAGTGAAAGAACTTGCTGACGGCGCCAGAGCCGGTGGCTTGAAATTTTAAGGAGAAATTATGGCACAAAAACGTGAATTTAGAAAACCAAGGGTTGAAGAAAAAGACGAATTTGACAAGAAGATGTTGGACGTAAGACGTGTGACAAAAGTCGTCAAAGGTGGACGTACTATGCGTTTCTCTGCTCTTGTTGTAGTAGGAGATAAAAAAGGTAGAGTAGGTATGGGTATAGCGAAAGCAAGCGAAGTGCCTACAGCCATTGAAAAAGCAACTAAGGCTGCGAAAAAAGCAGTTGTCCTTGTTCCTGTCATCGACGGAACAATTCCGCACGAAACTATCGGAAAATTTGCTAAAACTAGTGTGAAAATGCTTCCTTCTAAAAAGGGTAGCGGTTTGATTGCTGGTGGTGCTGCTCGTACAGTTTTTGAAATGGCAGGTTATACTGACATTAGTGCAAAAATTTATGGTTCTACTGATAAAATCAATGTGGTTAGAGCGACTCTTAATGGACTCAAAGGTATGAGGACAAAAGAGCAAGTTGCTATGCTTCGTGGTAAATCAGTTGAAGAAATTTAGGAGGAGTTATGGCTAAGAAACAAGAAAAGACAATCAAAGTGACATTAGTTAAAAGTGCAACGGGCTTTGACAAACGTCAAGCAAAGATTTTGGAGGCTTTGGGGTTCAGAAAACTTGGTCAAACAAGAGTTCTTCCAGATAATGATTGCATAAGAGGTAGCATCTTCAAAGTAAAACACTTGTTGAAAGTGGAAGAAGACGCATAAAGGAGAAAATTATGTATATACACGATTTAAAAAATGCAGAAGGAGAGAAGACCAGCAAAAAAAGACTTGGAAGAGGTATTGGTAGCGGACTTGGCAAGACTTCTGGTAAGGGAAACAAAGGTCAGAACGCACGTTCTGGCGGTGGAGTACGTCCAGGTTTTGAAGGTGGTCAGAATCCATTATATAGACGAATACCTGCGCGCGGATTTAGCAATGCTAAGTTTAAAAAGGTGTATTCAGTGGTAAATGTCAGCAGTTTGAATAACTTTGAGCCAAACACTGTAGTTGATGCAGTGAAACTTCTTGAAAGTGGAATCTTGTCAAAGATTGAAAAAGATGGCATTAAAATTTTAGGTAATGGAGAGTTGTCTGTTGCTCTAAAAGTTGTGGCAAATAAATTTACAGCACAAGCGAAAGAAAAAATTACAGCACAAGGTGGCAGTATAGAGGAGGTATAATGTTTAAGACATTAACTGACGCATTCAAAATCAAAGAGGTTAGAAACAAGTTAATTTTGACTTTGGTCTTGCTCTTTGTATATCGTCTTGGCTGTTGGTTGCCAATTCCGGGCATAGACAGTGAGGCGTTGGGTGTCAATGTGGAAGGTAGCACATTTCTGAGTTTGCTCAGTTCAGTGAGCGGTGGAGCACTTGCTCAAGGCTCATTCTTGGCACTCGGAGTGTCTCCATATATTACCGCTTCTATCATAATCCAGTTGCTCGCGGCTGTGATTCCTAGTTGGCAAAGAATTTCAAAAGAGGGCGCTGACGGCAGGAAGAAAATCAGTCGATACACAAAGATCGCTGCATTGATTATCGCACTTGCTCAAGCGATTGGTATAGCAGTAGGCTTCGGCACGGCAGGTAGTGCTCAACTAGATATCTTCGGCGGAAATGAATTCGTATGTTATGCTTTCATAGTGACTATGTTGGTAGCGGGTGCAATGTTTACTGTTTGGCTAGGAGAGAAAATTACTGAAATTGGTATCGGCAATGGTATGTCATTGTTGATTTTCGTAGGTATTCTATCCAGTGCTGCTAGTGCAATTATGGGTAATTTCCAAAACTTATTTGTTGGTGGCGAGACTACTCAAACGGCTATTTGGCAATTAGTTTTGTTCGTTGTCGCATTGATCGCAATCTTTGCTCTTGTGGTGTTCGTTGATGGCGGAGAGCGAAAGGTTGGAGTGCAATACGCAAAACAGATGAAAGGCAGGAAATTATATGGTGGACAATCTACCTATATCCCTATCAGAGTAAATGCCAACGGAGTTATGCCTATCATATTCGCAAGCGCATTGCTCACATTCCCTCAACTTCTGATGAGCATATTTGATTCAGATTCAAGCAGTGGATTCGTTCGCTGGTGGAATACTTGGATAGGTGCAGGCAGTTGGGTGTATGCAGTATTGTTGGCACTTTTGATACTAGCATTTGCATACTTCTATACTATGATCAACTTTGATACTGACGAGATCAGTAGACAGATTCAACAAAATGGCGGATTTATTCCAGGAATTCGTCCAGGCAAACCAACTTCTCAATATTTGAGCAGTATAAATAAACGTATCACATTATTTGGTGCGATCTTCTTAGCGTTTATGGCACTCATTCCTACTCTCGTGTTTACTGGAATAGGAGCGGGCGGACTGAATAGTGCATTCAGTGCTACGGGTATGCTGATTGTCGTATCAGTCGCACTTGAGTTCGACAAGCAGTTGGAAGCGCAAATGATGATGAAAAATTATAGAGGATTTTTGAAATAGGGGTGAAAATGAATATTGTTCTATTAGGAATTCAAGGTTCAGGAAAAGGCACTTTGGTGCAAGATTTATCAAAGCATTTAGATTTCTCACTCGTGTCTGTTGGTGCACTTCTTAGAGAAGAGATCGCCACAGGATCCGAACTGGGAAAACTGATAAAATCAAAGACTGACAAAGGCGAATTGGTAGATATCAAAATCGTCATTGAGACGGTCAAGAGAAAGTTGTCTCAAAATAGGAAACCTATCGTCATATTCGATGGCTTTCCAAGATCGAGTGAGCAAGCGGACGAATTGGATAAAATTTGCAATGTAGATCTCGCAATCTACCTCAATCTAAAGAAAGAAGATGCCATAAAACGCATTATGAATAGATTGACTTGCTCAAAGTGCGGGAATATCACCACGAGAGTGAAATGCCCAGATTTGATATGTCCAGTATGTAAAGGGAAATTGACTGTCCGTAGCGATGACTCTCCTGAGGCAGTGAACAAAAGATTCGAACAATATGAATTGGAGACCTATCCGTTGATCGAAAGATATAAAAAACACGGAGTTTTGGTGGCAGAAATAGACGCTTCCAAGACTCCTGACGAAGTTTTGAAAGCAGTTATGAAGGTAATCAAATGAACATAACTATTAAAAATAGTGAAGAGATAGAGAAGATGCGAAAGGCAGGCAAAATTTTGAAAGAAACGCTTGATCTGATCGAAAAATCAATCTATCCAGGTCAAACTAGCGCGCATCTTAACGATTTGGCGTATAATTATATTATTTCACAAGGCGCAAAACCTTCCTTCCTAAATTATGAGGGGTTTCCGTACACGATTTGTGCTAGCGTAAATGCGCAAGTGGTGCACGGATTCTGTTCAGACGATCCACTCAAAGAGGGAGATATCATCTCAATTGATTGTGGAGTGATTTGGGAAGGTTATCATTCAGACGCAGCAAGGACTTTTGCTGTTGGTAACATATCTATTGAAAAAGCAAACCTAATTGAAGCAACGTGCCAATCCTTTTTCGAAGGGATCAAGGGAATCAAGGCAGGCGATAGAATGGGACACATTAGCCATAGAATTCAAACGTATCTAGAAGAGCGAGGCTATGGCGTGGTGAGAGAGTTGTGCGGTCACGGCGTGGGCAAAAATCTGCACGAGGACCCGCAAGTCTTAAACTATGGCAAGTTCAATTCTGGCATTCAGTTGGTTTCTGGTATGACCTTGGCGATAGAACCAATGTCTACTATGGGAAAACGTTATGTGTATCTAGAGGACAACGATTGGACAGTGACGACTCAAGACGGCTCACCTAGTGCACATTACGAAAACACCGTGCTCATTACAGACACAGGTGTGGAAATCTTAACTTTGTAGGAGTGTTATGGATAACGAATTTTCAGTGGGAGATATAGTGAAATCTCTATCAGGACACGACAAAAATCGCTTATTTGTAGTCACAGGTATTGACAAAAATGGATATCTTGCTATAATAGATGGTAGATATAGGACTATGGACAAGCCGAAGAGCAAAAATCCTAAACACTTGATAAAAGTAGGACACGATGACGAGATAATCAAAAAGGTTAATTCGTCACTATCAACAAATACAGAAATCTATAAAATGATTAAAGTTTATTTGAAAAAGGAGTAATATGTCGAAGGAAGACCTTATTGAAGCGGAAGGCGAAGTGATCGAAGTCTTGGGAAACACCAACTTCAAGGTTAAGATTATGAACGGCCATATCATCACCGCATATATATCTGGGAAATTGCGTACCAATTATATCAAGATATTGGTAGGTGATAAGGTGAAAGTAGAGATGAGTCCGTATGATTTGACCAAAGGGCGAATCGTGTGGAGAGATAAAAACTAGAAGGAGAAATTATGAAAGTTAGACCATCAGTTAAACCAATGTGCGAAAAGTGCAAAGTGATCAAACGTAACGGCAAGGTTATGGTTATTTGCTCAAAGAATCCAAAGCACAAACAACGTCAAGGTTAATAAATTTGAAAATAAGCACAATGTCTCGCGGCATTTTGGCATTGTGAGTAAATAAATTACATTAAGTGGAGGAATATTATGGCACGTATATCAGGCGTGGATTTACCTAATGAAAAAAGAGTGGAAATCGGGCTTACTTATATCTATGGTATAGGCAGGACCAGTGCAAACAAGATTTTGGAGGCTACTGGAATCAATCCTGACACCCGAGTGAAAGACCTTACAGAAAATGAAATCGCTTCTATTCGTAAATATATAGAGGCTAATTTTGTCGTGGAAGGTGAAAAACGCAAAGATGTTGCTATGGACATCAAACGTTTGAAAGAGATTAGGTGCTATCGTGGACTTAGACATATTGCCAACTTACCGGTCAGAGGGCAGTCTACAAGGCATAATGCGCGTACACGCAAAGGACCTAAAGTGACAATAGCGAACAAGAAGAAATAATAAGGAGTAAATAATGGCTACTAAAAAAGAAACAAAGAAAAAGAAAAGTTTAGTTAGTAATGGTGAAGGGGCTATACACATTAAAGTTAGCCAAAATAATACTATAGCAACTTTAACAGATAGTCAAGGCAACAAGAAAGCTGAAAGTAGTGCAGGAAAACTTGGTCATAGAGGCGCCAAGAAGAGCACTCCGTTTGTTGCTCAGCAAGTCGTAGAGGACGTTTTGAGCAAAGCAAGTTCTTTTGGTATCAACAAAATTGCTATCTATATTAAAGGTGCTGGTACTGGTGGCGGTAGAGAGGCTGCAGTGAGGGCTGCTACGACATTTGGGCTTGGAGTTACAATGTTTAAGGACGTTTCTCCTATTCCGCACAATGGATGCAGACCACCTAAGAAGAGAAGATTATAGGAGGAAATATGGCAAAAAATACTAGTCCAGATTGTAAGCAATGTCGTAGAGAGGGTATGAAACTTTTCTTGAAGGGCGAAAGATGTCTCACTAAATGTGCTTTTGACAAACGCCCAGTGGTTCCTGGTCAGCATGGTACTGCAAGGAAAAAGTTTTCAGAATATGGAATGCAACTTAGAGAAAAACAAAAAGTTCGTAGAGCCTACGGCCTGCTAGAAAAACAATTCAGAATATATTATGAAAAAGCGACTCGTAGCAAAGAAGGTACGGGTTGGGCATTGTTGAAGATGCTTGAATTAAGATTGGACAACGTTGTTTATCGTATGGGTATCGGTTCATCTAGATCAGAATCAAGACAGATTGTCAATCACGGGCACATCACTGTCAATGGCAAGAAAGTGAATATCCCTTCTTATCAAGTGAAGGTTGGGGATCAGATTCAGATCAAAGAGAATAAGCAGAGTTTAGAGATGTTTAAAGCACTTAAAGATTCTAAAGTGAATACTCCAAAATGGTTGGAATTCAACCCTGCTACTCTCACAGGCAAGGTTTTAGCACTTCCTGAACGTGATGATATTGATATGAACATTCAAGAACATTTGATTGTAGAATTTTATTCAAGATAATAGGAGAAACGGATTATGATGGAAATCGAAAAACCAAAAATATCTTTGGAAGAAAAAGACAATGGTGCAAATGCAATAATTACAGTTGAGCCATTAGAAAAAGGCTTCGGTATCACAATCGGCAATATGCTTAGGAGGACTTTGCTTAGTTCCCTGCCTGGTGCTGCCGTTGTCGGAGTGAAAATCAAAAATGTATTGCACGAGTTTTCTACGATAAAGGGCGTGACAGAGGATGTGCCTGATATCGTGTTGAATCTCAAGACTCTTGCAGTCAAGACGGAGAGCACCGATGAAGATTTCAAAGGTACAATGACTCTGAAAAAGAAAGGTCCAGCAATAGTGTACGCAAAGGATATTGAATGCGAAAGCGGTATTAGTATCGTCAATCCTGATTTGTATATTTGCACAATCGATGACGATGCGGATCTTGATATGACTTTGTACGTTGGTAGAGGCAGAGGTTATGTTCCTGCTAGCGTCAACAAAGATTTTTCAGACGAAGTAGATTTTATAGCGATCGATTCATTGTTTACTCCTGTGAAACGTGTCAATTTTGAAGTTCAATCCAGCCGTGTGGGTCGCAGTCTCGACTTTGACAAACTAGTTTTGGACGTTCAGACACGTGGTACAGTTAGTGCAAAAGAAGTCGTTGCACTTTCTGCAAAATTATTAAATGATTACACAACTATGTTCATCGAACTCGTAGAAGGTATGGATGGGGTGAACATTTTAGTTGCGAGAAAAGAAGACGAAAGAACAAAATTATTTGAAAAACCTATTGAGGAAATGGAATTAAGCGTTCGTAGTTACAACTGCTTGAAGAGAGCAGGTATTGATACTGTTGGCGACCTTGCTAAAAAGACGCGTGCAGAGATGATGAAAGTACGTAATATGGGTGCTAAGTCTATGGAAGAAGTTATCAATAAACTTGAATCTTATGGAATTATCCTTGAAGGTAATGAAAATTATTAAGGAGTGCCAGTATGAAAGTGAAACAATTAGGACGCCCTACCGAAGAAAGATTGGCTATAATGAGAAATCAAGCAACCGATCTCCTTTGGAAAGGTAGAATCGAAACGACTCTTGCCAGAGCAAAATCACTTAGAAGTTATGTTGAAAAACTTTTAACTTTGGCTATCAACTCTTATGAAGACGTTGTCACTGTGCAGAAATCTACGGTGAATAAAAAGGGTGAAAAAACCACTCGTGAAGTTATGAATGATGGCCCAAAGAAACTCGCTGCTAGAAGAAAGATTATGGCGAAAGTTTACTCTGTGAAAGAAGAGCGTAAGCCAGGAGAGAAAAAGGCAGATTACCTATTGCGTATTGATAATATCAAAAATCCACTTCTTGAAAAAATATTCAATATTTATGCACCAAAATACGCAGAACGTGCAAAAGAATTGGGAACAAAAGGTGGATATACCAGAATCATCAAATCTGGAATTCGCAAGGGAGACAATGCCGAAATGGCAATTATAGAATTGATTTAATAAAAAGCAGAGAAAGTGGAAGAGTATATTCTATTATACTCTTTTTTGTTTAATCAGAGCAAAAATTTCAATTTTGATGGACATTTATATTTGAACAATGAATTTCGAAGAAGAAAAGTTAAAAATCACATATATCTAGAAGTGGATAATTTTACTCAACTACAAAATCAAAATATTAATACTGCTAAAATGTTCATTATTTATATATTCTTAAAAAAATCTGAAAATATATGTATAATTATTTGAATATAAAAAAATATTTTGACAGATAGATATTTTTTTGGTATATTAAATCTATAGGGGTGTATGAACAAGTTAGCAAAAAAGAAGCATAATTTGTTTGTTTATATAGCATATATAGTGCTAATATTCTTTCTTACGTCCGCTGGAGTGTACGCGTGGTTTACTGCGACAGCACGAAATGAAGAAAATCTTTCGTTTGCGACACTAGAAATCGATATCCGCTCAGGTGCGGATGGTATGACAGACTCCGCCTTTACCACTACATATCTAAACAACCTTAATCCTGGAAGTACTATCAATTTCGATACTCTGTCAGTGGCGAATGTTGGCGACGAGGCAGTATATACTATTGTAAAACTGAAACTAGAATTTCAGATCGACAACATTGATCACTGTTTGATTTATTATTATAATCTTGACGGTCAACTTATAGACGATTCAAATATCGCGGATAATATTTCTCCAGCCAGTTTAGTTAATGCAGGAGAAACTGAGTCCGTGAATCTTTCGTTCACGTTGGACGGCAATGAGTTTACAAATGATTTCAAGCAAAACACTGTGGTAGTCACTTTCACCGCTCTTGCCATTCAGTCAATAATTCCAGAGGACGAAACGGGCACATATCCGACGAGCGATTTGTATGCAGTGTATTTTTTGGTAGAAGAAGTGGATGCTGATACCGATATTTCTTCGCACAAAGTATCATTTTATGACGAAACGGGCGACAATTTGATATATCTAGAATATGTGAATCACAACGCATCCAGCATATACACAGATATTCCTACAAAGCAAAACTCGGGAATGTATAGTTACACATTCACTGGATGGGTGGATAGTGAGGGAGAACCTGTGGATTTGACTGGCATAACATCGGATACAAGCGTATACGCGTCATTTTCTTCATCATATATTCAGTATGAGTTGAATATAGTCAATTCTACCTCTGCCAACCTGACAGTGTCTAGGGGAGGAAATGTGCTCCAAGATGGTGCAGTTCTACGCTACGGAGATATTTTGACCATTAACTACACAGCAAATTCTGGCACTACTGGTTCACTCTCCGTGTCTGGAGCCACACGCGTTGGCAATACTGACAACTATTCTGTTACAGGCAATGTCACCGTGACTTATAGAGAGCAATATTTAGACTATACATTGAATATTGTGAACAACACAGGCGCAAACGTGACAGTGTTCAGGGATGGAATACAATTATATAGCGGGAATACCGTACGATATGGAGATATATTGACAATCTCTTATACTGCCAATCCAGGCACTACTGGTTCACTGTCAGTGACAGGTGCTACACGTGTAGGCAATACGGACAATTATACAGTCACAGGCAATGTCACCGTGAGTTATACCCAGACTTATGTTAATTACAGGCTCTCGATCAGCAACTCCACAGGCGCTAGTCTGTCAGTCACCTGCAATGACTCAGCAATTGAATCGGGTGCAACAGTACATTATGGTGACCTTCTCTCTGTTTCCTTTACTCCAAATTCTGGAATGCAAGGTCATCTAGAGGTCAGCGGTGCCGTCAGGAGCGGAGCAGAGGGCAACTACGCAGTCAGAGGCAACGTCACGATAACTTATACAGAATCTTTGATAGAATATTTATTGATCAATATCCCAGATGGAGTGACAGTGTTGCGCAATGGGCAAACTCTGTCCAGTGGAAATGTCATATATTATGGTCAAATTCTAAATATAACATATCAATTGAACACAGGTTACGACTTAGTAAGATTTGAGATAGAGGGAGCGATAAGTCAAGAAGAGACTAATATCTACAAAGTGGAAGGAAATGTAACAATAAGATTCGAACAAAGGATCCAAACATATATAGTAACAATAGGGGTAAACAACTCAGGATATGGCACAGTGACTGAATCTAGCGTGACAGTAGAGTATGGCACGACATATACAGTGGAAGGGAATGTATTGAAATTCAGTGATGGTCAGACAGTGACAGCCACATCAGAGGCAAACACCGCTCAGTATACATACGCTTTTGATAATTGGAGTAGCGAGAGCGGTATAGTCAATGGAGCAATGCAGATCACCGCGAACTTCACTCGAGAGACGAATACCTATACAGTGTCTATTCAGAGCAACGATACAGAGTATGGCACAGTAAACACCGCGAGCGTAATAGTAGAATATGGCACGGAGATAACTGTCAGTGGCAATACGATAACAATAGGAGACACAACGATAACAGCCACACCA